>JADZEF010000374.1 GCA_020850695.1 Planctomycetaceae bacterium | reverse complement strand
GCTTCCTGGATGACTCGGTTCTCTTCCGCCTTCACCTTGTTGACGAGAGCAATTTCCTGCTGGCTCGTCACTTCGGCATGCACGGCGTTGAGCCGCTTCAGAAGCTGCGTGCGAAGGTCGGGATTGATGTCGGTCGTGGCCGAGATCGCACCGATGGTCGTCTTGATTTGCGTGAGGGCGGCCGCCGGATCCTGTCGCGAGATGCGACGGGCTTCGTTGATCGTGTTTTCCACTTCCAGCTTCAGCCGCTGGCCGAGGATGTCGCGACGGGCCTGTTCCGCCTTCAGCAGGTCCGTTTCTTCGTTCGTGGCCTGCGGGGCCGGATTGGCTTCATCGACCGGAGGATTGGCGACCGGCGGATTCGCCACCGGAGGGTTCTCCACGGCCGGCTCGGCCTGGGCGACTGTGACGATCTTCACGCCCCGCGTCTTCTGCGATTCGATCAGGCGATCGGTCTGCGCCTTCACCTGCTTGCCGTCGATGTCGTTCGGATCGAGCTGCTGGATCATGTTCGAGATGGCAGCCGCGTCGCGGGCATTCCGCCGGGCCACAGCGTTCTGACCCTGCTGGACCAGTCCGCGGACGTCGTCATCGAAGGCCTGGCGGGCGGCCAGCAGCACGTCGTTGCCGGCGAACGCGACGCTCAAACCCGCGGTCGCTTCGGCCTGCCGATACTGCGGGACCAGGAAAGAATTCTGCGTCTCGGCCTTCGCGGCGTTGATCTTCCACGACAGGCTCGCATCGCCGTGGCTCAAGGCGACGTCGAAATTCTCGGGGAGAGCTCCCTTGCCGAGGTAGATCGTCTCGCGATCCGGACGCATCGGCAGGGCCGTCAGCGGATACAGGGCGCCGGCGGCCGGCTCGACCGTCAGCTTGTCGGTGTACAGGACGGGAGCATCAACCGCGGCGGCCAGCTGGCGACCGACGACGGCCGGATCGTCCTTCGTCTTGCGGACCTTGTCCATCAGCACGGCGCCGCCGGTCTGCTGACCGAGGATGCCCAGCAACTGCAGGTCGAGCTGCGGGCCCACCGCATAGCTGTGGACGGGAATGTGGCGACCGCGAAGATCAGCACAAAGATTCGTGAGGTCGGCCGAGCCGATCAGGCCGGCGACGCTCATGCCGTCGCCGACGTAGACGATCGACATTGGATTCTGGCCGTCGTGCTTCGTCTGGGCAGCCGTCTTGAGGGCGGCCGGCAGATTCGTCGCACCGAGCGGGACGCGGCGATTCAGTGCCGGAACCGCCGTCTCCAAAGCGACCGCCGGAGAGACGAAGCCCTCGGTCAGCGGAGAAACCGCGACGTCCACCGCCGAAACCGACACGCGGTCGGTCGCCGGCAGGGCCGCGAGGAATTCCTTCAGCACGCCGAAGGCCTGCTTGCGGTGCTCGCCGATCTGGCTGGCCGAGGTGTCCACCAGCACGACATGGTCGTGTCCGGTGCGGGCCGAAGCGAAGGCGGCGAGATCCGCCTTCAGGGCCAGGGCGAAGGTCGTCTCGCCGTCGCCGGTCCCCGAGACCAGCAACCGGGCCGAGGCTGCACCGCTGTCAACGCGATGGGCCGCCGTCTTCGCCACCGGGGCATCGGCCACCGCCGAGCTCCAGGGCGTATAGGTCAATCCCGCGAGGGCCAGACCGGCCATCGCCAGGGAAGCCGACTTTTTCAACGAGGTTCGCATGTTCGCTGGTCCTGGTCTGACGCCACGCAGCCGCCGCACGAATCCTGTCGGATGGCCCGCAAGAGACCCGTCCGACCGGCGGAAAATCGCACTCCGTGGCCCGCACTGGAGACGGTCCGCACCGTCCCCCGAGATTGGCACTCTTGCAGTCTACCTCGGCCTCCGAGGCGCTGGACAGAAAAATTCGGCAAAAATCTGCCTGTATTCCTGTGCGTAGCCCCTTGACCGCAAACGATGTTTCGCAAAAGGAACGCCCCGTACCACCGGCCCCGCAAAAGGGGACTCTGGTAGCGGCTGTGCGGGCTGTCATGACCTCATACGGATACCGCCGGGGCGAATCAACAGATAAAATCCCGGCGACTTCCTCTACCGCCGGGCCAATACGTTCGCCTCGTCGAGCCGATCGGTCGTCGACTCCCACCGGAATTCTCACTTCCAAGGCCTTGCCATGTCGCTGCTCGATCGGCGCCGTTTCCTCGCTTCGACTCTCGGCGGGATGACAGCCGCAAACTTCGTCCCCTCGCTGTTCGCCGAGGACCGGCCGGCTATCGCGGAGCGTCCTCTCGCAGCCCCCGACGCGGCCCCCGCATCGCTGTTCCTGACGTGGCAGAAAGATCCGACCACGACGATGACGATCCAGTGGATCGGCCCCGCATGCGACACGTCCATCCACTATGGTCGGGTGACGGACGCCATCTGGCACGCTCGTAACGTCAGCGTCCGGCCTTTCCCGGGAACCGATCTCCGCGTCCACCGTTGCGAACTGACGGGACTGACGCCGGGAGCCGAATACGTCTTCCAGATCGGCGAGACGCCGCGGCTGCACCGCTTCCGGACGATGCCGGCGAAGGCGACCGACACCCTCCAGTTCGTCTCGGGTGGAGACTGCGGGACGGGCGAACACGCCATCGGCACCAACATTCTGGCCGCGAAACAGGAGCCGTTCTTCGCCCTGATCGGAGGAGACCTGGCGTATGACAACGGCACCTCCCCCAGGACGTTCGTGAAGTTCCTGGAAAACTACAGCCGCCACATGATCGACCCTGTGGGGCGATTGATCCCGATGCTCTCCTGTCTGGGGAATCATGAAGTCAAAGGGGGATACAACGGGAAACGCGAGGCGGCCCAGCACTACCTCAGCGTGTTCGACGGCCTGTTCGCGGAGAAAACCTACGGTGTGCTCGACATCGGGGACTATTTGAGCCTGGTCCTGCTCGACACGGGCCACATCGCCCCGATCGGAGGCGAGCAGACCGACTGGCTGCAGAGCGTTCTCGCGGACCGGCAGGAGCGACCGCATCTCATTGTCGCCAATCACGTCCCGGCCTATCCCTCGTACCGTGCGCCCGTGGGGGCAACCGGGAAGCCGGGAACGGGCGCCGAGAACCGCCGGCACTGGTCGACTCTGTTCGAGCGGTACAACGTCGATGTCGTCCTCGAGCACCACGACCACACCTACAAGCGGACGCATCCGCTGACGGACGGATTGAAGGACAAGAATGGAGTCCTCTACCTCGGGGATGGGTCGTGGGGGAAGCTGCGGGCCCCTCAGAAACCGGAGGCTCGCCCCTACCTGGCGGCGAGCAGCCGTGCTTATCACATGACGGTCCATCGTCTGGAAGGGGACCAGCGATTCCACGTCGCGCTGGAGGAATCGGGCCGCGTGGCCGACGTCTGCATGTCCGCCAGCAAGCGCCCGGCCCGACGCGGATGAGCCGGGCGTTACCGTGGTGCTTCCATGCCCGAAAACATTCGTTGCGGAAACGCGGCTTGTGCTGCAATCCCGCGATGCGACAATCGCTGGCAGCCGCTTCAATCGAAGTGGCGTGGACCCCTGTGAGTCGAAAATGTCGTAGACTTGTTTCTACGACGACGAGTTGACCCCGAGTGCGCAGTGCCGCTGGGGTTTTCGTAGTCCGGCCTTCCAGGGCCGGACGCAACCCGATACCCGGCCTTGGAAGGCCGGGCCACACATGAGACCTCCAATGGCCACGAAACCGTCCCCCGCCCCCGAGCGGCTCGTTTCGCTCGATGCCTACCGTGGTTTCGTGATGCTGGCCATGGCCTCCAGCGCCTTCGGCTTCATGTCGGTCCTCAAGACCCGCCCCGACGTGCTGGACGCGTTCGCCGGAACCCGTTGGGAAACCGCCTGGCAGGTTTTCTACCGTCGCCTCTGCTATCAGTTCGATCACGTCGAGTGGACCGGGTGCGGGTTCTGGGACCTCATCCAGCCCTCGTTCATGTTCATGGTCGGCGTGGCACTTCCCTTTTCCTTCTCGCGCCGCAACACCGAGGGGCAGTCGCAGGGAAAGTGGTTCGCCCATGTCCTGCTGCGATCGCTCATCCTCGTCCTGCTGGGGATCTTCCTCTCGTCCACCAGCACGCCGATGACGAACTTCACGTTCATGAACGTGCTGACGCAGATCGGCCTCGGCTACCCGGTTCTCTGCCTCCTTCACAACTGCCGTTACCGCACCCTGCTCGCCGTGGCGGCCCTCATCCTCGCGGCCCACTGGGGAGCGTTCTACGTCTACGAGATCCCCGAGAGCGAACGCGAGGCCGTCACGCAGTACATCAAGGAACGCAAGAAGCCCGAATACCAGGAGATGGTGGCCCGCAACGAACTGAAGGGACTGGCCGCTCAATGGAACATGCACACGAATCTCGGCGCCGCCATCGATCGCCGCCTGCTGAATCTCTTCCCACGAAACGAGGAACCCTGGCGCGACCAGGCCTTCTGGATCAATGATGGCGGCTACCAGACGATCAACTTCATCCCGTCGCTGGCCACCATGATCTTCGGCCTGATGGCGGGCAAATTGCTCCGCGGCCCCTCGACGCCGGGCCGCAACGTGTTGACGCTCCTCGCCTGGGGAGCGATCTGTATCGTCCTGGCGATGGCCGCCGACACGACGATCTGGCCCGTGCAGTTCGAGGGACTCCAATGGTCCCTCTGTCCGGCCGTCAAACGCATCTGGACCCCCACCTGGACGATCTTCAGCACCGGCTGGTGTTTCGTCCTCCTGGCCGCCTTCTACGGCATCATCGACGTCCGCGGCTGGAAGCGGTGGGCCTGGCCGATGGTCGTGGTCGGCATGAACTCGATCGCCATGTATGTCATGGCCCAGACGATGAAGACGTGGGCCGGAAAAATGTTCGTCACGCACGCCCGCGCCTTCGATGCGATGTTCCACCGCACTCATATCGCCGCCGTGCTGACCGACGAGCATCACTGGTCGGCCCCGATCCTCATGCGGGTGGTCGAAGTCACGCTCCTGTGGCTCATCTGCGTCTGGCTCTACCGTCGCAAGATCTTCATCAGGGTGTGAAATTCTGGGGAACGGGTCACTCCGCGGCCGAAGCGGATAATGGCGCGACGAGTGGAAATCGGACGAGGCGGCCCTGCGTCGTCCCGACGCGCCCAGTTGCGCTACCCCGGTGAACGTCGGTGATCGGGTACGGAATCGTGACAAACTCGTGCGGGGAGGCGTCGGCAGGGTGGCGTCGGGCGGGATGAAAAGTGCAGAATGAAAATTCCCAACCGCGTTTCCACTGCTCACCCCGCCGAAAGCCACGCTTCCTGATGGATCCCGCCCTCCAGCAGCCCACCCGCGTCCGTTACGGCGTGATGGGATATCTCTGCACGCTCGCCTTCATTCTCTACATCGACCGCATCTGCATCGGGCAGGCGGCGACATCGATGAAGGCCGAGCTCGAACTGACCAATTTCCAGTGGGCGTGGGTCGGTGTCGCGTTTCAGCTGGCGTATGCCGTCTTCGAGCCGACGACCGGGCACTGGGGGGACAAGTACGGTTCGCGCCGCGTCCTCATCCGCATCGTCCTGTGGTGGTCGCTCTTTACAGCCCTGACCGGGACCGTTGCGAAGTTCTCATGGCCGCTCTTCGGCGGCTTCGCTCTCAACGGCTTCATCATGCTCCTCTTCATCCGGTTCCTGTTCGGGGCGGGGGAAGCCGGGGCGCTTCCCAACGCGGCCCGCATCATTTCGGTCTGGTTCCCGCCCGGGAAACGGGGGCCGGCCCAAGCGATGATCAGCACGTCGGCCCAGATCGGCGGTGCGGCCGCGCCGGCCCTGGCCGCCTTCTTCATCAAGTCGCCGTACATCGGCTGGCGATGGGCCTTCGTCATCTTCGGCAGCCTCGGGCTCGTCTGGATCTGGTTCTTCGCACGCTGGTTCCGCGACGACCCGAAAACTCACCCGGCCATCAACGACGCCGAGCGCGAATACATCATGTCGGGCCGCAACGAGGCCCTCGCGAACGTCGGGGCCGACCATCACATCCCGTGGAAGCTCGTCATCTCCAACTCCAATATCTGGCTGCTGGGGATCATCAACTCCTGCACGTCGTTCTTTTCGTACATGCTCTTCCTGTGGTTCCCCACCTACCTCAAGGAAGGCCGCGGCATGGATGAGATCGCCTCGGGCCGCGTCGGCAGCCTGCCTTACCTGTTCGGCGCCTCCGGCGTGATGCTCGGCGGCTATCTCGGCGACTGGATGACAAGGCAGGCCGGCTCGCGGCGGCTGGCCCTCGGCGGAATGGGAACGGTTGGGCTGCTGATCGCAGGAACGCTCGTCGGGGCCAGCCAGTTCATCGACCACCCGGTGGCGGCGGTGCTGCTCTGCTCGGTCGGCTACTTCTTCTCGTACATCCAGCTGGCGGCCTGGTGGGCGGCGATGGCGGATGTCGGAGGGCGTCATCTGGGGGCGATGTTCGGCCTGTGCAACATGGTCGGTCTCGCAGGGGGAGCCGTCTCGCAGATCTTCCTGGGCTGGTTCGCCGACATGATGAAAGAGCAGGGCTACTCGGGGCGCGCCCAGTGGGACCCGGCGTTCTATGTCTACGGCGGCGTCCTGATGCTGGGGGGCGTCCTGTGGTTCTTCATCAACCCGGTGAAGTCGGTGGTGGCAGAGGACTCTGTGGCGCTGACGCCGGGTCAGGATCCGACCGACACGTGACACAGCGAGCGACGCAGCGCGGGTTCGACACGTCTGGAGGATTTCAGACGAAGAGACGAACCCGCCCCAGTCGTTTCTGGTTGTGCGGCGGCTTCGAGGGAACCCACGTCTTCGAGTCGTTCGCAGCCTGGCGAATCGCCTCGACGCTGGGCGGCAGATTCGTGCCGTACTCCACCGGCGCCTCGTCACGCTTCTTGCTGACGCGGACGACGACTTTCGCGTGGGCCGAGTCGCGGCCTCGCAGCACCCACGCCATGAGGCTCAGGCTTCCGGCGTCTTCTTTGCGGTCGCGGAGCAGCCAGAACAGCAGCGCTACGCCGCCGGTGACTCCGCCAATCCACGCCAGGGGGACGAGCGGCTTTTCGAAGAACAGGACCGACAGCACGATGCAGGTCGCCAGTCCCCCCACCACGACAAAGCAGGTGGCCAGCCAGGCCGCCGCCTTGCGACCGAGTTCGTTGCCGATCTTCTGCATGGCGGTCTCCGTGGAGGCGTCTCGGCCTCAGGATGGGAAGGACCGAACTCCGAAATTCGAATGTCGAAGGAAATGTCAAAAAGTCAAATTCGAAAAGGTCGAGTCACACACCGTTTGTCATTTTGAGATTTCGACTTTCCTGAGGCATTGGAATTTCGGCCTTCGACCTTCTCCTCGCTCACTCCATCCAGGACGACCATCGCTACGACTCGTTCGCCATCTCGTTCACCAGAGATCTTAGTCTCTGCAACTGTCGCATGAAACGGGGAACTTCCGACAACGGAAGCATGTTGGGCCCGTCGCTCAACGCCTTGTCCGGATCGGGATGCGTTTCGAGGAACACGCCGTCGCATCCCGCCGCCACCGCCGCCCGGGCGATCGTCGGAATCATCTCCCGCTGCCCGCCGGTCGTCTTGCCGCCGGGCCGCTGCACGCTGTGGGTGCAGTCGATGATGACCGGCGTGCCGAACTTCTGCATCGTCGGAATGGCCCGCATGTCATTGACCAGCCAGCCATAACCGAACGTCGATCCGCGGTCGGTCAGGAGGATGTTCTCGTTCCCCGACTCGACGCACTTGTTGACCGCATGCTGCATGTCCTCGGGGGCGACGAACTGCGGCTTCTTGACGTTCACCACGCCGCCATGTCGGGCCGTCGCTTCGGCGACCGCCTGCACGAGGTCTGTCTGGCGAGCGAGGAAGGCGGGGATCTGCAGAATGTCGCACACCTGGGCGGCCGGCTCGGCCTGCGATGCCTCGTGCACGTCGGTCGTGACCGGCAGGCCGGTCTTCTCCTTCACCTTGGCGAGAATTTCCATCCCCTTCTGAAGGCCAGGGCCGCGGTAGCTGTGAATGCTGGTGCGGTTCGCCTTGTCGAAGCTCGACTTGAAAACGAGCGGAAGGGAGAGCTGCTCGGCGATCTCGGCCAGCCGCTGGGCGACCGACAGGACGAGCTCTTCACTTTCGATGACGCACGGGCCGGCGATGAACAGCAGCGGCAACCCGGCGCCGCACTTGCGGCCCCGCACGCTGATGGGATTGTTGGGCACGAGAACTCCTTTTCGGGGCCGAAGCTCGAAATCCGAAAATCAAATGTCTAAGGAAAGTCCAAAAGGGGAAAGATCAAAAAGGTGGTGGTGCGACTGCGGGCCTCTCTGGTGCCGAGACCGGTTCGACCAGGTCTCGCGGCTCGCATCCGGCTGCGAAGCGTTTTATCGTTTCGACCTTTCGGATTTCCTTCGACATTGGGCTTTTGTCATTCGTCATTTCGCGATGGCATTGGACGGAACGATGACCTCCAGCGCCCCCGGTAGCACCACGATCTCCGCAGGCGTCCACCCCGCCGGGTCTCCGTCGATCTGGATCGGAACCGGCGTGTCGGATTCGATCCGTATTCGCCGCGCCCGCACCGCATGAACGTCGGCCAGGGTTTCGTGCTGCCGTCGGATCACATGATAGCAGTACCGCAACAGCGCTCCCATTCTGGGACGCTCGAACACCCGCACATCCAGGAGTCCATCGTCGCCGCACGCGCTCGCGGCAATGGGCAGGTGGAACGCGTATTCCGGCAGGTTGGCGATCACGACCAGACTGCCGGTCAGCGGCGTCGCGGCATCATCGACGAAGATGCGGAGCGGAGGGAAGTGGAAACGGCGAAAGGCATCGGTCATCACCGGAATATAGGTCCAGTGCGAGATGTTGCCGGTGCGGCGGGCGTCGAGGCGATGGATGACGTCGGCGTCGACACCGACGCTCGCGACCAGCAGGAACCGGCGGCCGTTGAGCGTCGCGACGTCGAATCGCCGGGTTTGCCCGGCCGCGATCGTCTCCGCCAGCCGTCGCCCACAGCGTTCGATCTTGAGGTGGCGAGCGAGCAGGTTTTCGGTCCCCAGTGGGAGCATCGCCACGGGGACGTCGGGGCAGCGGTTGATGACGTCGTTCAGCGTACCGTCGCCGCCGGCGGCCACGACGCACTTGAGCGAGGCGCGGCGGTCGGGGTTGTCGAGGACGGCGCGGAGCTTTTCGCGGCGGGTGAAGACGCGGGGCCGCAGACCGAGTTCGCGCAGGCGGCGGCACAGATCGAGAATCGCCCGGCGGCGTTTGCCCGATCCCGAGCGTGGATTGCGCTGAATGGCCACCCACGGTGCGTGCGACATGGTCCGATGGTATAGACCGCGCGCCCAACGCAAAAGGGTTCATGTCGGCGGGCCCCCCGGGCTTGTCCGGGGGGCTCGGAATTCTCGCCTACTTCGCCATCCCGTTCTTCAAGGCGTGCACGGTCTTCACAATCTGGTCTTCCAGGCCCGTCTTCCACGAAGAGGGCTGCTGGTAGACGATCATCGAGCTGGCGCCTTCATATCCCCCTTCCTTGAGAACGCGTTCCGAGGGGATATAGGCCATCACGTCGTTCGCATATCCGGTGACCCAGGTCGTCTCGGCCCCCAGCTCTTTCTTCAGCCGCAGCGCGTAGTCGACTACGACCTCGCCGCCGAGAGTCACCCACGTGAAGGCGTTGCCGACTTTCCACACCTGCACGGGATAAGCGTACGTCGGCGCGAGCGAATTCTTCGATTTGAGCTCCCGCAACAGATACTCTCCCCGCGCCCGCTCGAACCGGCTCGTCGACTTCAGCCATGTCTCGATCTCTTCCTTCGGCGGAATGCGCTCGAAGGCGAGGTCGGTCGTCGTGTAGGCCGCCTTGAGCGAGCCCGCGACGGGCGTCATCGGCTTCTCCATCGCCTCGTCAACCGCCACCGCCAGCAGCCGGCCGTATTTTTCCGCCAGTTCGATCTTCCGGCGCGGAAGTGGGTTCTGATCGGCCCCGCACCCAGCTGTGAAGAGCGCGACGGCTCCCGGATGCCGGTCCTCGAGATACTGGGCCGCCATCCCGGGGTAGTCGCCGAACCACTTGAAGAAGCTCATCACGGTCGCGTGACAGGCATATCCAAAGATCACGCCGCGGACCTTCCCGTCTTTCCCGGAAATCCGGAGAACGGGGACATCGTGGTCGATCGGCCCGACGCCGATCGGCGGACGCCGATTGATGGCAAACCCGCACCGCCCGTGGCCGAAGGCCAGCGTCGCCGGCTTCATGTCCTTCAGGGCCGCGCCGACGGTGTCAATGACACGTTGATTGAGCACCTTCTGATAGGCCCGCACCTTCTCCCAGTCGGCTTCCTTCATGTCGAGCATGTAAGTCAGCCCCTGGTCGAGGGCGGGACCACAATGCGTGTGCGAGGTCGCGAACGCCAGTTGCGACCGCGGGATCTTGTGCTCTTTCTCGACGGCCTGGCTGATGGCGGCTCCCATTTCGGGAGACATCCCGACGAGGTCCAGCGAGACGACGACGCACGTCGTCCCGGCGGCGTCGCGGAGTGCGGCGGCGCGGGCGAAGAGATCCGACTGCTTCCCTTCGGCCGGCTTGTCGCGGTTTCCATACCCCGACATGAAAATCGGATTGTCGGGGGTGATGACCGTTCGAGCAAAGCCTGCGGACCAATCGGCGTCATCCGCTTGTGCCGGGAGTGTCACAGGGGACGCGAGCATCGCCGTGAGGCAGAGCAGTGGAACAAACGCGCGGGCAGCGAAGGTCATCGAGGCGACTCCCGGTGAAACGACAAATTGCGAACCAGTCGCCGTGCATCTTACCGGTGTTGGGGTCCGGCCGAAAACGAAGGGCACTCTTCGGCTTGAGCCCCGCCGGGCATGTCGGAGATCGCGCTCAGCCCACGGCGAGATCGTCAACCAACTCGCCGACGCGGGCCAGGACGTCGCGCGGGATCGTGTGGCCGCCATTGAAGGGATGGAACTCGACGTCGAGGCCCCCCTCCTTCAGCAGGTCGCGGAGCCATTCGGCGCCGAGGAACGGGAGGATCGGATCCTGCCGCCCATGGCTGAGGACGGTCTTGAGACCCGCATGCTTCGGGGCCGCGGCACGCCACGCGGGTTCGTTGAGGATCGTTCCCGAGAAGACGACGAGTGCGGCCGGAGATTCGTCGAGGTGCAGCGCGACCTCGGTGGCGATCATCCCCCCCTGCGAGAAACCGCCGATGACGATGCGGGAGGTGGGAAGTCCGGTCTCGGCGGAGACATCGGCGATGAGCTGCAGCATGCTTTCGCGGGCTTCGCTCAAGCCTTCTGGCACGTCGCTTCGCAGGTTGCGGATCTCGCCGCGGGCGATGGCCTGCATGCGGGCTTCGAGGTCGAGATACCACCACGCCCGCCCGCCGTAGATTCCGTAATCATCGAGCGACAGCGGGGCGGCGGGGAAGGTGAACCGCACATTCGCCGCAATCCGGTCGAAGCTCTGCATCAGCTCGGGGCCCAGCCCCACCAGATCGGTTCCCGGAGCTCCGAAACCATGACAGAAAACGACCGCGAGCTTCGGCGATCCTCCTTCGGGCAGCGCGTCGACCGTCTGGCACCGCAAGCCGCCGTAGACCCGTTGCAGGAACTTCATCGTGCGTTGCCGGTGCGAGAGGCGGATTGAGAATCGATCGATGAGCAAGGCGAAAGGCAGGGCCGCGGAAACGACGGATTCAACGGAGAATCACGGAAGACGCAATCGTCGTGGATCACGGTTTCCGTGAAACTCCGTCCCGTCCGTCGTTTCCGTGGCCTTTGGAATCGATGAGCGATCGACTAGCGATCGACGCACTACTCTTCGGACTTTTTGGCGAGGTACGCCGGCGGGGCCCCCATGACGTGGTAGCCGCCGTCGACGTGCAGCGTCTCGCCCGTCACGCCGCTCGAGAGGTCGCTCAGGAGATAGATGGCCGACTTGGCCACTTCTTCGAGCGTCGCGCATCGCCGCATCGGCGAGTAGGCGTCGTACAGGTCCATCATCGCCTTGATGTTGCCAATGCCGGCGGCGCTCAGCGTCTTCACCGGTCCCGCACTCAACGCGTTGACCCTGATTCCATCCGGCCCGCACTCCTCGGCGAGGTACATCGTCGCGCTTTCGAGCGCCGCCTTGCACACCCCCATGACGTTGTATCCGGGAACAACTTTCTCGCCGCCGTAATAGGTCAGCGTGAGGATGCTTCCCCCTTTGTTCATCAGCGGCTTGGCACGCCGCGTGATGGCCATCAGCGTGTAACAGCTGATGTCCATGGCCTGCTTGAAGCCCTCGCGGGTGACGTCGGAGACCTTTCCCTTCAGGTCGGACGCCGAGGCGTAGGCCATGGCGTGCACTACGAAGTCGATCGTGCCAAACGTTTCGCGGGCCGCCGCGAAGACCTTGTCGATGTGGTCATCCTGCGTGGCGTCGCAGGGGAGCACGAACTTCGCACCGATCGGCTCGACCAGCTTGCGGACGCGCTGCTTCATCTTGGGACGGGCGGGGTCCGAGTCGGGAAGGTGGGTGAACCCCATCACGGCGCCCTGAGCGTGCAGTTGCTCGGTGATTCCCCAGGCGATGGAGTGGTCGTTGGCGATGCCGAACACGACTCCCTTTTTCCCTTCAAACAATCCCATCGTCCGGTCCTTTCGGAGTGGTGTGATCAAGTGTCGCGGCGAAACCGCGGTTGTCAGCGGTCGAGTGAGCCAAGCCGAACTTTAGCTGGCGGACACGCGTCGCTCAACGGCTGATGACCGGAACGCGAAAAGCGGTCTTTGATGTCGCTCCAGGATCCAGACCGAAAGTGTCACGTACGATGCTCCTCAACAGAAGAGTTTTCGTCACTGCGTCTCAAGAATGACCAGCTGAAAGCCGGCACATTCCGGAATCTGGTTTGTCCTGGTCACGGTGAGGATCTGCGAACACTCGGACTCTGGCACGATACGAATGCCGCCGTCCGGCGACTCGAGCATGAGAGTTTCCCCGTCAAAATGCAAATCGCCGGATGCAACGACTTCGAAACCGCTACGGAAGAGCGTGTCCCGCTCGCGGAGAATGATCAGGCTGCGACCGTCGAGATGGGCGGGGTGATGCACGGCGAAGTCTCCCGTCCACATTCTACCTGATCGCTCAATACGTTGATCGCACGAGAGATCGCGAAAGAACGAAAAAACGCCCGGCGGCTGGCGGGCCACCGGGCGTGCGGTCGAGAGAGAGGCGGTTGGCGGTGCGGTCGATGCGGCGGCCGGCGTAGACCGCGGCATTCGACAAGGCGTTGAGCGTGGCGTGCAAGCCGTGCGATCGACTCGACGGCGAAGGACTGGGCGTTGCGGGGCTGGGCGGTCACTGGCGGGTGACTGCCCAAGGCAGCCGGACGACTGGCGGGTCATCCGGAGTGAGACGGCCGGGTCGAGAGAGGCAACCCGGCGTCTCATGTTGGCAGAGAGGCGTGAGGCATCGCGATCGACGGAGACGATTACCAGTTGTAATCGTGGTTGCGGTATTCCGACTGCGGGGCCGAGTTGCAGGTCAGGTCGAACTGGCTGTCGCATTCGTCGGCACGGTCGCCGAAGTGGCTCCCGGCCATCGAACCCTTGGCCCCGCTCGCCAGCGTGTAGCAGTAGGTCTGGTTGACGGCTCCGATGGCCGAGCCGACGTCTTCGAGCTCGTTGTTGACGTTGTTCGAGAGCTCGGACAGTCCGACGATGAGCGACAGGACGGCGATCGTCGAGATCAGGATCAGTTCGGCCGAGACGACGAAACCGGCTTCATCACGGCGGAGGGCGTTGATCAGCTTCAGCATGGCGGGTCTCTCTTCTCTCTTCGGTGGTTGAATCAGCGACAGGTGATTGGCTTTCTGTTGTGCGTCGCTTCGATGAGAGGGTGTAAAGCGAACGAAATGCCGGACCGTGCCGTGCGCAAAAGATTCTTAGCGCGGGCCATCCTGGAGTCGGTGCAACTTCTGACGACGCAGACACTTGGGTGCGTTCAGAAAAATCCCGGCGTGGGCGGCGCCCAAAACCGCCGCAACAAGTCGCGTTGCTTCCCGGAAACATGGACTCGTGCCCCAAGACGGATCTGCACGCGTAAGGCGAAGCTGCAAAACGGATTGAGACGATGTTGCACGGAGGGGACGCGGGGAGAATCGGCAACGCGTCGTTGCGGCCGGGCGTCGGCGTGCGGAGGAATCCGGAGCGGATATGTAAGGTCCCCTTAGCGCTCCTGCAATCGACAGATAGACTCCCGCGGCGCTCCCACGGAAACTCCGGTGCATCCAGCGCCCTGTTCACACATTCGGAATCTCCGTCCATGGGGTCGCTTCTGCGGCGGTCTTTGTTGCTCGCTCTGTTCCTCTCCGTGGAGACGGCGATCGGGTGTGCCACTTCGGAAGAGAATCCACGGCTTCCTGATTCGAACGGAAAGTCGATGCGGAGCGCGGAACCGCCCGACTATCGGAATCATGGCGGGGTGATCTGACGAGGTGGGTGGCGATTGGTTTCGACGATCCTGGAAGAGCCTGTTCGATCGGGACTGCACAAGGACGAGTCATGCAGTGCGATGTGGTAATCTTCGGCGGCGGCGTGGCCGGACTCTGGCTTCTCGATACGCTCGTCGAGCGCGGCCAGGCCGCGGTGCTGCTGGAAGCGGGCGACCTGGGGAGCGGTCAGACGGTTGCCTCGCAGGGGATCATTCACGGCGGGTTGAAGTACACGCTGCAGGGGTTGCTCACGTCGTCGGCGGCCAACATCGCCGAGATGCCGGGACTGTGGCGCGAGTGTCTTCACGGTCGCCGCACGCCGGATCTCTCGCAGACCCGCGTCCGTTCCGAGCACTGCCATCTCTGGCGGACCGATTCGATCGCCTCGCGCATGGGAATGATCGGCGCCAAGTTCGGACTTCGGGTCGCCCCTCAAACTGTCGCCAACGACGAACGTCCCGAAGCGCTGCGGCACTGCCCGGGAGACGTCGCTCGCCTCGACGAGCAGGTCATCTCGCCGGCGAGCCTCATCGCGAACTTTGCCGCGCGGCATGCGGGACGCCTCCTGAAGATCGATGCGACGGCCGGGTTGCGGTTCGAGACGACCTCCCAGGGAGTGTCGCGAATTCACCTCGCTCGACCCGACGAACCGCACGAGACACTCACCTTCGAGCCGCGGTTCGTGGTGCTGACGGCCGGTGCGGGGAATGCCGGGTTGCGGGACCTTGTCGGCCTGTCGTCGCAGGCCATGCAGCGTCGCCCGCTTCACATGCTGATGGTTCGAGGACGATCGCTGCCGGTGCTGAACGGCCACTGTGTCGACGGATCCAGGACGCGGGTGACGGTGACCAGCGACGTCGATTCGGACGGCCGGACGGTCTGGCAGGTCGGCGGGCAGATCGCCGAAGAAGGGGTTACCGTCGATCCGCGGACGCTCGTCGAGCGCGGACGCCGCGAACTCGAAGCGGCCATCCCGCGGCTCGAACTTTCACAGGCTGAGTTTGCCACCTATCGCGTCGATCGGGCCGAGGCCGCTACGTCCGGGGGGCGTCGTCCCGAAACCTTCCAGGTTCTGCGCGACGGGAATGTCTTCACGGCCTGGCCGACGAAGCTGGTGCTGGCCCCGGTCCTTGCCGAGTCGCTGGGGGCGACGCTGGCGAGCGAGGGGCGGCCTTCGATGTCCGCGTTCCCGAGTTTCGCTCAATGGCCGGTCCCGACGGTGGCGCTGCCGCCGTGGGAAGCGGCGGCTGAGTGGCACACGACCACGAGCCCGGTTCGCCGCGCGGCTTAGTGCCCCATCTCAGAAGTCCCTGAGGGCTCAGAAAGAGGGGTGGCTGGGGTCGAGGCTTTGCGAAGCCCCCAGCGGCTTTCAGCTCCGCGTGATGTCACCAACTGGCGCGTGCCATCAGCGCTGGAGGTGTTTCCACGTCGATTCTGCGGATGGCTTAATCTCATGCGGAGCATGAGGGCTACATGCTTAGAGACGCGGCTTGAGGTAGTCGTAGAGCACCCGCAGCGATTGCGGGATGACGTTCACGTCTCCCAGCACGGCCATGAAGTTGGTGTCGCCGTTCCAGCGCGGGACGATATGCCAGTGGAGATGTCCCGGCACGCCGGCGCCGGCGGCCTTGCCGAGGTTGAGTCCGACGTTGAATCCGTCGGGCGTCAGCACCGATTGCAGCGCGGCCGTCATTCGCTGCAGCTGCTTCGTCCCATCGATCAGCTCGGTCTCGCTCAGGTCGGACAACCCCGCCTTGTGAGCGAGCGGGGCGATCAGCAGGTGCCCGTTGTTATAGGGAAAGCGGTTGAAGACGATCATCGAGTGCTCGGTCCGCGCGAGGACGTAGTTCTCGATATCGTCGGCGGGGTTGTCACGGTAGCGGCAGAAGAAGCAGCCTTCCGCCTTGTCGGGAGCCGGGACCTCTTTCGGCTGAAGGATGTAGTTCAACCGCCACGGAGCCCAGAGTTGTTCGCGCGACATTCGCCGGCATCCTGCGAAGTGTGAATGGGCGGAAGTGTTCCGCCTACGTCAGGCCAGAAGGTTCTGGACCTCGGCCGAGAGGGCGTCCGTCAGTTGCTCCAGCGAGCCGGGACTGAGGAGGGCGATCTCGACCTGATACAACGGTTTGCCGTAGTCATGGCGCTCGGGAAGATAGGAAGGGCGCGCCCCGTTGGCAAGGACCGAAATGACGAAGGTGACTTGCGGAAACCGCTTCATGAGTTCGGACTGGAGGGCGTGGTATGGCTCTCCTTCGATGGCGAGCCACACGAGGTCGCCCGTCCGCCACACGTCGACTTCGAAGGGATAATTCATTCCTTCCGGAAGCGGGCGGATGCGTTCGAGCAGGCGGCGGTGCCGCTCTCCCAGCGCCCGCAGTCGGGCGACTTCATCGGCATCGCCGCGAGATGCGGCTTCGGCTTCGGACGCCGCGGTGTTCACGAGGTCTGCCTCGGCCTGGGGAACCGTCGGCTGGCCCGGAAGATAACGGAGCGGAACGACAATCCGACGGCACAGGAAAGTCTGCGTTGACGCCTGCCGGGCGGCGTCGTGCGGAAGAAACTTCCATTCGGCAAGCGTCGCACCGGAGAAGACAGGGCCGACGTAGTGCTGGTCGTGATGGTCGGCGGGGAGCGCTTCGAGAGTGGCCAGCGCCGTGAATCCGACCTGCCGGCCGTTGCGATCGGCCGACTCGACGTCGCCGACGTACCCGTGCCGGGGGCCGGTATCTCCGCACGCGGCCAGAAGGAAAATGCACGGAGCGCCGGTCGCCTGTTCCACCGTCTCGCGGAGCGTGCCGATGTAGTCCGGGCTGATCAGCGAGTTGTCCCAGGCCAAGGTCGTCGGATGGCAGGGATAATTCACCACGGTTCCGCGCGTCTTCCCCGCATCGTCGGTCATGCGAACGGCGGTGAGCGGAAGGCCGGGGGGCTCGACCGGGTTGAACCCGCACACGTACTGGCCCCGCGAGACATCGGCCAGATCGCGGTTGTGGCCCATGGCGCAGACGCCGGTTCCGGCGGTCAACGTGACCGGGGCGAGGCGTTCGGTCGCGTCCTTCAGAAGGGCTGCAAGCTTCGACGGAAGTCCGTCGAGGTACGGGCCAATCCGATTGCCGCCAGGGAGATGGGCCCGCTCTCGCGAGAAATTGCCGCTCGAATGCGTGTGCGAAAAGGTGAATGTGACGCGGTCGGCGGGCACGCCCGACTCGGACGCCAGGTTCGACCGGATCTCCTCCATTTCGGGGGGGCGGAAGAGGCAGAGGTCGAGCGCGACGAGATAGCGGATCTCGGACGATCCAGTTTCTGGCGCGAACGCGAGAACCGACGCCCGCAACGGGCGATGAACGCCAGTGGCCTGATCATGCCGCGCGGCTCCCCAGAGTCGATGATAGATATCCGCCGGAGGCGTGATGTCGCCGACGGCCAGCCCGAGTTGAAGTCGGGCGGTGGGCGTCGCCACGGGCGGAATGGACATGATTGACGGGTCCGGGAGAGAAGGGGGTTACGGCATCACCGGGTCAGACGGCAGACCGGTTGAGCTTATGGCCGAAGTCGCTTTCGAGCGGGCCGTTATGAATGTGAACCTGTCAGCCGCGTGCCGGCCGGTCACTTGCCGGGTTGCGGTGTCACGGGTTCGGAGTTCTTGGCTTGTCGAAGCTGCTCGGCTGTTGGAGCCAGAACATCCGACGGGCCCTGCATGATCAGACGCGGCGCCTTGGGATCCATTTCCAGAATCGCCCGATTCACATTGGTGACGAAAACGGATTCCGGTTCCGATCCGGTCTTCTTCTGCATCAGCTCGATCATCGGCGTGAAGCCTTCGCTGAAGGCTCGATTCAGGAACGCCCGCACCGTATTGGGTCGGATGGAACGGGAACGAAACTCCGTCAGCATGGCGTCCGATTTGGCTTCCGCCTGTTGGACATAGGCCGACCATTCGGCAGGCGTGGCGTTCTTCGCGCGGAGCTGGCAGAACTCCCCGTAAAGTTGAATTGCCGTCTGAACGTGGCGGCCGTCCTTCTCTGTCCTCGGGATGAGGAACCACGCCCCGGCCACGCACGCCAAGGCGAGCGAAATCAGCGCGATCTTTTGTCCGCTCAGAATCAGGCTGAGTCTTTGTCCGAGCGGGGGTTTGCGGGCCGCTGGTGCGGACGTTGGCGGCTTTTGAGAGATTGGTTTGGGAGCGGAATCCGCAACCGAAGGCGATGTGGTCGGTGCCGGCTTTTCCTTCGCGGGAGCGGCCTTTCCCAAGTTGGCCGGCTTGGATTCGATGTTCGGAGCGGTGGCGGGCGTTCGCGGCGACCTGGCGGGCGGAGCATTGACGCGGGTCTCGTCGGACCCAATGCCGTGAAAGGTCTCGGTGTCGCGGAAGGCTGGCTCGGCCGGCCCTCGCTGAGGGGCCGGCGATTCCGGCGTTGGCGGTCTGGGCGCGGCCGCCCAGGCAGGGGGGGGCGTGGAAGGGGCGAGATGCGGGAGCTCGTCGGCGGTCGGGAGTTCTGCTTCAGGGAGGCTCGAACTGCCGAATTGGAAATCGAGATCGGCGAGATCCTGGGCGACTTCCATGTCGGCGGCCGATTCCACCGTACACGCCGCATTTTCGGGAAATAGACTGACGATGGTTATCGCCGGTTCCCACTGGCCGTCCGGTCCGCGCCGCACTTCATCGGTCGGGTGCAGGAGTTCGTCGCGAGCGAGTTCCGCAAGTGTCTCGAGCGTGACAGGCCCCATGACCTGCCCGATCGACTTGTAGTACCACCCGTCTTTCATCACTCAACTCCGGAGGCCCGCCGGCCGGCACAATGGCTTGAGTTAGTTTCCGCGAGATCGCTCGCATTAATCAAGGCGGCTTCGGCAAGAGAGGGGGCGACGGACGGTTCCGTCCGCCTTTTGGATGAATCGGTCGGACGTGACGGATAAGATGAAGGAGAAGTCCCTCCGGCAAGACACGTGATCGCCGCAGGGACGTCGCTTCCGGATGTGTTTTCTCGAGCGATACCGACGATGCGTGACATCCTGCACGATTTGACGGAATCCCTTCGTTTTCAGCGTCCCGTGGCCTTTACGGCCCTGGTGGAGACGCGTGGGTCGACCCCTCAGAAGGCGGGGGCGACGATGCTCGTTTTCCCGGACGGTTCGCAGACCGGGACGCTGGGCGGGGGGTGTGTCGAGGCCGAGGTGAAGCGACGGGCGCTGCGGCTGCTGGATGAGGGCCGGACCGAGATTCTGACGTTCCAGCTCGACAGCGACTACGGATGGGACGATGGACTGATTTGCGGGGGACGGATGAGCATGCTCGTCGACCCGCTTCGGCCCGGGGACGACTTCACCTACTACGAAACTCTTTCGTCGCTGCTGGCCGCGGGAAAGGGGTTCACGGAAGCGGTTGTGCTGGATGCGGCGAAGGCCGGCGGGGGACGCACGGCCGACCGCTGGCTGCTGGACGCCGAGGGCGGGATTCTGGGGTGGCGCGGGTCGGGAGATGCTCCCGCCGAGCTGTGTTCCCCCCTGCGATCGCTGACACAGCGACCCCGCCCGTATGTGGCCTCGGGGATTTCTTACCTGCCGCGGCTGCAAAGGTGCCGGCTGTTGATCGTCGGGGCCGGGCACGTCGGGCAGAAGGTCGCACAGCTTGCGGCTGAAGCGGACTTTGAGACGTGGGTGGTCGACGACCGGGAGCAATACTGCAATCCCGAGCGATTTCCGACGGCCCGGCGGTTGATCGTCGATTCGATCGATACGGCTCTCAGCGGGCTGGAGGTGGACGAGAATACCTACTGCATCATCGTGACCCGCGGACACAATCACGACGAGGAAGCGCTCTACCACCTGGTGGAAAAGCCGGCGAGGTACGTCGGGATGATCGGCAGCCGCCGCAAGATCCGCTTGATCTTCGACGACCTGATGAAGGAGGGGATCTCCCGCGAACGGCTCGAAGGCGTGCACGCGCCGCTGGGATTCGACATCGGCTCGCAGACGGTGCCCGAGATCGCGATCAGCATCGTGGCGGAGTTGATCGCCCACCGAAACCTGGGAGCAATTCCCGAGCGCTGCCGGCCGGGATCGTTGCTGCACGGCCGAGGCGAGGACGCCTGCCCGCCGAAGGAAATTGTGCTCAGCCGCGAGCCGGGATGACAGGTGTCGAGGGGGCCTGGTCGACGCGCGGCATCCGCGGTTCCGCTGGCTCAACTCTCGTGATGGGTCGTTCGCGGGTGCTTTGCCGTGAGGCCGTCCGTCACGATATACTCGCGGGAAATCAGCTCTCTGAAGAGGTTACTCCGTGAAAATCCTGCTCGCGATTGATGCGTCGGAAGCGTCCCGTAAGGCGGTTGCGTTCGTGGCGAAGGTGTTCGTCGGCGGCGCTCCGTCGGACCTCAGCATCACCCTGCTGCACGTCGTCGATTCGCTTCCCGACTTCATCATGTCGCGTTCGAGCGATCCGGCGTCGGCCCCCGCCTTCCGGGAAGTGGCAAACGAGTGGACCGCCTCGTCCCGCGCCGAGGGAGAAAAACTGATCGCGAGCTGCGCGCTCAAACTCACGTCGTCCGGCATCCCGGGCTTGGCGCTGCAACAGAAGCTGGTGACGCGCGACGCCCTTCCCGAAGCCCGCAAAGTGGTTGCGGCCCTGACGATCATCGAAGAAATGCAGTCCGGAAAGTACGACGTCGTGTGTCTCGGCCGCCGCGGGACGTCGGCCGCCACGGGAGCGTTCCCCGGGAGCGTCGCCGAGAAGATCCTTCGCGAAGCGATGGGAACGACGGGGTGGGTCGTCGACTGACTCCTGGCAGGATGCGGTCAGTCGCCTGCTT
>JADZEF010000373.1 GCA_020850695.1 Planctomycetaceae bacterium | reverse complement strand
GTGATGAACGGCACGTTCGCCTCCACCAGCCGGCGGGCCAGCAGCAGGCACATCCCGTTGACCGTCTCCCCATAGCGGGCCCGCAGCGCGGCAGGTTCGCGGGAGAGATCGAACGCGCGGCTCGTGCTGCTGGACGTGAGCAGCGAGAACGCCCGCTCCTGGTGCCGCAGCCAGGTTCGCGCGGCGGCGAACGATTCGAGTTCCCGACGCGAGTGGTCGATGTGCGTTAGCAACGACCGCCGATCGTTGATGCGGTCGGCGGTCATTGACGCGTCGAGCGACAGCGCGGGGGCGTGAAACTCGAGGGGGCGCTCAAGACTCCCTAACACATACATCGGATCGTGTTCGACCCCGAGCTTTCCAGCGAACTGCCCCGCACGGATGTCCGGCGGGCCTTCCGGAATCCACGGGAATGAAATCGCATTGGGCAGCGTCGAGCGCGGACCGCACTTCGATGCGACGACCGACCCCATGAACGGCCAGTCGTCCCGCTGCTGGCGACGGTTCCCCCCCAGGGTGACGAAGCTGGGATCGAGCGTGTGCCCCGTCAGGTGGTAGTAGTACGCCAGATGGGAATTCGTCGGATCGGTTCCATCGACCGAGTTGATGACCGCCAGGTGATGCGCCTGCCGGGCGACTTGCGGGAGATGCTCGCAAAGGCGGATGCCGGGCGCCGAGGTGGTAATGGGATGGAACTCGCCGCGAATCTCCGAGGGAGCTTCAGGCTTCATGTCCCACGTGTCGATGTGAGACGCGCCACCGCACAGGAAGAACAGGATCGTCGATCGGGCTCGCCCGTTGGCCGTCCGCGTCACCGCGTCCGTCGCGACCGCAGAGGTCCGGCCCGTGACAAAAGGCAATCCCGCCAGCGCGGTGCCGGACGCCACGAGAGCCGACCGGCGCGAGAAGCGATGCGGACCGAAATGCGGTGCGGAGTTCCTCATGATCGGCATCCTTCATAGGGTGTCGAACGTTCGCTGGCAGGCCGTATCGTCGAAGAATCGGGCCACAATGTCACGCGTGAGAGACCGTTTCGGTCCGGCTTCCTCGACGCGCTCGATTCAGCCGCGCGATTTCGTCCGTGCCGCGAGGAACTTGAACAAGACCTTCTCGTAGTCTTCATCGACGCTGATGCGGTGATAGTCGATCGACGATTCGAGGACGACCGCCTTCAGTTCGGTCAGGTAGTCGCCCAGGGCCTTCTGATAGCGGTCGTAGATGTCATTCGGCTCGGCGAAGATCGATGTTCCCCCTTCCATGTCGAGGAACCGCATCGGCCGCTTGAACGTGAAGCCGATCTCGAGCGGGTCGAGGAGATGAAACACCGCGACATCGTGCTTGCGGAACCGCAGGTGCTCGAAGGCCGATTTGAGCTGCGACGGTTCGACGAACAGGTCGGAAATGAGCACGATGAGGGCCCGCTGCCGGATCGTTTCGGCAAGTTCGTGCAGTCGCGAGACGAGTTGCGTGTCGCCCTTTGGCTGGGCGTGGTCGAGGATGTCGAACAGGCCGCGCAGGTGGGCCGGCGTGCGGCGCGGCGGGAGGGTGCGGACGATCTTCTCGGCGACGCACGAGAGTCCGACCGCGTCCCCCTGCTGCACGGCGAGGTAGGCCAGCGAGCCGGCGATGCGGCGGGCGTACTCGATTTTGGTGATGCCGGTCGAGCCGAAGTCCATCGAGCCGCTGGTGTCGAGAATGAGGCAGCACCGCAGGTTGGTATCGGCCTCGAACTCCTTGACGTAGAAGCGGTCCGAGCGTCCGTAGGCCCGCCAGTCGAGGCGGCGGAGGTCATCGCCGGGGACGTACTTGCGATACTCGGCGAACTCGACGCTCGCCCCGCGGTGCGGGCTGGCGTGAATGCCCGAAACGTTCCCGAGCATCGGCTTCCGCGAAAAAAGCGGAACGGCCGCCAGCCGCGAGAGGACCTGCGGGTCGATGTAGCTGCGTGTGCGGCCGTCGGTTTGCATGGTGGATTGCTGAAGCCGAAAAAGGCTAGCCCAGCCTGGGCTAAGGTGGATGAGCGAGTTCGACTCTGCGACCGATTCATCGGCAAATCGTTTCGGCGCTTGTGGGAAATCGCCCCCAATCCGCGGTCATTCGGTTCGGAGCGAGAAGCTCAACTGCATTGCATTCCCGCAACGATCGGCCAGTCCGGACATATGCGACACACGAAGACATACATATTCCCGGCGTCACCGAACATCCATTTCGGTGCGTTCTGAACGCGGTTGCGGACTTCGTATTCGCCTTCCAGAACGTCTCGCTCTTCGATCGGCAGCCAACGGAACCAAGTCTCGCCGTCGAACTCCCAACTGCTGAAACTGACGAGATGTTCCATCGTTCTCCCGCATTGGCACTTTGGATACCAGGGGTCCTGTACCCAGTCGGGATACCCCCCAAGCTTGGTTCCTTCCGCGGTGCTCAACGCACACTGATAGAGCCGGTCGGCATCACCGTGGTCGCTCCAGTTTCCGATGGTCTGAGCGGTATTCGCAGCCAGCGCGGACGCAACCTCCGGTGCGGATTCCAGTCGTTCATTCCAGCCCTTGGGAAGTGTCTCGAATGGATCCGGATACTCGACGATCCGTTCCGGGTAGAGTCGACAGGGTTGCGGAACATAACCCTCAAAACGACCCGCTTCCGTGTTTGGCTCGGGATGTTTGTCGACCGGCTTTTTGACGGACGCTCGTGAGCGCCACACAACGCGGACATCCGGGCAATAGCCTGGCTCATGGTCGTTCGGGCACCAGAGAATCTGCATCAGATCGGCTCCCCGGGGGAACTCGACCTCGGGGAAGTCAGCTTTCGCGATTTGAAGAGCTGGGACGAACGCGCTGTCGTGTTCTTTGCAGGAAGGCCACTCCTCGTCTTGAGGCCAGAGGAACAGGCCGCCGATCTTGCTTGCTTCTGGCTCGTTCGTCCCCGGCCGCGGATTGAGTCGAACAGTCGTTCTTGCGAGCTTGCGAAACTCTGGAAGGAGCGACGCGACGTCGACTGGCGACGGTGGCGTGGTGCAGGTGCGGATGGTCGCCAGCCAGTTCAGATCGAGTGCGGGCCGTAATGAGGCCATCTTCGCCGTGACTTCAGGAAGCGGGTCGGCGTAGGACCAGCGGCGGACGAGATCCGCCTGGAGCTTCAGATACTCCGTCTGAGGATCGCCTGACGGCATGGAGCCCTTTTTCTTCGATGCGCTCCGCCGTGGAGTGACTTTCTTCTTCGTCACTTTCTTCTTGACGGATTTCTTCCGGCTCTTGGATTCGATCTTCGACGGTCGCGCCTTCGACGACTTCTTCTTCGCCATGAAGAACTCCTCAGAGGTATCCCACGATCAGGCCTCGGCCGATTCCGCCACGAGACGCTGCACAATCTTCGGGGCGTCGATTCCTTCGCTCTGGGCGGCGAACGTTGTGATCATGCGGTGGGTGAGGACGGGGGCCGCCACTTCGAGGATGTCTTCCATCCGGACCATGTATTGGCCGTGCAGGGCCGCTCTCGTCTTTCCACCGAGGATGAGGTACTGCACCGCACGCGGGCCTGCACCCCAGCTGACGAGGGGCCTGAGCCAGGCGGGGGCGTCGGCGCCGGCGGGGCGCGTCTTGCGGACCAGTTTCACGGCGAACTGGTAGATGTGGTCAGGGACCGGGACGCGGCGCACGAGCTGCTGCAGCGGGATGATTTCTTCAGCGTGGAGGAGGGCGCTGAGCGTGGGGAGGGCGTCGCCGGTGGTGCTGCGGGCGATCTGGATTTCTTCCGCTTCGGACGGATAGTCGAGCGTGATGAGGAACATGAAGCGGTCGAGCTGCGCTTCGGGAAGGGGATAGGTTCCTTCCTGCTCGACCGGGTTCTGCGTGGCCAGGACGAGGAACGGCGGAGCGAGCGTGTAGGTCTTGCCGAGGACGGTGACCTTGTGCTCCTGCATGGCCTCGAGCATGGCGGCCTGCGTCTTGGGCGGGGCGCGGTTGATTTCGTCAGCCAGCACGATGTTCGCGAAGACGGGACCGGGCACGAACTGGAACTCGCGTCGGCCTTCCGGGGTGTCCTGAAGAATGTCGGTTCCCGTGATGTCCATCGGCATCAGGTCGGGCGTGAACTGGATGCGGCTGTACTTCAGCGACATCGTCTCGGCCAGCTTGCTGACGAGCAGCGTTTTCGCGAGGCCGGGCACGCCCATCAGCAGTCCGTGACCGCGGGCGAACAGGCAGATGATGAGCCGGTCGATGACTTCGGTCTGCCCGACGATGACGCGTCCGAGTTCGGCCTTGAGGCGGGTGTGGGCCTCGCGCAGGGCATCAATCCGCCGCACGTCGTCAGAGCCCAGGCGATCGGCGGCGGAAGTTTCCATGCGGGAGGTTCCTTCGCGGAAAGGGATGATCGAACAGACAGAAGTGGAAAGGTCGAGGTCACTGTAGCGGTGCCGGAGGGGCGGAACAAGATGCGGGTTTTCGGGCGGCGGGGAGGGTTGCTTCCGCCGCCTGTCCATCGCGATATGATCGTTCGCGGGGTGGACCACAACACTCGAAGCATGCGGCTTCGCGAATCCCTCCGATACGCATTCACGAGATTCCCATGGCACGATTTCTGATGAGCCAACGGATGAGACTGCTGCAGGGTGCGGGAGCGTGGTGCGCGGTGTGTCTGGTAGCGGGATTCGCCCTGGCGGAAGACGCGCCGAAGGGGGCTTCGGGTTCCGCCAAAGACAGAGCGCTCGAGGATTCGGCGGCGGTGCTGGCGAAGTATCGCGAGTTCATTCCGCCTCCTGCGGGGAAGCCGGCTGGGACGCCTCGCGCGGTGTCGCCGGAAGGGGTTGCCTATCTGCAGCGGCTCCGAAAGAACACGCCGTTCGGGACGAATCAGTTTGACCTGAAGGCACTGCGTGCGGGGATGGGAACGCGGCGGGTTCCGACGAACAAGGAGATTCAGATCACGCTGGTGAAGGCGGGCGACGTTCCGTGCGAGTGGGTTATCGCTCCGGGGGCCGATCCCGATGTTCGCGTGCTTTACATTCACGGGGGCGGGTTCGTCTCGGGCTCGGGCGGGTTCTATCTCACGGTCGCGGCGCACCTCTCGACCTACGCAAAGTGTGCGGTGCTGCTGGTGGACTATCGACTCGCGCCCGAGCACAAGTTTCCCGCAGGACTGGATGACTGCGTGACGGCGCACGAGTGGATGCGGGCGAACGGGCCCACTGAGGCGAAGGCCGCCAAGGCGACGTTTGTGGCGGGAGACTCGGCGGGCGGGAACCTGACGCTGGCGACTGTGTTGGCGCTGCGGAATCGTAAGCTGACGCTGCCGGCGGGGGCGATGCCGCTATCGTCAACGACCGACTTCACGCTCGTCAGCGAATCGCTGAAGACCGCGAACGACCCGATCATCAGCTCCAAGACCATGCCGGTCTTCCGCGACTATTACCTCAAGGCGACCGACGATCCCCGCGACCCGCTGGCGTCCCCGGTGTTCGGCGACTATCACGGAATTCCGCCGCTGCTGATTCAGGTCGGCGAGCATGAGATGCTTCGCGACGACAGCGTCCGCGTCGCGCAGAAGGCGAAGGCGGATGGTTGCCAGGTGACGCTCGAACTGTGGCCGGGGATGTTCCACGTCTTCCAGTCGCACGAGCCCCTGCTGCCCGAGGCCCGGGAAGCCTTCGGGCACATGGCGGCCTTCATGCAGAAGTGCATGTCGCGCTGACGCCGGCCGGATGTTGTGTCCGACCGACTTTTCGTGCGGCGCCCCTTGGCGATGGCGGGCGATCGCGAACGGTGCCTCGAAGCGGGCTGCGACGACGTCATTGCGAAGCCGTTCCGCGGCGACGATATCGCCCGAACGGTCGAACGCTACTGCCGAGAGGCGAAGTGTCCCGCCCCGACTGTCGCGATGGTGTGACGCCTGGCCGCAGCAGTGATGCCTTGTGCCATCCGCTATTCGGATTGCGATGCGCTCGTGCGTTCGGAGGCGTCGTCGGTTTGCGGCGGCGCTCGTTCGATGTGAGGCGAGCCCTCGCGTTCGATGATCAGCCGCCCCGATTCGCCCGCCTTCAACAGGCCTCCTTCGAGCAGGCGGTCGACGAGCGTTCGATAGAGCTCTTCGTGCTCTTGAGGGAGGAAATCGGGGTCGGTCGAGAGTTTGACGAGGATATCTTTTTTGCCCGTCAGGGGATCGGTCAGCAGGCGGATTGTCATTTCGGCCATGGGCGTCGATCCATCGCGGGAGTGTCGATTGCGGTGTAAGCCGCCAGCAGGATTCAGTTTACACGATTTCGCGATTCCGGATTGACGCCGATTCGCGGTCTGACGATCATCCCGACCGAAATTCCCCGGGTTGCGCCCCTTTCGAGAGGCGTGTTCCCGATCATTCACCGAGCCATGGATGGCGGGTGTCATGTCGTCGTATCACCTGGTTGATCTCGTCCAGCGTCTGGGCCGGCCGCGGCTGCTTGTCGTTGGCGATCTGATTCTCGACCGTTATGTGTGGGGAGACGCGGAGCGCGTCAGCCAGGAAGCTCCGGTCATTCTGCTGCGCGAGGATCGTCGCGAGATCCGGCTTGGCGGCGCGGCGAATGTCGCAAACATGGTGCGCGGGCTCGAGGCCGACGTCGCGATGGTGGGCGTCGTCGGAGCCGACGACGACGGGAAGTGCGTCATCCAGGAACTTGAAGCGGCGGGCGTCGATTGTGCGGCGGTGCTGCCGGATGCGTCGCGTCCGACGACCGTGAAGGAGCGTTACCTGGGCCGTGCCCAGAATCGCCACCCGCACCAGATGTTGCGAGTCGACCGCGAGGTTCGCACGGCGATCGATGCGGGGCAGTGTCAGCGGTTGCTCGACGTCGTCCTGCCGCGGCTTGGTGACTACCAGGCGGTCCTAATCTCTGACTATGGCAAAGGGGTCTGCACGCCGGAGCTGTCGCAGGCGATCATCAAGGCGGCGAAGGCGCAGGGCATCCCGGTCATCGTCGACCCGTCATCCTCGGGCGACTGCCGCAACTTCGTCGGTGCGACGGCCGTCACGCCGAACCGGCTTGAGACGTATCGCGCTACCGGCCGCGAGATCCGCACGCCGGACGACGCCTACTTCGCCGGCCGTCGCCTGTGTGCTCAGTACGATCTCGCGTATGCGTTCGTCACGATGGACAAGGACGGCATGGCGCTGGTGATGGCCGACGGCTCGAGCCAGATGCTGCCGACCCGCAAGCGCGAGGTCTACGACATCACCGGGGCCGGCGACATGGTGCTGGCGACGATTGGCGTCGGTGCCGCGGCGGGAGCCACTCCCGCCGACCTGGGACGACTCGCCAACGTCGCCGGTGGTCTCGAAGTCGAGCAGATCGGGGTCGTCTGCATCAGCCGCGAAGAGATTCTCGCCGACCTGATCAACGGGTCGCGTTCGACGAAGGCCAAGGTCTGCACGCTCGACGAAGCGGCCCGCCACGTCGAAGCCCGCCGCAAGCTCCACCAGCTGGTCGTCCTGACCAACGGCTGCTTCGACGTCCTGCATGTCGGTCATGTCTCGTACCTGCAGCAGGCGGCCGACGAGGGAGACTGTTTGGTCGTGGCCCTCAACAGCGACGCCAGCGTCCGCGCTCAGAACAAGGGGCCCGATCGTCCCGTCTTCTCCGAGGAGCACCGCTCGACGATGCTCGCGGCGCTCGAAGCGGTGGATTACGTGGTGATCTTCGATGAAGAGACCCCGCACAACGTCCTTGAAAAGCTGAAGCCCGATCTTCTAGTGAAGGGCGGAACCTACACCAACGACCAGATCGTCGGGAAGGAACTTGTCGAATCTTATGGCGGTCAGGTGAAGGCACTTGGCGAAGTGCCGGGGATGTCGACCACCGAGATCCTGCGTCACCTGCGAAGCCCGGTTGCGACGACCATTCCCATGCCGGCGGCCAAGCCGAACCGCAAAGCTGGCTGACAACCTCGTGAGATCGTCTTCCAGCCTGTCAGGCCTTCCGTCGAAGTTGTCGAGCGTGGCGATGCGAAAAATCCTCCGAATGACAGGCTGGAAGCCTATCCCACGGCCAGAAGCCTATCCCTCGACATGAAGATCTCCGTCTACCTGCCGAACTGGGTTGGTGACGCCGTCATGGCGACTCCGGCGCTGCGCGCCTTGCGCGATCGGTTTGTGGGGGCGGAAGTTGTGGCGGTGCTGCGGCCGCCGATGGGGGATGTCGTGGCCGGCACGGGGCTCGTCGATCGGACGATCACCTGGGCTCCGCGCGGGTCCGATGCAAATGCCCGCGGCTGGCGGTTGATTCGCAGGCTGCGTGCGGAGCGGTTCGACCTGGCGGTTCTCTTTCCGAACTCGCTGCGGAGTGGTTGGCTCGCGTGGTGCTCTGGCGCGAAGCGACGCGTCGGGTTTGCCCGGAATGGTCGTGGCATTCTGCTGACCGATGGGCTGACGCCGAAACCGAAGTCGACGCCGAACCCCGTGATCGATGAGTATCTGCGGCTCGTCGAACATCTCGGCTGCACGCGACTCACTCGGACGATGGAACTGGCGACGTTGCCGGCCGATGAGGCAGCGCTCGACGCATTCTGGTCACGGGTCGCAAGCTCTCCCGGGCGACGTCCCACGAACTACATCTGTCTGAATCCTGGCGGAGCGTTCGGGGCGGCGAAGCATTGGCCGACGACTCATTTTGCGGAACTCGCCTGCCGCATCGCGACCGACCTCGGGAAGTCGGTGCTGGTGCTGTGCGGTCCGGCAGAGCGCAGCGAGGCGAGGCAGATCGCCGAGCTGGCGAATCACTCTAAAGTCTTCTCGCTGGCGGACGTGTCCCCGAGCATCGGACTGACGAAAGCCGCGATCCGACGTTGCGATCTGCTGGTGACGACGGACTCCGGGCCGCGGCATTTCGCGGCTCCGTTCCAGGTTCCGGTCGTGACGCTCTTCGGTCCGACGCACATCGCCTGGAGCGAGACGTTCTACGACAAGTCACTTCATCTTCAGATTCCCGTTGATTGCGGTCCGTGCCAGCAGCGGAGTTGTCCGCTGACGCACCACCGCTGCATGACCGAACTAGCGGTCGACTACGTCTATGCCAGTGTCCTGATGCAGCTCGAAAAGCAGGAGCGGGCCGACCGGGCTGCCTGAAACGAACGAACATACCCCGATTCCCTTGTCCTCACTCACTCCCATGCGCATCGCCCTGATCAAACGCCGTTATTCGCTGAAGATCGGCGGATCGGAGCGGTACTGCGTCACGCTCGCCCGCAATCTGCGGGCTGCCGGACACGACGTCGCCGTGATCGGTGAATCGATCGACGAGGAACTCTCCGGCGAGGTGACGTTCCTGCCGGTCAGCACGAACAAGCTGACGTCCTGGACGCGGAACCGGTCGTTCGCGAAGAATGCCGGCAAGATCGCGCAGGCGGGCCGCTTCGACATCGTGTATGCGCTGGGCCGGGCCTTCGGCGTCGATTGCGTGCGGGTGACGGAGCGGCTCCAATCGCACTGGCTCGACGTCTATTACCGGCATCCGCTGAATCGGCTGCTGCAGCGGTTCAATCCGCGGCACCGGACTCTCATTGATCTTGAGCGGACGATTTACAACCTGCCTGAGACGCGGCGGATCGTCACGCAGTCGCAACTCGACCGGAAGCTGCTGCTCGAGTCGTACGGCGTTCCGGAGTCGAAGATCCGCACCATCTACAATGGAGTCGACACGCAGGCCTTCTGTCCCACGATGCGGCAGCTGAGCCCGTTCGTGCGTCGCGAGCTGGGTGTTCCGGAAGGCGTCCCGCTGCTCGTCTTCGCCTCGATGGATTTCGAGGGCAAGGGGCTGCGGTCCATTCTCAAGGCTCTGGCGGCCACGCGGCATCGCACGGCGCGGCTGCTGGTGCTCGGGAACGGTCCGATTCGCAAGTTCCAGGGAGTGGCGGGGGAGCTTGGAGTCGGCGAGCGCGTCCTGTTTGCCGGCCGCCGCTCGGATATTGCCCGCTATTACGGCTCAGGCGACCTGTTCCTGCTGCCGACTGCTTACGAGCCCTTTCCGAACGTGAACCTCGAGTCGATGGCGTGCGGGCTGCCGGTGATGACGACCAGCACGGCCGGCGGCGCGGACGTCGTGAAGACGGGCGAGAACGGGTATCTCATCAGCGACGTGCATGCGGTGGATGAAATGATCGCCGCGATCGACACGCATCTGGGACTTTCGGAGACCGATCGGCAACGAATGTCGGAGGCGTGCTGGGCGACGGCACTGCAGTTTCCGATCGAGCGGAACGTGCAGCAGACGCTGTCAATGTTCGAAGAGGTGGTCCGCGAGAAGCGGGCCGCCTGATAGTGAAGGTCGCAGAATCCACGTCGCCGACGACGGAACATATTCGAGATAGATAATTTGTTGCTAGTCTCCGCGAACTCGCTCGAATCTGTCTTTACGCCAACGGCGTTGTACTCCGTAGCCCAGGGTCGCGAGGCTTTGCGAGCGGACCCTGTGTTCGTGGTAATGATATCTATGTCCCTCAACCGGGTGCTAAAAACGACTTGCGGACGGATTGTACAACCCCTTTGGGGTTGGCGTTGATTTCGAATCGCAACCCAGGGTGCGCTCACTTCGTTCGCGACCCTGGGCTACGGCGTATAACGCCTTCGGCGTAAAGAGGAACGTTTTCTCGAAAGCACTTTTTGACATGAATCGCGAATCACGCACTGATCTGACCTGATCTCGTTCCCGCTCTTATTATGTCCCGATTTTCCCTCACTGCGCACGACGATGGCCGGCTGGTCGTCAATGACGACTTCGCTCCAGTGCTGCGCGCGGCAGGGTTGATGTCGTTTGACGCCCTTTGGGATTACACCGGCGGGACGGTCGCCAAGAATCTGCTGAAGGAGCGGACGACGACCCGCGTTGCCCTGCCGCAAGCCGGAGGCGAGCAGGTCTTCTTTCTGAAGCGCCATACGCGACCGCCGTTCAAGGAATACATCAAGCCGCTTTTCCGGCTGACGTGGCCGATCCTGGGCGCCCGCAACGAATGGAACGCGATCCTCAAGTTCCATGAGGCGGGCATTCCGACGATGACGCCGGCGGCCCTGGGCGAAAAAGGGGGCCGCTCGCTGTTGCTCACCGCTGCCATCGAAGGGTGTCGAAAACTGTCGCAGGTGATGGATGGAACCCGCCGCGTCGACACGGAACACGATGTCCAATCCGCCCGGCCGATCGTCCGCTCGATCGCCCGCGCCGCCCGCACCATGCACGCACACGGCCTGCATCATCAGGACTTCTACCTCGGGCATCTGATGATTCCCGAGGATGGCCGCCCCGAGCCGTTGTATGTGATTGACCTTGGCCGCGTGCGGCAGTCTCGTCGGCTTTCGCGGCGGTGGATCGTCAAAGACCTCGCGCAGCTGAACTACTCGGCGCGGCTCTCCTCAAAGAGCGAACGATTGCGGTTCCTCGAGGAATACCTCGGCCGGCCGGTGACGGAGGCGGATCGTCCGCTGCTGACGAGCATCGCCCGCAAGACGGAGCGGATTGCGTCGCACTCGAAAAAGAACAAGCTCTAAATCACCCGCCGCGATTGCGAGGCGCGCGGCCTTGAATGTTTGTGCTTTACGCCGAAGGCGTTGTACGCAGTAGCCCAGGGTCGCGAGGCCTTGCGAGCGCACCCTGGGTTAACGGGCGTGTTCCTCGGTACCCCAACGGGGTACTACGATCATTGAAGTCCCCCAACGTCACCCGCGCGCCTCGTAGAACCCCGTTGGGGTTCACACCATTTTCCGGCATACACCCAGGGTGCGCTCACTTTGTTCGCGACCCTGGGCTACTGCGTGCAACGCCGTTGGCGTAAAGCGTTCCACGCGAATTCACGACATGGAATGTCGTGAATCATCGTGGAGCGTTACCCAAACCCATCCTATGCGAATCGATTCGCTTTGGCCGAGTTTCGCGTTCTGCCGCGCCGATTCACGCGACGGAGTCGCGTGCCACTCTGACAGGCTGGAAGTCTATTCCACGTCAGCGGACCCATTCGACGTTGCGTTCCTGCAGTCGGCCGTCAACGCGGCGCTGAACGCGGATTGCGATCGTGCGCTGTTCCCGCTGCTGAGCGAGCGCACGTTCGAGATCGGCCACGGTGCGGACGGGTTGCCGGCCAATCTCGAAGATGAGGTCGTAGAGCTCGATCTGTTTCGCCAGCGGGCTGTTCTGATCGATGCTCAGCACGACGATCCCCTGCTGCGTCTCGGTGTAGCCCAGTTGCGGGGCGATGGTGCGGTCGAGCTGATGGACGGTGAGCCCCATCGGCTTCACCGGGACGCCGACGCCCGGACGGTCGGGCTGCTCGGAGCGTTGTTCGAGCTCGGTCCGATCCGAGAGCATCACCTGAATTGTCGCCTTGCGTCCTTCGCGGTGCACGACGAGCCGGACGGTGCGGCCGACGGGCGTCAGGCTGACGAGATTGATGAGGTGGTTTTCGTCCTGGACGTCGATGCCGTCGAAGCTCATCACGACGTCGTCGGACTTGAGCTGGGCCCGCGAGGCGGGAGTGTTGTTGTAGACCTCGACGATGTGGGCGCCGCGGGCGCGGTCGAGCCGCAGCCGCTGTGCGGCGGTGATGTCGAAGTCCGGATCGAGTTTGACACCGAGGTACGACCGCTGGACTTTGCCATGGTCGATCAACTGGTCCATGACCTGCTTGACCAGGTTGCTCGGAATGCTGAACCCGATGCCGTCGTTGCCGCCGCTGTTGGACGCGATGGCGGTGTTGATGCCGATGATGCGTCCCTTGAGATCGACCAGCGGGCCGCCGCTGTTGCCGGGGTTGATCGCCGCGTCGGTCTGCAGGAAGTCCTGGTTGAGGACATCCCCTTCCTTGCCGAGCTTCAGCGAGCGGCGCGCCTTGGCGCTGATGATTCCGAGCGTAACCGAGCGGCTGAGGCCGAAGGGGCTGCCCATCGCAAGGACCATGTGGCCAATGTCGAGGGCGTCGCTGTCTCCGAGTTGGGCCGCTCGGAGGCCCGTCACGTCGGGAAGCTTCAGGATGGCGATGTCGGTCGCCTTGTCACTGAGCAGTTTCGTCGGATGCAGCACGCGGCCGTCCGAGACCTGGATCGAGATGCCGTTCAGGTCGACCCGCTCATCGGGGGTTGTCGGGTTCGCGACGACGTGCCGATTGGTGATGACCACCGGCACACCGCTTTTCGGATGCACGACGATCGCGCCTGAACCCGTCTCTTCGACGACGCGGCGGTCGTTGCGGCGTTCGCTTTGAATGTGGACGACGCTGGGCGTGACCAGCGAGCTGATCTTGGCGAGGACGCGGCTGGTCTCGGCGAGCGGGTTGCGGTCGCTGCGGAGCTCTTCGTAGTCGCGGTCCGCTTCGGACAGCGGGACCGGATCGGCTTGCACGGGCCGCATCCAGCCTGTGGACCACGCGGCGCCGAGGGCGAATCCGAGAGCCAGGATGAGGCAGCACGCAGGGAGCGTGGGGCGACGCAACATGACGCACCGGATGAGGGCGAAGGGCTGTCTCAAACAAGAATGACGAATGACCGTTCGCCGGTCATCCGTCATTCTTTTCCGACCGGCGCACGGAAATCAACAGGCAGTCCGCTCAGTGGTCGATTTCGATGTCGATGTCACCGATCGTCAGTTCGCGATCGCTCATCTTTCCTTCGTGCTCGTACGCCGACTCCCAGTCGTACTCGCTCGAGCCCGAATAGCCGCGCGATTCGGAGCGCCGCTGGCACTCGATGCACGTGGTGGTGAACGGGAGCGCTTTGAGGCGTTCCGACGGAATCGGACCTTCGCAAGCTTCGCACCGGCCGTAGCGGCCCTCGCGGATCATGCGGATGGCCCGCTCGACCTGCCACAGTTCCTCGGTTTCGAGATTGGCCAATTGAGTCGAAAGGTCGCTCGACGCGTCCTCGGTGGCCGCGTCGACCAGATCGCCCCCCGGCGCACCGGTGGGGAGTTCCATATCATCATCCAATTTGCGACGCAGCGCATCGCGCTTGGCGACCAGACGCTCATGCAGTCTGATGAGTGCATCTTTGCGGGGCATGGCGCACGTTCCTTCGGAAAATCCCACTGAGTGCGGTCCGTTGGAAGGGAGACATTCCTCCCAGTCTGGAACGTTGCGCTGCTCGAGGGGAGTTTCCGGCCCAGCCAGCCGTCGAGTCCCGGGGTTCAGCGCCCCCGCTCCGTTCGAGACGGCGACCGATCTCCGCCTTCGGCTGTGCGCCGAAACCGGGAGATCCGTCCGTCGTCCCTGACGGATTTGACCGCCGACCCGCATGGAACCGCGTTTGCGTGCCACATTCTACGTCGAAGAATTCCTGTCCGAGAGAAAAATCGCGGGGGGGAATTCATCGAAAATCACAAATATGCTGCAAACAGTTTTCTATACGTTATTTAGGGCTGAATTCGAGCGCGGAATTCCGACCCTGACGGCGCGACTTCGTGGCTCCCTTCGGCGTAAAACGCGTGATGGGTAGCGTTTGGAGCCGCCGTGTCGGCATTCCATTTGCTTTAGTGAACTGATGTGCGAGCAAGCAATGTCGCTGACTCACTCCCGAAGCCGCTGCCTTCGTATTTCCAGTGATCGGTGCGGCGGCCGGATTGAATCAACGATTCTGCATTTCATCTGCCGATCAGGGACCAATTTTTCATTCGAGGTTTGTGTTCTGCGGATTCCGGGCTGGTGTCACGTCAGGTCGAGTCTCACGATCGGATCTGGAGTGTCGCGTTTCCGTGCCAGATAACATTCGGATTCCGTAGTGACCTGCCGTAGTCTCACCCCGGGGGCCACGGAAACGACGGAGAGGACGGATTTCCCACCGCGGGAGACCCGCAACCCTGTGGATCAGCGCGCGTGACCGCTGAGTTTGCCGGGACATCCACCTCAAATGCTGTTCGTCTGGAGAGTGGAATTAGGAACCCAGGAAGGCAGGAACAGGAGGGGAGAACAAAGAGCAGTCTCATGCAGCCTCAGTGCAAGCTCCCGTTCTCTTCGGCGTCCCTGCGTTTTTTCCTGCCTTCCTGGGTTCCTAATCCGACCCTCTACTTGATTTGTGTCCATAATGTCGCGCACGAAATGAGTTTTGGGGCGCGAAGATTTTCGGGGCGAGTAACTACGGATATCAGACGATCGTTCGACGACTGAGATCCGCACGCGGCTTTCCGCGCCTCCTGTCGTTTCCGTTATCTCTCAGCAAGCCGACACAACGACCCTCATACGCTCTGAAATCTTTAAACGGAAAAGCCCCCGCCGAACGACGGCGGGGGCCCGAAGAGAGAGTCGACATCGCAGCGGGCGACAGTGGCGGCCGTCGGCCCAGGTTTGAGAGAGGCTTACCAACCGTAGTGCTTCGGAGCTTCCGGCTGAGGGGGATCGTTGCAGGAGAGGTCGTCCTGGCTGTCGCACTTATCGACATGGTCGCCGAAGGCACTTCCCGCGATCCAACCCTTGTGGCCGGTGAGGCCGTGGTAACAGAAGCCCTGGTTGACGGCTCCGAAAGCGGCTCCGACGTCTTCCAGTTCCTGGTTGACGCCGTTCGAGACTTCGGCGAGTCCGACGATCAGCGAGATGACGACGATCGTCGAGATCAGGATCAATTCCGACGAGACCACGAAGCCGGCCTCGTCATGGACTAGTTGTAAGAACAGCTTGGGCATCGAGGTCTCCGGGAGAGTGTCGAACGGGTTTCGGGAGACGCCGCGGCGGGCCGGGTTGGAGCGGCCGGTTCGATTCGGGCCGTTCGCCGGACGATGGCGGTCGTCCGGCGAGGCATCACAGGGTGACGAGCGAAGCGAGCCGAGGCGTCGTCTTCAGGAATCAGTTCTCGCAGCCGGCTTCGGCCTGCGGCGCGGTGTTGCAGGTGATGTCGTTCTGGCCGTCGCACTGGTCGGCCCGATCCTGGAAGTGGCTGCCGGTGGTGTGGCCCTTCTTGCCGTTGGGCATGCGGTAGCAGAAGGACTGGTTGATGCTGCCGAAGGCCGAGCCGACGTCTTCGAGTTCGTTGTTGACGTTGATGGCGACTTCGGAGAGGCCGACGACCATCGAGAGGACGACGATCGTGCTGATGAGGACGAGTTCGGCCGACACGATGAAACCGGCTTCGTCACGGCGGAGGGCGTTGATGAGCTTCAGCATGGTGTGGGTCTCTCTTCTCTCTTCGGTGCGGATCAGGTTGACTGGTCTTCGTCGGCAGACGTTGCCGGCGAGTGTTTCTTGCGGCCGTTGTTGTGTTTGCGTCGGCGTCGCGTTGATGAGAGGGTGTAAAGCAGGCTGAATGCCAGACGGTGCCGAGTGTTCCAGAAAGCTGACGCGAGGGCGAAAGGCGTCGCCGTAAAGTGAATGGAATGAAGTGTTTATCGAAATTCAAAATTCTTGACACGGTGTTCGATCCCCGAGACACGTGCCTTTTGCGTGTTGCCAGCGAGAAACGTCAGCGGTGGCGATAGCCGCCCGCACCACTAACGCAACCAGATTCCGTGCATAGACTTAGAGATGATGTTGCCGCGCGGCAACGAGGGGGAGCGTTGGCAACATGCCCTCACAACCGCGAAGGCTTGCCAGGAGTGGGCGACTGAGCGCCGCGACAACGAGCCTTTACGAGTTCGTTCGAGTGCTGCGAATCCGAGGTTTGCGGTGCGAATAGTCGAACGGAGGCCGATCGAGTTGCGATGCTCAGGTTGGTCAGAACGCGAGTCGAGCGAGTGGACTTGAATCCTTCCGATTTCCTGCCTACCTTACGAGTGCAGCGGGTGAAGGCGTCCCTTCGAGGTGAATTCGCCGAAGCCCACTGAACCGATGCGGCGGTCATGATGTCTGAAAGGACGTTGATCGCATCACACGGTGGCTATAGCTCAGTTGGTTAGAGCGCCAGATTGTGATTCTGGATGTCGCCGGTTCGAGTCCGGTTAGCCACCC
>JADZEF010000372.1 GCA_020850695.1 Planctomycetaceae bacterium | reverse complement strand
GTGAACGTCGGGGCGCTGGCCTCGAGCGATTCCTTCACGACGATCGAAACCGACTGCACCTTCCGCTGCCAGATCCGGCGGCCGGCGACGAACCGATCGACCTCGGGGAACTCCTTCAGGAACGAGCGAGCCAGAAACAGGGCCAGATGCAGAATCGTGCACGGCTCGTCCGGGCGTCGCCGGTTGTACGCCCACAGCCAGCGCTTCGCTTTCGTAATATCAACCCGCAACGGAACATACACGGCGCTCTCGTTGCGGCCGCGCATGACGTACGGCATCATTCGCCGGATCGCGGGCAGCTCGCGGACGAGGACGCCATCGGAACGGGAAAACAGCGGCATGGACGGAGGCGGTCTCCGGTGTGGAATGCGAAGCGCTCGCTCGCTGCATCTTCGCCGAATATCAGGGCGCTGTCAAAAAATGAGACCGAAAAACCTCGCATCGGGTCAGGGAGCACGGGAATGAACACCGGTTGCGTCTGGATGCTGGCGCTCAACGCCGTGTCGATCACGTTCGGCAGGGAGCTGGCGCGCCGGACGCAACCCGACGGCGACGCTGTGCGGCGGCTGATGGTAACGATCCTGGGCAAGCTCTCGATCGAGTACGGCGCGGTGCTATTCTGCGGGATCATCGGTCGTCTGGACCGGGTCTTCATCGCCGGACTGACCGCCGTCGCGACGGCCCTGCTGGTTCTGACCGGCCGTTCCGGTCGCCGACAGGCGTCGACTGCGATGCTCTCTGCGCCGAACCCGCATTGTTCGTTTCACAACCCGCCGACCTGCGATCGCGATCCCATCGTGATCGCGTCGACCTCCGTGGCGTTCATCCTGACTGGGGTGGCCTGGCTGTGGTGGTTCGGAGTCGGGACCACGCGGTTGGGCTGGGATGACTATGCCTATCATCTCACGCAGCCGTGCCTCTGGCTGCAGACCGGACGAATCGAACCGAGCCCGCTGTCATTCCAGTCCGCCTTTCCTCACGGGGCAGAGGTTCTCGCGCTCTGGTGGATGATTCCGTTCGGCCGGCAGAGCCAGCCGGACGCCATGGCATGGGTAGGGCTGACGGCGCTGCCGTACGCCGCATTGGCATGTCTTTCGGCCCTTCTCCTGACACGCCCCGAGGCTCCACGCTCCTCCGGCGGGTTCATCGCTTCGATTCTGATTTTGACGTCGCATCCCGTGATCGAGACGGCGACGTCGTTCTGCGACGTCGATCTGGCGCTGCCCGCGTTCGTCCTGGCGGGGCTCGCTTTGGCGACGACTCCAGGACCGCGGTTGGGAAACGTCATCGGAGTGTCGCTGGCCTCTGGACTCGCTCTGGCGACGAAATACGTCGCACTCGTTCCGGTCGGGCTGATCATTCTATCGATTTCCTGGATCGACCGACCGGCGTCCGGCCGGCGGCCCTGGGCGACGGCCGCGCTCGTCCTGGTCGCAGCGATCGCCGTTTCCGGACACTGGTTTCTGCGAAACGTGGAAACGTACGGAAATCCGCTCTTTCCCGCGCCTGTACTTGGACTTCCCGGCGTCGAAGCCATCTCCCATCGGACGACGATCGCGGAATACGTGCGGACTTTCGGATGGTGGAAGGGCATGCGCGACGTGCTCGGCGTCTATCTTGACTGGCCGGCGTCCCACGCCGCATTGGCCCTCGTCGGCCTGGTCGCGGCGGCGGGCATCGCGGTCCTTGGACGCGACCGCTTCGACGGGACTTGCCGGCGGCGGATGTTCGCGGTGACAGTCATCGCGGGAGCGGTTCTTGCGGTTCTGCCGTGGCAGCCAATGTCGGCTGGCCATTCCGCGACGTTCGCGGCGTCCGAAGTGCATTTTCAATCGATGCGGTTCATCGTCGTCGTTCCGATGCTTGGATGGATCGGCCTCGGGACGGCCATCGATTCGCTTCGTCGCTGGAAATGGGTGCATCGAGTCGCGGCGGGCGTGGCGCTGCTGGGCGCAATCATCGGGCTGGCCAGGACCGACTGGACAATCGCGGCTGGACTGGCGACAGGAATTGTGGCAGCGGCCTGCGTCGGCGGCTCGCGGATATTCGAGCGCGTGGCGCCGGTCGTTCGTAGCCTCCTTGAGCGGCGCGTTCGGAATGCGCGGGCAGCGAGCGTCGTCGGTCTCCTTGCGGCATCGGTCATTGTCGCGACCGCGCATTCCGACAAGCGAGCGGGAGCACGCGAGGCGCTTCTGGTTCCGTTCGGCGTCGACATTCGCGAGGGTTGGGAACGCCTGAACCGGATGGAGCCGGCGCGCACCGCCGGGCATTGCCCGGTCTACGTGCTCTTCGGCGAGAATCTCCAGCACTCGCCCGTCTTGATCGGCGGCCCCGAAGTGGATGTCGATGCGACGTTTTTCGCGTCGAGCGTTCCGGCCATTGATCGGCTGCCAGACGCAGAGTTCAACGCACGACTGATCCAGGAAGGCGTCGAGGTCTTCGCGACATTACGTTACTCTTTTCACGGGAAGTCGGTCAGCTCGCCTCGGGAAGCAGGCTGGTTGGACGCGTCCGTTCCGTTCCTTCGGCTCGGCGGGGACGAACACATGACGCTCTGGCGTCGAAGCGACTCGACACGTCCCGCGGAGAATCGTTGACGGCGCGAGAGGATTTTGAAAGCCAATCGGCGCGGCGTCCCGCGCGACGGGTATAAGATGACGCGGACCGTCCGCAACACGTCCCGCGTTGTGACATTCGCGGACTTCGCATTTTCACGGCGGTGACCGATGTCGTCCAATTCAGCGATCGCCGGTGAAACGCATCGATCCTTCGCCCGCCCCGCGTTTTTCGCGCAGCTCGCCCTGCTGGCCCTGTTGTGTCTCCATCTGACCTGGATTCGAAGATACTTGTTTGCGGACGGCGGCTATTTCGTCTGGCATCTGCTTGAGACGAGAAGCGTTTTCGACTGGTTTCCCGCCCGCCGGTTCTCCCATCTGCTGACGCAACTCCCAACCGTGTTCGCGATGCGGGTCCTGGATTGCCGGAATCTGCCGGCGTTGTCCGCCCTGTATGGAGGAACGATGTTCTTCGTTCCCATCGCGGGACCGCTCGCGGCGGCGTGGGCGGGGCGCACGGCGCCCGCCAGCTTCCTCGCCATTCCGCTGCTCTGCGCGAGCATCCTGATGCTGACCACTTCATTCGTGGTCTTCCACGAAGCGTGGGTTGCCGTGGGGTTGTTCTGGTGCGCTCTGTCGCTGCTGCTGCACTCTCCCCGGCTGACCGCCGCGCGCGGCGTCGCGCTGCTGGCCGTCTCGGTGCTGGCGACTCGCACGTTCGAGTCCTACCTGTTTCTGTCGCTGCCGTTGGCGGCCGCCGCGTGGCTTCGGTTCAGCGTCGCTCGGCGCGGCGGGGCTCGATTCGACATGGCGGCCTGCGCCGCGTGCCTGGTGATCAATGTCACCGGCGCGATCCTGGCGGCGCTGGACATCCAATCCCCGCGCGACCCGGCGAACCGCTCGACCTTTCTTGACGGTTTGCGGGAGCATCTCGAAAGCCCGGCGGTCGCGCTGTCGCTCGCGTATCTTCTGGCCTTCGTCCTGTTCTCGCTGTGCCGCCCGACGTCGCGCGTCCTTCGCGCGGGCCAGGCGACCGCCTTGCTCCTGGGGGCGGCCGCACTCGGGGTTGGCTTGATCCCTTTCCTCGCGCCGCAATCCATTCGGCCCCACAGTCAGTATGTTGCGCGGGTGCAATTCGTCTACGTTCCCATGCTGCTGGGCGTTCTGGCTGTCGTCCTTGAATACGGCAAGAGTGATCGCCGTGCGGCATTCATCAGCGAGCGGCCCGACCTCTGGATGCTGACGATAGGCCTCACGCTGGGGGCGGCGCTCTTCCACATCGGCGCGGGCCGGGAATGGACCCGATTCCGCGAAGCGCTGCGGGATGACGTCGCCGGCAATCGCGGCGTCATTTCATTCGGCGATTCGGCGATCGGCAGAAGTCGCGTGCGGAAGGACGCCGCGTCGGAGACGGCTCATCTTTCGCAATTCTCCTGGGGATGGACGATGCCGACCCTGAGCGCGCTGTCGGGGGCTCTGGAGTTCGGCAGGGTCGGCACGGTGATCGAGAACGAACAGCCGGACGGCTGGCAGCCGTTCGATCCGCGCGACCTTCGGTCATACCGTTGGCTTGAGGAATACCGCGTCGAGGTGCGCCTCGGCGGAACGGCGGACAGGAAGGATTCGCCGCCGTGAACGAACTCGCGACGATGGCCGCGACGACGTCGCGCAGCCATGCGGAAGAGGCGGCCCGACGAAGCTTCAGTATTCCCCGACGAGGTCGCCCGCGGCCCGAGTCGCCAGCGCCTGTAACGTCGGCAGGTGAATCGAATCGCTGATGAATCGCACACTTCCATCGGCCAGCGCCAGGTGGACTCCGCCAGGATGAAAACTGTTGGGCGCCCAGGGAGTGGCGCGAAAGCTGTTGGGCGTGTGATCGAAATAGGCAACCGCGTGCAGGTTCATGCCGCGGGCGTCCGGCGGTGAAATCTTCTCCTTCCGTCCCCAGACCTCGCAGATCATCGCGGTGTTGCTTGTTCCGTCCGAGACGTCGGACATCCGGACGCGCGAATCGTTGTAGAACAAGCCGTCATACTGATAGCAGTGCAGGTCGGTCGGATTCCCCTCCGCATAGCCGACCCCGCCGAATTCCGCGGCCCCGCTCACCGCAAAGTAGTGCATGATCCGGCACACCTCGTTCTCGACATCATTCCACGGCCGAGACAATCCGTCTTCCGGATCGCTCGGGCAGTTGTAGACGGGGAACCTCATCTGCATCACTTCAATATTTTCGATCGCCGCCACCTGGGGCCAGACCTCGAAATTGAGGCGATTGTACGCCGCCGTCTGTTCCAATTGCGGCAGGATGAAGTTGGTCCACGAACCGATCGCTCCGACCCAGTCGCAATGCGGACCGCCGGAGGTGTCGCGGAGGAAGCTGCCGTGGATTTCGGCCGGAGGCAGCACGCGATGCTGGTCGTGATAGTTGTGGAACGCGAGACCTAGCTGCCTGAGGTTGTTCCGGCACTGGGTGCGGCGGGCCGCTTCGCGCGCCTGTTGAACGGCGGGCAGGATCAGCGCAACGAGAATCCCAATGATGCCGATCACGACGAGCAGTTCGATCAACGTGAAGCCGACGCGTTGGCGCGTGCCGCGGAAAGGCCGCGACCCGGCGAGTTCCTCCGGCGCGAGACTTCTGGTCGCGGGTGGCTGCGCCTGGTTTCGCGCCTCGGCCCCGAGGCTCTTCCCATTGCGATGAGGAGGGGCCAAGGCGCTGACACGAGTTGATCGTTGCGATCGGCGGTCGAATAACATGGCGCGCCTTGCTCGTCGCTTGAGATCGCCTCCCCATGCAGCTTCGTTCGGTGACTCCGTTGACGAGTTCATCGTACGTCGGCGATGGAAGGGAATGCCAGTGCCGGTTCGCGACCGAGTGGAGGAGTTATCGTCGGCCGCAAGCCTGGCCGCTGTCGCTCGGCCACACAGCAAGATGGGTACAAATCAAATTCAGTCGCGGCGGAGTTGCCCCTTGCAAGATCCGTTCCTCGCCGTAACATCCGTCGAAATCCGTGGCCTTCCCGAGCCTCGTGTGTGGCCGCCCCGTGCCGCGTGGGACGGGATTCCTGGCCGAGTGTCCGGAGACCGCAGGATTGATCTCGACGACGAACAAGCCCAATGGGACCGCGTTGGTCACCGGGGCGACCGGCTTCCTCGGCTCGGCCGTCGTTCGCCAGCTGCGGGGAGCGGGGGCGCCAGTTCGCTGCCTCGTTCGAGCCACGTCCCGCGTCGATCGTCTGGACGGCCTGGGGGTGGAGATGGTGACGGGTGACGTGCGCGATCTCGACGGCGTCGGGGCGGCTGTCGTCGGATGTGACAGCGTGATTCATCTGGCGGGACCCAGCGGCTGGTCGACGCTCGATTCGCCGACCGTGACGCGCGACATCGTCGAGGGAATGGGCTCGGTTCTCGAAGCGGCGCAGCGCGCCGGCGTGCGGCGCGTGACGCATGTTTCGACGGCCGCCGTCCTCGGCCCGTCTGACTGTCCGACCCCCCGAGAAGAAACGTCTCCCGAGTCTCCCGTCCGACCCGGCTTGATGCCTTATCTCGAAGCGAAGCGAACGGCCGAGGAGATGTGTCGGCAGGCGTTCGGTC
>JADZEF010000371.1 GCA_020850695.1 Planctomycetaceae bacterium | reverse complement strand
TCTCGGACTCTCTGGTTCACAAGTCCCAGTGGTTAACGGCTCAAGGGCGGTGCATAACGACTATTGATTTGCAAATGAACATCGGTCGGTGGATCATGATGACCCAGTGTTTGGAATCAAGAATACTCCTCTCCAATCGCGCCAATGATTCGTATCGCCTGCCCCAAATGCGAAGTCAGGCTTCGATTGGATGATGGCCTTGCAGGACGCCGTGTCCGCTGTCCGTCGTGCCGAACAGTTTTCACCGTTTCCGATCTCGAACCGAGCGAGGAAACGGCCGAGTCGTTTCCTGATTGGCTGGTCGCATTCTGCGCCGGCGCAATCCTCATCATGATCGGATTCGGCCTGTCCTTGCGGTTCGGGGCGGGGCGAGCCGCTTTGCTTGTGTCGATGATGACGATCGTTCTCGCGGCAGTCTGGAAAAGAGAGACTTTGCGACGTTGGATTGTGGCGGATCTCGAAGCACGACGCCGACGTTTGCACGCGGATGCCGCAGCCGAACAAGCCAGACATCATCAAGATCCACGGCCGCGTCCCGCATCAACGAATCCTGCGGCAGAGACGAAGTCAACAACCTCGACGAACCTGGTGAAAGCGAACCTGCGGCCCGCTTCCCATGTTGGCGCTGTCGAGTCTTCTAGCGAACTGGTTGAGATTCGGGCTGCGACAAAAGCCGTGTCGCCACACCCAACCGAACGGCCACCGAAGTCGACCGTCGACCGGGTGATCGGTTGGATGCGCGGTCCTGTAGCCGATGACATCCGGTTCTTCGGACCCGGGACGGTGCTGCAACTGGAAACTCGATTGCTGGAAGCGCCCCTCGTCTATCACGTCGAAGGCAAGCTTCAAAGCACGCACGATGCATCGCTGATCGAGACCGAGTTGCCGGTGGCTCCCAGTAACCGCGGATTTGTTGAGAGACTTCCGTACTGGCCTTCGTTTCGCAGCGCAAGTCCGGCGCAACGTCGACGATACCTGGATTGGCTCACAACCGGACGTTGCCAGACAGACATCGAGATCGGCTACGTCTTCATCTATTTCTATGGACTGGAGCGCCGTGTTCTCGTCGATAGACGCGACCATGAGGCAGTGTTGGGAGAAGTATTGCGGCTGCTATCCATTTACGGAACGAACAATTCGTTCCGGCGATACGCTTCCAGCTTCTTGTGGACCACGATCCTCTGCCTTACTGACTCAGTCGTTCTTCCGGACGGTCTGATGAGGGAGGTCATTGCGTCGACAGCCTGGTGGAATGATGACAGCCTGAACGCACTCCTGGCCGGCTACTTGCAGCACAATTTCCCAATTCCCGCAGCGATCGCGTTCATCGCAGCCGGACACGACCCCCGAACTCCCCGAAGCGTCGTTGTGCGACGGCACCCCGAACGTTTTGAGGAACTGTTCGCACATCGATACACCGAGCGATTCGGAACGGGTATCACCCTTCGAGCCGCAAAGAACCCCCGCGTTCACGCCTACGTTCCCGCCAGCGCAACTCTTGGCTATCAGTACTCGGGCGGACCCACGTCGCGGCTGACGGTTCCGAATGTGCTCGGCCTGTCGTCGCAGTTTAAGCCGCTGGTTGAGCTCTGGTCTGCTGCGGTCAACGATCTGAAGGCATACAATCGGGCTCATCAGAAGTCGAACACCGAGTCCATGACGGGCGCGATGTGGGAAGCGCTTCCCCCCGAACTTCGCATTGGAGACCACCCGGATCTTGGCGACTGGTACGAATTGATCGGACGCCACACGTCAGAGTCCGGCCATGCGTTCGTGCCTGTCGGAGAGTTTGCGGCACAACGCGGGATTGCTCAACGAACGCGGCTTACCAAGAAGCAGTGCGAAGACCTGCTGAAAACCGCGGATTCGATGGGGTTGGCGCTCGAACCAGATGCCCGCAGTACAGGCCAGACTTACCGTTGGGAAGACGCTGTGAGTGTCTTTCCGCTGATCGGATCTTCGGCCGACGACAAGTCCTATCATGCCGCATCCCTCTTACTGCGGTTGGGAATGACCGTCGCATCCGCGGACGGAACGGTCAACGAAACCGAACTGTCGGTGGTCACTGCTCAGTTGGAGCAGCGATTTCACCTGACTCCGCAGGAATCCACGCGCCTCGAAAACCTTGCGATGCTGTTGGCCCGATTCCCAGTCGACGACGTGCGGCTGGCGAAGAAGATGGGGCATCTTCCGGGGGCGCAGCGGGAGTTGATTGGTGAATTCATCGTCAGTGTCGCCACGGCAGATGAAGTCGTGACTCCCGAGGAATTGAAGGCCCTTCGAAAGGTCTATCGGAATTTGGGTCTGAATGCGGACAACCTCCAGCAATTGGCAGCCGGAAGGATCGCACTCGACGATGGCTCGGACTTCCGTGCGAAAACCGCCATCGAAGCAAGCGATGACGAGCTCGTTCTCGATCCAGAGCGGATTCGTCGAATCATGAGCGAAACGGAACAGGTGGCCGACCTCCTTCAGACAGTGATGCTGACAGAAGAGGATGACCTCGAATCAACCGACTCGATGCTGACCGAGACCGCCGACCGAGGAGACTCGACCTCCATACATTCGACGGCAGGCGGGCATCTGACGGACGGCGATGATGTCTCCACTCGTTCTGAAGGTGTGAACCGCATACCTCCACCGGAAACCGCTGCGACGGAAGGACTCGATCCCCGCTATCATCGCTTCCTCCACACGGCACTATCGCGTGCAGAGTGGACGTGGCCGGAACTTGAGGCATTGGCTCGTGAACAGCGACTAATGGTGCGAGGCGCGATCGAGGCGATCAACGAATGGTCGACCGAGAAATGGGGAGATTTGCTCCTGGATGACACCGGTAATTCAGTGATCGTACAACAGACATTGGCGACGTCCATTTGAGCAATCAAGTTCGTTTGTTTTTTCCTTCTGTCATCTGTCGAACGGGACACCGCACGAAATGACGATTCGGCCTCGTGAACGAACGGCAGTCATTCAATCTCTCGCGGCCGGCGTCGTTCCGTCAATCGGATTGCAGCACATTCAAGTCGGGCGTGTTGATGAAGTCGCGGCCCTCGTGAACGATCTGCAACTGGTGGAGCAGGGGAGTTCCACGATTCGGTTCATCGTCGGACGATTTGGAAGCGGGAAGACGTTCTTTCTGAACCTGATTCGTTCCGTCGCGCTCAATCGGCGATTCGTCGCCGTGCAGGGAGACATCACCACTGAGCGACGGCTCCACGGATCGGGCGGTCAGGCTCGTTCTCTCTTTGGCGAGTTGATGAAGAATCTGGCGACTCAGTCGAAGCCGGAAGGCGGGGCATTGCAGAATCTGGTCGAGCGATGGGTCGGCGATCAGGAGCATGACATTCTTTCCCAGGGCGGAACGGAAGACGATGTCGCCCGGCAAATCATGAAGAAGGCCGGCGCGCTGCGGAACCTCGTCAACGGCTTCGATTTCACAACGGTGCTCGAACGGTATTACCAAGGACACCGAACTCACAACGAGGAAATGCAGGCCGCCGCGATTCGCTGGCTGCGGGCCGAATACACGACGAAGCAGCAGGCCCGAGCGGAACTGGGGGTCCGGAGCATCATCGATGACGAGACCTTCTACGAGTCTCTGAAGTTACTTGCCGCCTTCGTTCGGCTGGCCGGCTACAAGGGGCTGCTCATCCTCCTGGATGAGTTGGTGGTGCTCTCGCACCGCCTCAACAACACCATTTCGCGGAACAACAACTACGAATCGATCCTTCGCATCCTGAACGATTGCCTGCAGGGGCAGACGGAAGGATTGGCGTTTCTGTTTGCCGGCACCGACGAATGTCTCGAGGACCGTCGTCGGGGACTCTTCAGTTACGAAGCGCTGGCGACACGCCTCGCACCAAACCGTTTTGTGCAGGACGGCCGCAAGGATCTGGCCGGACCGGTCATCAAGCTCGACAACCTGACGCCCGAAGATTGTTACGTTCTGCTCCGCAACATTCGGAACGTGTTTGCTGGCGGAGACCCTGCAAAGCATCTCGTGCCGGACGAGGCGATCCTTGCTTATCTGAAGCAGTGCAAGGAACGAATGGGGGCCTCGTATTACCAGACTCCGCGTGACACGGTCAAGGACTTCGCCGGCATGCTGCGAGTCCTGGAACAGAATCCGAAAACCGACTGGCGGACTCTCGTACAACAGGCTGGGCGCGGTTCGACTGCCTCGTCCGCGACGTCCGAACCGCCATCTGCCCCGCGAAATCCCGATCCAAAATCTTCCTCTTCGAAGCCGGACGATGACCTGACCGGCTTTCGGCTATGAGCGACGATCCATTCGCCCTGCTGGCGGAGCCGATCCGGCGCGTGTTGTGGGACATGCGATGGGACGCCTTGCGCCCCGTGCAGGAACGGGCGATCCCGGTCATCCTCGAGACCGACAACGATCTGCTGATTTCGGCTCGAACCGCGGCCGGTAAGACGGAGGCGGCCTTTCTGCCGATTCTTTCACGGATCTGCGAGAATCCCAGCGCCTCGGTGCGGGCCATCTACGTCGGCCCTCTCAAGGCGCTCATCAACGACCAGTTCCAGCGTGTCGAAGAACTCTGTCGCCATGCCCGGATTCCGGTACATCGCTGGCATGGAGATGTTTCCGCCGGCAAGAAGAGAGAACTGCTGAACAAGCCCGGCGGCGTCCTGCTTATCACGCCGGAATCGATTGAATCGCTGTTCGTCAATCAGAGTTCGTCGCTGGGAAGGCTGTTCCACAGCCTCTCCTTTGTCGTCATCGACGAACTTCACTCGCTGATCGATTGCGAACGAGGGACCCACCTGCGGAGTCTCCTCTTTCGGCTGGAACGCCATTGCGTCTCTCCTTACCGCCTGATCGCCTTGTCGGCGACCTTAGGCGACCTGGACCTCAGCGCCCGCTGGCTAAGGCCGGACTCCTCCGAACGAGTTCGTGTTCTTGCGGAGAGCGAATCGGAGAAGGCGATCCGATATGGCATCTTCGGCTACCTGCGAACCGCGCACGATGTCCAGGTGAGCTCGGATCTCCCGGAGCAGGCTGACCGGTCAAGTGGCAGACTGCGAGAGCAAAGTGAACTTGATGAAACTCCTCCAGCGCGGATGACCGACGATCTATACCGCGCCTTTCGCGATGCGCGGAACCTCATCTTCGCCAACGCGCGAGCGGACGTTGAATGGTTCGGAGACCAGTTGAATCAATATGCGGCGAAGGATGGAATCCCCGGACGGTTCCTTGTGCATCACGGATCGCTCAGCCGGCAAATTCGCGAACACACAGAATTGCAGATGCAGGGGGATGCCCCCTTCACAACGGTCTGTTCGGCCACCTTGGAACTTGGGATCGATATCGGCAACGTCGTCGCAGTTGGACAGATCGGTTGTCCGTGGTCCGTTGGTTCGCTGATTCAACGGCTTGGTCGAAGTGGGCGGGAAGATAGCCAGCCACACTGCATGCGGATGTATATAGCCTGCGAAGAGCCCGGCCCTGACGCATCTCTGTGTGATCGCCTCTTTCCGGAATTGCTGCAATCGATCGCCCTCACGGAATTGATGCTCCAAAAATGGGTCGAGCCTCCCACGATTGCGCAACGCGATTTCAGTACGCTCACGCAGCAGATCCTGAGTGTGATCGCCGAAACGGGCGGTTTGCCAGCGAAGGAACTTTTTGACCGCCTGGTGACGCACGGAGCCTTTCGCGGTATGGAGTCGGGCTGTTTCTCGAACCTCCTCCGAACCCTCGGTCGGCACGACCTGATCGAGCAGATGCTGACGTCTGACCTGATTCTCGGGTTGGCAGGCGAACAGATCGTCCGGCACTACGACTTCTACAGCGCGTTCGCGACCCCGCCGGAATACCGAGTTATTCACGGGAGCACGACGTTGGGAATGCTGCCAAGCCGGGATCTCCCCGCAGTGGGCGATCATATTCTCTTGGGAGCGCGGCGGTGGCAGGTTGTTTCTCGTGAGGATCGTCGGAAGGAGATCAGTGTCGTCCCTGGTCGAGGACGAAAGAAACCGAAGTTTCAGGGGGCCGGAGGAGACATCCATTCGCAGGTACGCAAAACGATGCGTGAGCTTTTGTTCGACAACCGACCCGTTGCCTACCTCAATCGCGACGCGGTGGAGATGCTCTATCAGGCGAGAACGACGGCGACGAACGCGGGGTTGCGAGAAGATTCGTTGGTGGCAATTTCACCTTCCAGAACGCTCTGGTTGACTTGGACTGGCACGAAGGCCCACTCAACGTTGGCACTGATGTCCACTCAGGTTGGACTCGACTACGTGGACCACGAGAGATTCGCCCTTGAGTTTCCATTACCGAAAGAGGCTTTGAGGACAGAGCTCAGCACTTGGTTGCGCCGGCGGGTGAGTGCCATTGATCTCGCCGACTTGGAGAAGGGAAAGCATTGGCGGAAATACGATGAGTTTCTCAGCGATGATCTGCTGACACTCTCCTTCGCCAGCGACAGGCTGGATATCGATGGGGCGGTCTCAGCATTGCAGTCTGTGTGTGCTTCGAACGGATGAGCCCCTTCCAGACTGCCGATACTGGTTTTCGCTGGCTCAGATGCACCTGGCGTCAACGACTCGTCATCGTCATCCAAGACTGCCGCTGCTTTCGCCAATCGTCCTCCGCGACAGCGGACCTCACCTCTCGCTCCGTCACTGGATCCCTCCCGCTTTCGACCGGCGGCAAGAACAGGATTGCTTCCTGAATGTCCGGAGCCAAGTGAAGCAGATTCATGATCTGAGTGACCCTTGCACGAGTCACGTGCCCGAGTCGAGCGAGATCAGCGTAGTTGGCGACTACGCCCTCGCGGACGAGCCCTTCGAACCGGATCGCCAGCGCCATCAGCTTGGCGACTCGTGGCACCCTCCCCGCCGCCGGCTTCGGCTCCTCTCCGCCCCTCAGTTCCTTTCGACTCCGTTTGCCTGCCGCGAAATGCACTTTCGCCGTTATCGTCAACCCGGTCATGCTGCGTCCTCCTCAAGCCTGAACTCTTCACCCAACGCTCGAATTCCCGTCGGCCTGAACGTGACCGATACTGTGCCATCCGCCCCGTGGTAGTCGACTCGCTCGACGAGCAGTTCGAGCACTCGGGCCTGCTCCCGCGGAGTCAGTGCGTCCCAGACGGGGTCGAAACGGCGAAGCGAGTCGATCGCTTCGTCCTCGTCGATGACCTCGTAATCCAGCCGGTCCCGCTCATCTGCAATCTCCGCGAGACGCCTCTCACCGGACTGGACCCGTTCGTGAAGGTCGGCGAGCCGGGAAACGTCCTTGCCCGCAATCGCGATGGCCCGCATCTCGTCGGCGACCAGCTTGAGTTCTGCCTCGACGCTCCGCCGTTCCGATTCCAGTGCTTCGAGCGATTCGTCCACCTGGCGTCGCGCCTCGGCCAGCGTAGCGGCCACCAATGCTGGGTCGCGGCCGATGGCTCGAATCTGGTCGACCACGAACCGCTCGATTTCGGGAGCCGGAATTGATGACGAGGGGCAGGTCTGTCGCCCCTGCCTCTGAGCCTTGTTGCAAACGTAGTAGCGGTAACGGGTCTTCCCCTTGGTCGAATGGGAGTGCGTCATGCTGCATCCGCAGGGAACGCAGCGAAGTAACCCACGGAGCAGAGCTCCCGAAGCGTTCCGCGTGACGCCACCCGAGCGGTGGTTCTTCCGGAGCAGAGTCTGCACCCGCTCGAACGTGGCGGCATCGACGATCGCCTCGTGCTGCCCGTCGTAGACCTTGTCGTGGTAACGGACCTTGCCGGCGTAGGCGACGTTCGTCAGTAGTTGGTAGAGGCTGTTGCGGTCGAACCGGCGTCCGCCGCGATCCTTTCCTTTCCGTGTGGTCCAGCGTTTGGTCACCCAAACCCGGCGGTTGAGTTCCGCCAGCACCGTCAGCATCGACTCGTGCTCGAGGTACAGGCCGAAGACGGTGCGAACCTGGGTGGCCTCGGCTCCATTGACGACGAGCTTCGACGCCTCGCGGTCGATGTCGTACCCGAGGAGTGGCGCTCCGCCGACGTACTTCCCCTTCTTCCTGGCCGCGGCCATCTTATCCCGCGTCCGCTCGGAGATGATCTCACGCTCGAATTGCGCGAAGGACAACAGGATGTTGAGAGTCAGCCGGCCCATCGAACTCGTCGTGTTGAACGCCTGCGTCACGCTGACGAACGAAACCCCGTGCTTGTCGAACGTCTCCATGATGCGGCCGAAGTCGAGCAGCGAACGGCTCAGCCGGTCGACCTTGTAGACGATGACCGTGTCGACCTTGCCTGCCGCGATATCGGCGAGGAGCCGCTTCAGCGCCGGCCGGTCGACGTTGGCTCCGGAATACCCCCCGTCGTCGTAGTGAGTCGGCAGACAGGTCCAGCCCTCGTGCTGCTGGCTTTTGATGTACGCCTCTGCCGATTCCCGCTGGGCGTCGAGGCTGTTGAACTCCTGTTGAAGTCCCTCTTCCGTCGACTTCCGCGTGTAGATGGCACACCGCACCGTCGCTGGCGCAGGCTTTGCAATGGAACGACTCACGTTCGGTCTCCCTTCCCTGTGAGTCCGAAGAACAGGAAGCCGTTGGTGTGCGATCCCGTGATCGCTTTGGCGACGGCGCTCAGCGACGGATAGGCGTCTCCCGCCCACTCGAAGCCTTCTGCGAGGACCGTGACCCGCTCGGTGCGCCCTTTGTACTCCCGGGTGATGACGCTCCCCGGCATCGGAACGCGGTCGTCGTGATGCCGTGTGGCCGGCGTTGTCGGTGCCTTCGCGACGACGGGCGTCGCGGCCGCCGTGGGCTCCTTCGGCGCCTTCAACCGCAGGTCCGCGTCGTTCGCTAGCTCCTCGGCCCGCCGTCTTGCCCGCTCCGAGAGGTCGCCCTCGGCGTTGGCCTGCAACCTCCAGATGATCCGGCGGATCAGCCAGGTCTTGTGGTTCGACCGGCACACCTCGCCGAACACTTCCTCGTACTTCTGGCGCAAGGCAGGGACCTTCAACCGCTCCATCGCAGCCAGCTCTTTCGCCACATTCACCAACATGACTCTTACCTCTCTACTCTCGGGGAACCGTCAACCGGAACGTCCCCACTGACGCTCTTTCCGGAAGAGGAATCAAGGCATGTGGCAGGCTCAAAGCCCACCTTTTTCTGCTCCCGATCCCAACGGACGAGCGCTCGTCCCAATAGGCATGCAAGTTCCCGCAAGGACTCGTGTGCCGGGTTCTCGACACGAAGGGCAGAACGCACGATCGGACTCCACAATCTGGGAAGCCGGGCGAAGAGGACTCGCGGCGGCGAGATGACCCGGCGCTGTTAACCTACCGGGAGAAATCTGGCGCGAGAAAAAGGTCACGACGTGCTCTCTGACAGCGCTTTGCACTCGCATTTGAGCCGCGCGGTATAATCGCGGCGGCGGGCCGCCAATCGGATCTGGTTACTCTCCCTGACCACGGCCCCCGAGCCTCTACAGCGAGTGCCGACGGATGGATGGTGCCCTCACTCTCGGTCAGTTCATTTCCGAAGTGCTGTCAGCAGAAAACTTCGATGCGATTTCTGCCAGGACGTATGCCCGCGTCACTGGACCCTGTACCCAGGGAAGCGTCCACGCTTACAACGCCATCCTTGCCGCTCAGTATTCCTCGTGGGCAAGCGACTGCCGGAGCAAGGCGTATTCTCAGTCTGGAGCACATCGCGTCGCTGCCGTTTGTCGAGACGAGTTCGGCACGCTCTCGGGAGCAAACCTCCAGCGATTGAGAGATCGTCTTTCCATTCGTCTCGATTGCGATCCGATGGTCGTGTCCGCCATGTCGCTTGAAGAGTTTCTTGCATCATGGAAGTCATCTACAGCCGAAGACTCCACTCAGCCATCGGTCGCTGACCCGAAGACCTACCATCGATCGTGGCGTGCGATACTTCATCGGCTCGAGATGAAGTACGACGAAACAGGACGCCGCCAGGTCGCCGACCTCAATCGTCGATTTGATGGCCCGATTACCAACCTCGGCAAGGGAAGTCAGCCTGTTGTCGAGGACTCTCGTTTGATCGAGTGGTGGAATGGCCTCGAACTTCGATTCCAGGAACTCGACGACCGAACTCGCGACAAGGCCGCAACGGTAGAAACGCAATATCTGCATGGTCCGCAGGGAGAAATCGTTGTTCCCGAGATCAATGGGAAAATGAAGCGAAAGAAGAAGCAGAATCGGTAGTCGCTTCCACAAACATCGCAAAACATCACAAAACATCGCGCAAGGTCCACGTGCCGCGTCGCACCCCATGAGTTTATGGGAGGTGACGCGGCATGCAGCTTTTACGACCGGAAGAGATCGACAACCGCCTGAACTGGACGCTGGGACGCTCCGAACGTCTCGCTCGGCGAGGCAGACTGCCCCACGTCGTTTTGCCCGACGGGGCCATTCGATTTCTCTGGGAAGAGATCGCGGCGCTCCTGCGCCGTGTGTCCGTCCCGGAGATCGAGGAGGTCACCGATGTGTGACCCACCCCCTCTCCCCTCGCGTCCGACGCCCGGTGAACTCTTCTCAAAGCACCGTGAATTCATCTACGGGCTTATCCATTCCAAGGCTCAGCAGCTCGTCCGACGCCCGGAATTCCGCGGTGAGGCAGCCGCCGATCTGGCGCAGGACCTGATCTGTGACGTTTGGGCACGGCTGCCGAAATACGACCCGGAGAGGGCAGAGCTGACGACATTCCTGTTCCGGGTCATTGAGCGCGAGTGTGCCGATCTCGTCGCGAAGGCGTCCGCGGCGAAGCGTTCCGCGCGGAAGCGGGAAGCTCTGCTCGAGACGTGCGTCGACGCCAGGTGTCGTGGTGCCCATCGCGGCATTCACGCCCGCGATGACCAACGGGATGCCGACCTCCGACTCGACGTCGGGGCCGTTCTCGAATTGTTGTCCCCGCACCTCCAGGAGCGGTGCCGGCAGCTTCTTCTCCAATCACCCGCTCGCCTTTCCAAGTCTCGCGGCATTCCCATTGGGGCGATCCGCGACGACATCGCCCGCATCCGGAAGCACTTCGAAGAGCGTGGTCTTGGCGTCTATGTCTGACACGTTTTTACCGCGCGCCGCGATTTCCGGTAGGTCATAGGTGATCCGATCTCATCCGAGGAATTCTTCATGACTGTCGCCTATCGCTATCAGTTTGAACCGGAAGTTCCCCTCGATGACGTCGAAGCGGCTCTCGTCCTCGCGCTCTTCGCCGTGGAGTCGCTTCGCGGTCCGGCGGAAGCCCGCCTCGACGTCCGGCACCTTCTGGACGTTGAGAAGCGAGTGTTGGTGATCGACGCCGAGACGCCGGCTGGCCGTGACCTGGCCAAGGTCTTCATCGGCTTCCTGCGGCGCGAGACTGCCGAGAACGGGTTCACCGTCCGCCAAATCGACAAGACGACCCCGACGGCCGCCTGAGCCGTCCCTATCAACCGTTTGGAGTTTCCAGTGACTGAGCCGATCCTTTTGACGTCTCCTCTGTCCGGCTTCATCCTCTCGTCGCGCGGTTTGCACGCGGACGCCGATCCTTCCCTGGCCCAATGGGAGCAAGCCGGCGAAGCCCTCGGGCGGGGGCAAGGTGCCATGCAGTGGGCGATCGGCGACTGGCTACTGTACGGAGAAGGGCGAAGGGAATGGGGAGACGGGTACAAGGCCGCGGTGGCCCGGTTCGACCGAAAGTACCAGACCTTGCTCAACCACAAATGGGTGGCCAAGGGATTCGAATTCTCCCGCCGGCGGGAGAATCTGCCCTGGTCGTACCACGCGGAGGTGGTCCGGTTATCACCGGCCGACCAAGACCGGTTGCTGGACGAGGCCGCGCCCGATGGCGACGGCCGACCGCGTCTCTCGCGAAGCGAACTGCGGGAACGCGCGCGGAAGATTGATCGCCCTGCAGAGAAACCACCGACGTTGATCTCTTTGATGCACAAGATCCACGACGTGCTGACGGACGCCGCTGGCCAATGCCCTCCCGAGCATGTGGAGCATCTCCAGCAGTATGTCGAACAGTTGTCGGGCGAAGTGCCGGAAATGGCCGAGCCGATCGGCGATGCGGATGACGCCAAACCGCACGTCGCGCGGAACAGCGGCAACAACGAGTGTTACACGCCGGCCGCGATCGTCAACGCGGCCCGAGAGGCACTCGGCGGACTCGACCTCGACCCGGCGTCCTGTGAAGAAGCCAACGCGGTTGTCCGTGCCGAGCGGTTCTACGCCATCGCAGACGATGGACTGAGCCTGCCCTGGGCCGGGCGCGTCTTCCTCAATCCACCGTACTCGACGGACCTCATCAGCCAGTTCATCGGCAAGCTCACCTGGCACGTGGATGCCGGAGACGTCGAGGCCGCCGTCGTGCTGGTCAACAACGCCACGGAGACCGGGTGGTTCGCCGACCTCGTGGCGCTGTCCTCGGCGGTCGTCTTTCCGTATGGCCGGGTGCGGTTCTGGAAGCCTGCCGGTGACACGGGATCCCCGCTCCAGGGCCAAGCCATTGCCTATGTCGGCCCGGAGCCTGAGCGATTCCTGGAAGCCTTCGCAGAGATTGGGTGGGGAGCCGTTCTTGCGAAGTCTCTTGCATCTTCGCTTTCTCCGTCCGCCTGATCGGAGCCTGTTGTGGACGAGTCCTGTTTCGACAATCCGGTGGAGAGTCCGAGCCCCGTGACGCAGGCCGCCGAGGACTACCTGCGCCGGGGCTGGTCAGTCATTCCGATTCCGCACCAGAGCAAGAACCCCGGTTTCAAAGGCTGGGAACAACTGCGGGTGACGCCTGAATGCTTCCGGCATCACTTCAATGGACATCCCCAGAACGTTGGGGTCCTGCTCGGTGAGCCCTCGGGCTGGCTCATTGATGTCGATCTGGATCACCCTCGCGCAGTGGACCTCGCTTCGAAGTTTCTACCGCCGACACCGGCAGTGTTCGGACGGGCCGGGAACCCTCGGTCCCACTGGCTGTACCGGGTGACCTCGCCGGCCGCCACGAAGAAATACCGCAGCAAGTCGGCCGGAATGATCGTCGAGTTCCGATCGACCAAAATGCAGACGGTCTTCCCCCCCAGTACGCATGAGTCCGGCGAACGGATCGAGTGGGAAAGCGACGGCGCGGAACCGGCAACCCTCGCCCCCGAGCACCTCTTGGAATGCGTAAGGCAGTTGGCGCAGGCTGTACTGGTCGAATTGGGTGAGAAGCCTGCGAAGGCTTCCAACGCGAAAAGGCCGCAGCCACCAAAAGAACCGGATTCCGATACGTCCCCGGTTGAAACGACGTCCGCGGATGTCCGTGCGGCGCGCTGTCTGGCGGCCATGCTGCGGATGGGACTGACCGACCATCGGGATGGTTCTTTGCGGCTCTATACCAGCGCCTGTCGCGTTGTGGAGCACGACCTCGATGACATGACGGCGCTTCTGGTGATTCGAGAGTACGCCCGGCAGAAGCCGTTCGCCCGGACATGGACCGACGAGGACATCCTGCGACGGGTCCGCGACGCCGAGCAGCGATGTCACCGCGGTGCGGCACTGGAGGTGGACGAGGCAGGGCTCATCGCCCTTGGCAACCGTGATCCCCAGACCGGCCGACTGGTCCTGTCTCCCAAGCGGACGCTCCCGACGGCTCAGGCGTTCGTCGGGGACTTCCACGTCCATCCCGGCGGCCGCACGCTCCAGAGCCACGCCGGGCTCATTATGGAATGGCGGGAAAACCGTTACGTCGAAGTCGAGGATGAAGCGATCCGGCATCGGCTCCAGGAATGGCTCCATGAGGCGCTGCGGTACGTCGTCAATCGCCAGACGCATGAGCCGGAGTTGGCTCCCTTCGAGTCGAACCCCACGTCCGTCAACGCGGCCCTCGATTCGCTCCGGTCGTACGCCTTCATCCCGGCCACGTTGACGTCTCCGTCCTGGCTCGGGAAGAGCGCGGACGACCCGCCCGCCTCTGAGATCCTCCCGTGCCGCTCCTCGCTTCTGCATCTCCCGACGATGCGGCACCTCGACCCGACGCCGCGGTTTTTCACGACCAACTCACTGGAGTTCGATCCCGTTCCCGACGCACCGGTTCCGAAGTGCTGGTTCGCTTTCCTGCACCAGTTGTTTGACGGGGACAGCGAATCGCTCGACCTGCTTCAGGAATGGTTCGGCTACAGCCTGATTGCCGACACGTCGCAACAGAAGATGCTGCTTCTCGTCGGCCCGCGACGCAGTGGTAAGGGGACGATCGCCCGTGTCCTGACCCGGCTGGTGGGGCAGGGCAACGTCTGCGGTCCCACGACGTCAAGTCTCGCGGGCCCGTTTGGCCTGCAACCATTGCTCGGCAAATCGCTGGCCATCGTCAGCGACGCCCGGTTCGGGGGCGAGAACATCGCCACGGTCGTCGAGCGTCTGCTCTGTATCAGCGGCGAGGACTGCCTGACGGTCGACCGGAAGTTCAAGACCAGCGTGACGATGCGGCTGCCGCTGCGGTTCATGTTTCTGAGCAACGAGTTTCCACGGCTCACAGATGCCAGCGGTGCCCTTGCGGGGCGGTTCCTCATCCTGCGTCTGACGCAGAGCTTTTACGGCAAGGAAGACCCGGATCTGACGAACCGCCTTCTTCTCGAACTGCCGTCGATTCTCAACTGGGCCATTGAAGGCTGGCACCGCCTCCGGGAACGGGGACGGTTTGTCCTTCCCCAGAGTGTTGAGCATGTGGTCCGCGAGATTGAAGACCTGTCTTCGCCTGTGGGCGCCTTTGTCCGAGATGAATGCGTGGTTGGCCCGGGCCACCGCGTCTGGCTCGACGACATCTATGCGGCCTGGAAGGCCTGGTGTGAGCGTGAAGGGCGCACCATGGCCGTCAGCAAGCAAACCTTCGGCCGCGACTTGTCGGCCGCCGTTCCGGGCATCGTCAGCCGTCGCAATCGCATCGTGGGCCGGTTCTATGAAGGCATCGCGCTAGCCGACGCCGCGGAGGTGCCGAGCTTATGAGCCAATTAGTCCCGCACACCCATGCGCCAGTCCCGCGCAGTCCCGCACATCTTCATTTTCCAGGCCCTAGGCGCAAGGCATTGTCGATTCGCGGGATGCGTAAATCGAGTCCCGCGCAGTCCCGCACAGTCCCGCGATGTTCGGCACTATCCCGCGTACGCGGGCGCGCCCGCGCGCGAGAAGAAATCGCAGCACGATCAGGGGTGTCGCGGGACTGTGCGGGACTAGAGGAACTCCAGCTGCCGAACGAAGCGCGGCTGGCGATGACAGGGCATTCCGAGGATCTGAAGAAGAGGAAGGTCGAAATGAGCGGCGAAGTCAGGCAGCGAAGCAAGTCCGACTTGGTCCGAGACGCGATCCTCGACGGATGGCGGACCGCGAGCGATCGCGAGATTGCCTCGTCGCTTGGCGTCAGCAACCGCACAGTTTCGGTACAGCGGAAGCGCCTGACAGCGGATGGGGAGATCCTGCCGCGAGTGGAGAGTACACACTCCGTCCTGGCATGCCAGTACGAGGTGTGTACTTCGGCCATCGAACCCGCCCGGCTCAACGACGAGCTCTATGACCCGGTCGATGAATCGGAGCCGTCCTTCCTCGCTCTCGTCCAGAGCATCCGCGAACACGGAATCCTCGAACCGATCGTGGTGAGTGCGGACGGCTACATCCTGTCCGGCCACCGCCGACACGCGGCCGCACAGCATCTCCGGCTCGAACGCATCCCGGTCCGAATCCGGGCCGGCGTCTCGTACGACCAAGACCCGGATGAGTTCCTCAGGCTCCTGGCCAGCTTCAACCGGCAGCGGGTGAAGAACACGGCCGAGCAACTTCGCGAGGAGGTCGTCCTGATGGCAGACGACTCCTGCCGCCAGGTCCGCCGGTTTCGAAGGAGCGCAGCTTCCGTGGATGCGGAAGGAGTGGATCTCGGCAAGCGCCGTCGGCGCTCGGCCATCCGCGACAAGCTCGAACTCCGTTCGGCCATCGTCCAGGTCGTCATCGACGAGCGAAGGAACTGGCCGCTGAGCGACCGGGCGGTGTTCTACCGGCTCCTCAACATCAAGGGCCTGGTGCGGAACGACCGGACGCGGCTTCCGTTTGAGAACAGTGAATCGTCGTACGACGACGTCACCAACATGCTGACGCGGCTTCGGCTCGATGGCTCGATTCCATTCGAATCGATTGCCGATGAAACGCGCCCGGTCGTCATCTGGGACACGCACCGCTGTGTCGGGGACTTCGTCCGCCGTGAGTGCGACCAGTTCCTGATGGGCTACTGGCGAAATCTGATGCAGAGCCAGCACATCTGGCTCGAATTGCTCGTCGAGAAAAATACGATCGCGAGCCAGCTCAAGGGGGTGGCCGGCAAGTACACCGTTCCAATGACCAGTGGCCGAGGCTATTCCTCGTTGCCCCCTCGTAAGGACATGGTCGATCGCTTCCGCCAGAGCGGTCGGGAACGGCTTGTGGTCATCGTGGTAAGCGACCATGACCCGGAAGGCGCGGACATCCCCGGGAGTTTCGGCGTCTCCCTGCGAGATGACTTCAACGTCGACCCGGACCAGCTCCGGATCATCAAGGCCGCGCTGACGGCCGAGCAGGTCCGCACGATGAACCTGCACGAGGGGCAACTCTCGAAGGAGTCTTCCTCGCGTTACCAGCGCTTCGTCGCCGCTTATGGCAACCGGGCGTGGGAGCTGGAGTCGCTGACGACTGAGCAGCTCCGCGACATCGTCGAAGCGTCGATTCGTGGCGTGCTCGACCTACCGGCCTTTGAGACCGAGGTCGAGCGGGAACAGCGTGAGCAGGAAGAACTCAATGAGCGTCGCCGTCAGTTGCGCCGGGCGCTGCTCAGCAGCGGAGAAGACATCGAGTAGAGCCATGCGATGAACGCATCCATAACACGGACACGCAGAGCCTCACGACGTAACCCTTTGGAAAATCAATGGTTCCTTCCCGGTGACCTGTGCCCCGGATACGGCACGCGGGGTATCGCCAGTAGCGGCAGAGTTTGTTTTGACCGTCCGACCCGATTCAGGAGAGTCCTCATGGACCTGACTGACCCTGTTGAAAATCGCCGGCGTGACCGCCGCGAATTCTGGAAGGAGTACGTCGTCCCCACGGCGAAGGGGCTGGAGTCTTTCGCCTGGCGGCTCACCATCGGCGGGCTCGTCCTCTACCTCATCTTCCGCTCCATGTGCCAACCGAAGCGTGACGGGCTGCCGCACCGCGACGTCCGGATGCCGCCGAACCTGATGTATGTCGTCGACAAGCAAGTACTCCAAGGAGCTGAGCGATGAAAATTGAGCTGTGGTCCACGAACCAGGTGCGACCCTATCCCGGTAACCCCCGCCTCAATGACGACGCGGTCGATGCCGTCGCCGCGTCGCTCCGGGAGTTCGGCTGGCGGCAACCGCTGGTCGTTGACGGCGAAGGCGTCCTCGTTTGCGGTCACACCCGCTGGAAGGCGGCGCAGAAGCTCGGACTGCAGCAGGTTCCCGTCCATGTGGCGACCGACCTGACGCAGGCGCAGATCAAGGCGTACCGGATCGCCGACAACCAGACTGCCGCGCTGGCGGAATGGAACTACGAGTTGCTGCCGATCGAGCTCGCGGATCTGCAGCACATGGAGTTCGACCTGGGTCTGCTTGGATTCGATGGGGATGAACTAGCGAAGATGCTGCACCCGGACGGCGCACCGGGACAATGCGACCCAGACGAAGTTCCGGAACCGCCGGACGCCGCGGTGACGCAACCGGGCGACCTGTGGATACTCGGTGAACACCGACTGCTGTGTGGCGACAGTTCGAAACCGGAAGACGTGGACCGGTTGCTCGCAGGAAACGTCGTCCACATGTGCAACACCGACCCTCCCTACAACGTTCGCGTTGAACCCCGATCAAACAACGCCATCGCAGCCGGGCTGAGCTCGTTTCAGGGAGCCACCCACCACCAAGGCCTCGACGTCGCGCGACACCCAGGCAAGTCAAAGCCGACCCAGAAGAAGCTTCGAGCCAAGGATCGTCCGCTCGCAAACGATTTCGTTTCGGACGAAGAATTCGACCGCTTGCTGTCCGCGTGGTTCGGGAACATTGCCCGGGTGCTGCTGCCGGGACGCGCTCTCTATTGTTGGGGAGGGTATGCCAACTGTGCTAACTACCCGCCGGTCCTCAAAGCGAATGGGCTCTACTTCAGCCAGGCGATCATCTGGGTGAAGGAGCATCCCGTGCTCACGCGAAAAGACTACATGGGCAACCACGAGTGGTGTTTTTACTGCTGGAAAGAAGGCGCCGCTCACGTCTTCCTCGGGCCGAACAACGCCACCGATGTGTGGTCCGTGAAGAAGGTCAATCCGCAGTCGATGGTTCATTTGACGGAGAAGCCTGTCGAATTGGCTGTGCGCGCGATGCAGTACTCATCTCACGTTGGAGAGAACGTGCTGGACCTGTTCGGCGGCAGCGGCTCGACGCTCATCGCGGCGGAGCAGACCCAGCGGAAGGCATTCCTGATGGAGCTCGACCCTCTCTATTGCGACGTCATCGTCCAGCGGTTCGAAAAATTCTCCGGGCGGAAGGCAGAACGGGTTCCTGCGTCGGAGGCCGCGGCGTGATCTACCTGGCCAGCCCCTACACGCATCCAGACACCCAGGTCCGCGAACAGCGCTTTCGGGAAGCATGCCGCGCGACGGCCGGCCTGATGCTGGCGGGACATGCCGTGTTCTCCCCTATCCTCCACAGCCATCCGCTCGTCGGACATGGCCTGCCCGCCGCGTGGGACTTCTGGGAGCGGATCGACCGCGAACATCTTCAGCGGTGCGACGAGGTCTTGGTCCTGATGCTTGACGGTTGGGAGGAAAGCGTCGGCGTGGCGGCCGAAATCCGGATCGCGGGGGAGCTAGGGAAGCCGGTCGGATATCTGGCGTCGGACGGTAGCGCCGTGTCGCCCACGTTGGCCCACGTCGCGAAGGGGGGTGGAGGTTGAACGAACCTTCCATCCACGAGAGAACGCCCGCACGTTGCAAACGCGGGGCGTCAGGAGGCGGAGCGGGATTCATCCGTCGGTCAGCCGGCGGGGCGGTAGTCCTTTCCGCACTTGGCGCAGCGGACCGATTCGTCATCCTGCCAGACCAGATTGTCGGATTCCCGTTCACCGCAGTGCGGGCAGGCGTCCGCCTCGTCGACCGGACCACCGAAAGGCGGGTCCAGATGGTCGGCGACCGCGAGCAGGATCTGAACCACGTCTTCGGCGTCGATCTGCGTCGTGCGCCCTCCGGCGGCGATCTCCTTCTGGACGATGGACGTCACCCTACGGATGGCGGCGGCAACTTTGCGCATGGCGTTCCTTTCGTGAGCGAGGGTTGGGGAAGTGTGGTTTTCGGATCACGCGCTGGCCTTCTTGCCTCCGGCCTTCCGGCTCTTCTTGGCGGCGGGCTTCGCCGGCGCTTCCGCGGGAGCGGAGGCGTCGGTGGTCGTGGGGGCGGGTGCCGCCGTCGTGTTGGCGGTGAACCGTCCCCGGTCCGTCTTGGCGAACCGGGCTTCCGCTCCCTTCTTGGCGATCTCGCGGATGATGGCGGCGTAAAGCGTGGCGTGCGGCGTCGCGCCACCCGGCGAAGACCAGAGTCCCCGCGTCGCCATCGCTTCGATCATCTCCATCGCGCTCATCGGTTCTGTCCCGTCCCCGAGGACCAACGCTGCGGCGTCGAGGCAGCTCACCCGCTTTGTCTTCGCGGGCTTCTCCTTCTTGGTGCGGGTCTTCTTGGGTTCGACCGGCGTCTCCGTGGTGGTCACCGTAGTCCCGCTGGCGTCCGCCTCCGCTTCGCGCTCCCGGCGGCAGGCGTCGCGATACTCCTTCAGTTCCGCCTTGGTGACCTGCTTCACGAAGGTGTCGAGGTACTCCTCGCCTGGCTCCCCGACCTGCACCCCGTCCTCCGTCTTCTGCATCTGCACCACCAGGTGCCCGTCGGGCGTCTTCTTCGGCTTTGCGTTGAAACAGTGCCAGATGTTTCCCTTGGCATCCTCGTAGAACGCGCCCTTCGCGAACTTCAGTGTGGTCTCGGTCTTCGGAATCTTCGTGGTCGTCTTCTTCGCCATGGTCGTGTCCTCGTGCGTTTCCAGATGCTTGATGGGTGTGGCTGCCATCGTCAGGCGGCGGGGACCACCCGCCGCGACGCCCCGCCGGGCGTTTCGGCGTCACCCCTGCTGTGCCTGTTCGACCGCCTCCGGACAGCGCTGGCAGAGGGCGTCAAAGAGTCTCTGGCCGATCTCGCATTCACGGTCTGTGTATTTCGACTCCGCTTCCAGCCCGAGCAGGGCGTTCAAGACGCCGGCGATCTGTTCGGTGGTCAGAGCCTTGGCGAACAGGCGGGCGTATTCGGCCGTGTTGGCGCGGATCATGGTTTCTCCTGTCTTTCGTGGTCCGAATCCCGTTTTCGACGACGGACAGTTACCTCGACGTCGGAACGACATCCACTCGGTTCCGTCGCGATTCCATGAGATTCCGGAAAGTTCTATCCCATGCCCCGCGACGCTGAAAAACAGCCTCTTTCTCCTGCGGCGATCACCCTGCGCGACGCCTCGCGGCTCCTCTCGCATGTGGGTGGGGCGACGGTCACCGAAGAGATGCTTCAGGCGGACATTGAGGACGGTGCGCCGCTGAACCCAGACGGAACGTTCAATCTGGTGCACTACGCCGCATGGCTCGTAAAGTCCCTTGCCGACGGACTTCGACATGGCGATTGATCCGCGACAACTGGGACCCACGCAGCTCTGCCGGTTGCTCAACTCGACGCCTCTTGGCGAAGTGATCAGCGAGCGGCAATTGCATCGCCATCGCACGCGGGCCGGATTCCGCATCGGCGACGGACGGCACGTCGACCTGTTCCGGTACATCGCGTGGCTCGTTTCTCAACGGCATGCCCCCAAACCGGAACCGAACGGTCCGACTGGCTACGAGGCGATGAAGGAGCAGGCGCGAGCCAGGAACGCGCTCCTCTCGCTCTCAGGCCGTGACATCGGCGAGTTGCCTGCGGTCGCGAACACGGAACGGAAGGCACGCGCAGCGGCGAGCTTCCGGTTCTTCTGCGAGACGTACTTCCCGCAAACGTTCCACCTCAACTGGTCGCCGGACCATCTCAAGGTGATGGCCAAGATCGAAATCGCCGTCCTCGAAGGGGGTCTGTTCGCCCTTGCCATGCCCCGCGGCAGCGGCAAGACGACGATCGCTGAGTGTGCCTGTCTCTGGGCCATCCTGTTCGGACACCGCGAGTTCGTCGCGCTGATCGGTGCCAGTGAGGTGCACGCAGAAGAAATGCTCGACTCGATCAAGATGGAACTGGACGGCAACGACCTCCTGCTCGCGGACTTCCCCGAGGTGGTCTATCCGATCCAGAGTCTCGAAGGGATTGCCAATCGCTGCGCCGGCCAGCTTTACCAGGGAGAGCGAACGCACATTTCGTGGACCGCGAAGGAAATCGTCCTGCCGACGGTCGCGGGGTCGAAAGCCAGCGGCGCCATCATCAAGGTTGCAGGGATCACCGGCCGGATCCGCGGGATGAAGTACAAGCGACCCGACGGTCGGACCGTCCGCCCTTCGCTTGTGGTGCTCGACGATCCGCAAAGCGACGAATCCGCTCGATCACACTCCCAGTGTGTCCATCGCGAGGCACTCCTCGCGGGTGCGGTGCTGGGCCTCGCCGGACCGGGAAAAAAGATCTCAGGCATCATGCCGTGCACGGTCATCCGACCCGACGACATGGCGGATCGGCTCCTGAACCGCGACCTGCACCCTCAGTGGCAAGGCGAGCGGACGAAGATGGTTTACGCGCTCCCCACGAATGAGAAATTGTGGCTCCAGTACGCACAGGTGCGGAGCGAGAGCCTGCGGCAGGAACGAGGTCTGGCGGATGCAACGGAGTTCTACCGGCAGCATCAGGACGAAATGGACGCCGGGTGTGTCGTCGCCTGGCCTGAGCGGTTCAACCCGGACGAACTTTCCGCCGTCCAGCACGCGATGAACCTGAAGCTGCAGGATGAAGCAGCGTTCATGGCCGAGTACCAGAACGAGCCACTGGTCGCGGACGGGCCGGGAGCCGACCTCGTCAGCGCCGAGCAGATCTGCGTCCGGCTCAACCGGCTGGAGCGGCAGCATGTCCCTCACGGTGCAACGCGGCTCACGGCGTTCATCGACGTGCATCAGAACCTGTTGTTCTGGTTGGTAGCGGCGTGGGATGAGGACTTTACGGGAGCCGTCATTGATTACGGCGCGTGGCCTGACCCGCAGCGTCCGTGGTTCACGCTCCGGGATGCAACGAGAACCCTCTCCACCGCATCTCCCGGCACGGGGCTCGAAGGGGCGATCTACTCGGGTCTCGAACGACTCGCCGAGCAGATCCTGGGTCGTGCGTGGCGCAAGGACGACGGAACGTCGTTGTTCGTCGAGCGGTGTCTGATCGACGCCAACTGGGGCCACTCGACCGAAGTCGTCTACCGGTTCTGCCATCAGTCGGTGCATGCAGCCGTCCTGTCGCCCAGCCACGGGCGGTTTGTGGGAGCTTCGAGCAGGCCGTTCAGCGAGTACGAGCGGCGGGACGGAGAGCGGGTGGGCTGGAACTGGCGGATCCCTGCGGCCTCACCCGACCGTCCCGTGCGGCACGTGCTGTTCGACGCCAACTTCTGGAAGTCCTTCCTGCAGGCGCGGCTCGCCGCCGCCGTTGGGGACCGAGGAAGCCTCGTGCTGTACGGGGACGATCCGGCGAAGCACCGTCTCCTCGCAGAACATCTGACTGCGGAGTACCGCGTTCAGACCTCAGGCCGGGGACGAGTGGTCGACGAGTGGAAGGTGCGTCCCGAGCACCCGGACAACCACTTCCTCGACTGCCTCGTCGGGTGCGCCGTCGGGGCTTCGATCCAGGGAGCCAGCCTCATCGGCGAGGGCGGCCCCGAGAAGAAGATGGCGACCGTCAGACTCTCGGATTTGCAGAAGGCCGCCAAGCGACGGTGGGCGCAGCGAGCAGCGTCGGGCAACCGATAGAACACACGGGGACCATAAATAGCAATTCCACTTATGGTCCGGTATGTCCCGTCATGTGACGAGGCAAACGAGTAGTTCATAAATAGAGGAATAGTGTGCCATGCCCAACCGCATCAAACGCCGCTGCGACGTCTCGCCGAACCGACCGGCGACGCGACAAACGCCAGCGGAACGCGGATATGACGCGCTCTGGCGTAAGGTGCGGGAAGCGTACGTTGCCGACCACCCCCTGTGCGAAGACTGCCTGGACGAAGGCGTGACCAACCCTGAGCACATCGAAGTCGATCACGTCATCCCGATACTCATCCGGCCAGACTTGCGGCTTGATATGACGAACCTGAGAAGTCGCTGCCGACGCCACCATAAGCTGAAGACCGACGAAGATCAGAGATTCTATGGATAATGAGCGGATCCATCTCGATCGAGGAAATGCCTTAGGCTAGAATGTATGCAGCACGCTAAGGATAAGCCTGGGGGGGACCTCCAGAGCTACAATCGTGGTCCGCCCGTACCACGCGGTCTAGCCGCGTGAGCGGTCGCGAAATTGGGTAGAGGGGGTAAGCCGCAATGCGGGGACGGAAGCCCAAGCCGACGTCCATTCGATTGCTGGAAGGCAATCCCGGCCGGCGTCCCCTCAACGATCGCGAGCCGACGCTCCAGTCCGCCATGCCGGACTGCCCCGAGTATCTGGACGACGTCGCGAAGGCGGAATGGTTCCGGACGGCCGCAGTTCTCCGCGAAATGGGCCTTCTGACCCGCGCGGACCGCACCGCATTGGCGGCTTATTGCGTCGCCTATGCTCGCTGGGTCGAAGCGGAAGCGCAGGTCAAACGCTACGGCACCATCGTGAAGAGCCCTGACAAAGGGTTCCCGATGAAGTCGCCGTACCTCACGGTGGCCGACCAGGCACTCGAAACCATGCGGAAACTCATGGTCGAGTTCGGCCTCACGCCGTCGAGCCGGAGCCGCATTCGGGTGCCGGATGACGCTGAAGCCGCCGCGGACTTCGATCTGTTCGTGGAGAGTGCTTGATGGACGGCAGCGAATGGATCCGCACGTCCGCCGACGAACGGTTTGTGTCGAACGGCGGGTGGTTCGACCTGGCGGCCGCCGAGCGGGTCCGGACGTTCTTCACGAAGTTCCTGCGGCACTCGAAAGGTGAATGGGCCGGGCGACCGTTCGAGCTTCTTCCTTGGCAGTGGCGGGACATCATCGGGCCGCTGTTCGGCTGGAAGCGACCCGATGGGACGCGCCGGTATCGCCGTGGGTACATCGAAGTGCCCAAGAAGAATGGAAAGAGCCAGATGTTCTCGGGCCTGAGCCTGTATCTGCTCGCCGGGGACAAGGAGCCGGGGGCTGAGATTTACAGCGCCGCCATCGACCGGGACCAGGCGTCGATCGTCTACAACGAAGCGGCCAACATGGTGGAGTCGTCACCCGAGCTGCAGTCCCGCCTTCAGGTGGTCCGCTCGACCAAGCGGATCGTCTTCCACCACAACCGGAGCGTGTATCGAGCACTCTCCGCCGACGTGCCCGCGAAGGAAGGCCTCAATGCACATGCCGTGCTGATTGACGAACTTCACGCCCAGAAGTCGCGGGAATTGTGGGACACTTTGCGCTATGCGGGTGCTTCACGCCGTCAACCCTTGCACCTCGCAATCACCACCGCAGGCTTCGACCGCCATTCGATCTGCTGGGAGCAGCACGACTACGCGGCCAAGGTGCTCGACGGCACCATCGACGATCCGTCGTTCTTCGCGTTCATGGCAGCGGCTTCGATGGAGGACGACTGGACCGACCCCGAGGTCTGGCGGAAAGCGAATCCGGGCTTCGGCATCACCATTTCGGCAGAGCAGTTCGCCGAGGACTGCCGGGAAGCACAGGAATCCCCAGCCAAGGAGAACAGTTTCCGGCGTTATCGGCTCAACCAATGGACGGAGCAGGAGACGCGCTGGCTGAGCATGGAGAAGTGGGACGCCTGCGGAACGCCGCTCGACGACCTCGACGGGAAGGAATGCTTCGGCGGACTGGACCTCTCCAGCACCACGGACATCTCGGCGTTCGTCCTGGTCTTTCCGGTTGACGATGGTTACGACGTGCTGCCGTTCTTCTGGGTGCCGGAAGAGGGCGCTCGTGTTCGCGAGCGGAAGGACCGGGTCCCTTACAGCCAGTGGATTCGTGCCGGGCTGATCGAGGCTACGCCCGGCGAAGTCGTCGACTACGACGTCGTCCGGAAGCGGATTGAGGAACTCGGGAAAAGGTTCCAGATCCGCGAGATCGCCATCGACCGCTGGAACGCCACGCAGTTGGCGACCCAGTTGGAATCGGACGGCTTCGAGATGGTCGCCTTCGGCCAGGGTTACGCCAGCATGTCGGCACCAACGAAACGACTGGAAGAGCTGATACTCTGTCGGAAGATCTCCCACGCCGCACACCCCGTGCTTCGCTGGATGGCCGGGAACGTCGCCATCGAGAAAGACGCTGCCGACAACTGGAAGCCCTCGAAGAATCGGAGTCGCGAACGGATCGACGGCATCGTCGCGCTGATCATGGCTCTCGACCGGGCGACGACCGTGACACCCGTGTCGAAGTGCTGGTACACGCCGGGGCAGTTGTGCCTGTGACGGTGCAAGAACGTCACCAAGGCGCTTGGCACGGTCCTGCGGAAACCGGGAGGGTTGGCGGACTCCACCGTTCCGGTACAAGCGGACTCGCGAGCTGATCGACGGGATCGCTGCGCTCATCGTGGCGCTCGACCGGGCGACCACCACGACGCCAGAGTTATAGTGGTATTTCCCAGGGCCGTTGACGCTGTGACCGGAAGTGGCGCTGCTCCCGGAAGATCCGCCGATCGCCGCTTGTATTGCGTGATTTAGCGATTCCGATTACATGCTGGTGAACGCTCAAGCCTTTCTCTTGGTCGGTTTGTTTTCTCCCCGGCGTTCGTCGGTCAATTCAAACCATGTGCCAGGCTGCGTGTCCATGAGCTTCCTGGCGACGTATCGGATTGCCGTCGGATTCAGCAGGAATTCCCCAAGAAAACTGCTGCTGAGCTGTGACCACCGACGGTCTAAAATGAACTGAACGGTCAGATCGTCGGGAACGTTGTTGTGGTTTGTCTGAGGCATCACAATCGCAAGGTATCGTTCGTAGGCGCTTCTTTCTTTGGAGTCCGCGACGAGGTTGATCAAGAGTTGCACGGCAACCTCACGGTCATTGCGGAGAACCATGGGGCGCCCAGAACTGGCTCGATCATCTCGAATCAAGCGGTTGACCAGCCGCAGATTTGTTCCGATTCGCTCGAATGCGATGACCGGCCGCAAGGCTGACTCGATGCCATCCTCGGATTCACCAGTCTTCCACGAACGTCGGGCCTTGCGTTGCGACACCACCTCAAGCAAGAGCTTCCACATGTGATCCCCGCGACTCGGAGAAGGAAGAAGACGTTCGCTGAAGAACGCCAGTCTGCACATGAGGATACGCTTCTTGACTCAGAGCGAGTATCGTCTCTACGATCGAATTTCCTTTGGAGAGTCAGAAAAAAGGACGGGTGGCGAGGTCCAGTCGACAGGCGATTTCCGGCTGGTCTGAGGTTCCAGACGGAACGACTGGGACGTTCTCCACCCGTCCCCATAGGAAAAAATCAATACACAGGAAAACATCCACTAATTCAGGCCCTCGTTCTGACAGGGGGGAATTCTCGGGAACCAAGCCTGCAATTTCCTGACCTGTTTAGGTCATTTTCAGCGGAACGGAGGGCAAAAGGACGTGGATGAACTGTTTCTCGTCGGGCTGAGCGACCACTATCTGTTGAACGGCGATCGGTTGGTCGGGCGATCGTCGCGATGCGACTTGGTTTTGAAGGACCCGAGCGTCTCCCGACAGCACGCAAAGATCGTGCTTGAGAAGAAGCAGGTGATTATTTGCGATCTCGAGAGTCGAAACGGAACGTTCATTAACGACACGCCAATTGCCGAGGCGGAACTTCCGATCGAGGGAGTTGTTCGTTTCGGAGTGTTCAGTTTCCGACTGTGCCGCGGACCTCTTCAAACGGATCACATTCCTGATTCGATCGATTCCACGCACAGACTCGCCGCTCGGGAGGACCATTTGGCGCTTCGCCTATCCAAAGCCCAGACGCGTGTCCTGCGATTGCTGCTGGATGGTTTGGCGGAGAAGACTGTCGCTGCCCGGCTCCATCTGAGCCCGCATACGGTTCACAACCATGTGCGCGAGATTTATAAGGTCTTCAACGTGACGTCGCGTTCGGCCTTGATGAGCTGTTTCCTGCCGACACGACTTCGCAGAGTCAAGCTGCCAGAGTGAATGTCGGACAGGACCTGATCGC
>JADZEF010000370.1 GCA_020850695.1 Planctomycetaceae bacterium | reverse complement strand
TGGTCGCAGTCTCCATCCACTGGTTCGCCCGTTCGAGCGTCCGCCACGTCCCCAGGCTGACAACGTGACTGCCCGGGACGTAGCGGCTGGCCCATTCCTCAACGTCAGCGAGAGCCAGCTGCGCCGCCGCGAGGATCTCGATCATCGTGGCCGAGTTCCACGGGTTCGACGCCTTGGGATGATAGTGCCTGGCAATCTCGAACGAGACTTCGCGGGCGACATCGACATAAAACCGCGGCTCGGCCAGTCGCTCGGGCGGGACCTCGGCGACCTTCTTCTGCCGCGCTTCGACCAGTGCCAAGGCGGCCTTGTCCTGCGGGGTCCAATGCAGCGGCGGCTCGATCGTCATTGCCGGCATCGGGATGACGAAGAGCTTCCACCATTTCTGGAGCACGAAGACGAGGCCCCAGCAGAGGGGAATGATCCACCACAACCACAGGATCAAACCTTCCTTCCAAAGCGCCCAGCCGCCGGCTGCCAGGAGGGTGAGGAAGGGGAGCAGAAACAGCGTCAGGATCAGTCCGACTTGAAGCCGCTTCACGAGACTCTCTCGATCTGGAGACGTCGGAGCCGGGACACGCAATTACGCGGAGGAGCGCAAACCGGACGGCGGGAGAATCATAGCGGGACGTGGCCCCTGGGGAATCGCGACTCCCGCGGGGGATCGCCCGAGCCGCCGCGACGCGCCGGGTCAGCGGCGAAGAACGAACAACTGGAACTCACCGACATTCAATCGAGGCAGCGTACGACCCGAAGCATCAAACAACCCGACCTCAAACCCTCGCTCTTGGGCCATGGGCAGAAACCCCGCCGAGATCTGACGCCCCGCATCGCCAATCCACGCCACGCCCCCTGGATTCAACATCGTCCCGATGACGTCGAGAATTGGGCCGTGATTTCGCACTTCGTAGGTCACGTCGCTTCCGAGGATGACGTCGAAGCGCTGTTCTGTCGGTCGTCGCCAATCGAGCACCAGGCCATCCGCTTCGTAACCATTCTGCCGTGCATTGTGTCGCGCAAGATCGACCGAGGTCTGGTCGTAGTCGCTGAGCGTCACCCGGAGTCCACGCCGGAGTGCGGCCAGTCCGACAAGCCCGATCCCGCAACCGATTTCGAGGACCGTCGCGCTCGCGGGCCATTCGGCGGCGAGCACCGCTCCCACCATGGGAGGGGCCGCCGGCCACAAAAACCCCCAGTAGGGCATGTAATCGTCCGCGCGATTGGCTTCCAGAACGGCGGGATCGTCCAGGAACGCGTCGGGCTCAGCGGGCACCGTTAGACGGAATTCCTCCGCCCGAGATCGGAACACGCGACAATGCCAGCCGCCCGGCACATCGGGCAGTCCCAACGTGGCTTCCGGCCCATGCGGGCTCGGCTCCAGTGCCCAGTCACGAGGATTCTCGACGCGAAACAATTCTGACTTTTCATCCGGCGACATGCGGCCATGATTTCGAACCATGGTGAATACGGCAAGTGAAGCGCTCGTCGCGGCGGACGCCGCCCATGGAATCGATCGAAGAACTCGACGGATGGCTGGGATGTCGCCCGAGGAGGCCGAGCAGTTGGACGACTTCATCCGATGGTGCGGTTTGCGCCCCTTGTGAGGGGGCTACGGCTTGAGTACGATTCCTCGGAGAAGCAAATGTCGATATCTCTTCGACGGGTGGCGTCGCGACGCGTTCCCTCCGCCTGATGCTCGATTTTCCAGCGTTTCCTCTGACGGGGTCCGTATGCTCGAGATTCGTCACGGCGCTGCCGCCCGCAATTGTGCGGGGATCTCCCGCCGCACCGCATTGAAGGCCGGTTTTCTCGGCCTCGCGGGTCTTTCGCTCGCCGACCTGAACCGGCTGCGGGCCGAAGGGTCGGCCGCTCGCAACAGCAAGTCGGTCATCCTGATGTGGCTCGACGGCGGGCCGAGCCAGCTCGAGACATACGATCCGAAGCCCGAGGCCCCCGCCGAATACCGCGGCCCGTGGGGCGCGATTCCGACGAACGTGCCGGGCATGTTCGTCTCCGAGTCGCTGCCGCTCCACGCAAAATTCGCCGACAAGATGGCTTTCATCCGGTCGGTCCATCACGACAATGGCGACCACTTCGCCGGCGCCCACTGGATGCTGACCGGAAAGTTCGGCTCCACGTCCGTCAATCTCCCCCAGAAGTATCCGTCGGTTGGTTCCTACGTTTCGCGCGTCAAAGGCTCCAACAAGCCGGGCGTCCCGGCGTACGTCGGCCTCCCCGCGGCTCAAAGCGTCTATCTCTTTCCCGGATACCAGGGGGCGGCTTACCTCGGTGCGGCCTACAACCCGTTTGACGTGCAGACCGAGCAGAAGTACCTCGGCGCCAACCAGGGGGGGCCGATTCTCAAGCCGAAGTGCCTGGAAAACTTCAGCAGCGGCACGGGCGAAGCGACGCGTTCGGGCGAGCGGTTTGACCTTCTGGGCCGGCTCGACGGCATCAGGCGCGAAGTCGACCAGACCGGCGTGATGGATTCGATGGACCGCAACCGCCAGGAAGCGGTCTCGATGATCCTCGGAGGCCGAGCGCGAGAAGCCTTCGACATGAGCCGCGAGGATCCGAAGCAGATCGACCGCTACGGCGGCGGCCCTTGGGGTTACTACACGTTGATGGCGCGCCGCCTCGTTGAAGCAGGCTGCAGTTTCGTCACGGTCGACATGCCCCATTGGGACGACCATTCGAACATCGAAAAGGGACACGGCTACAAGCTCCCGCATGTGGACCGCGCGGTCGCAGCCCTGCTCGACGACCTGACCGATCGGGGAATGCTGGACGACGTGCTGCTGGTCGTCATGGGTGAGTTCGGCCGTACCCCGCGGATCAACAATGGTCAGCCCGGCATTCCGATTCCGGGGCGCGATCACTGGGGAAACGCCATCTCCGTGATGATGGCCGGCGGAGGCATCAAGGGAGGCGCGATCGTCGGCGCCACCAACGAGCGGGCCGAGCACCCGATCCAGCGAGCCCTGACGCCGGGCGACGTGCTCGCAACGGTCTACCGCGTGATGGGCATCGATACGACCCTCGCTTTCAAGGATCACGCCGGCCGTCCGCTCCCCATTCTGTCCGAAGGCGCTCCGATCAACGAGTTGCTGTAGGCGTGCGGACGCCTTTGATTTCCCTCGCGCGGTCCTCAAGCCGACGCAACAAGGGGAACTGACCGACGGACTCTCGGGCCGGTGTGCCCGAGCCACGGATATTGTCGACTTTTCTCCGCAGGCAGGCGATCAGAGATCGCCTTCTTCCAGCACGACGATGGATGGCAGATGCCGGTGCTCGCCATTGTAGTCGAGCCCGTAGCCGACGACGAATTCATCCGGGATCTCGAAGCAGCTGAAGTCGGGACGATATTCCACTTCGGCCCGGCCCCGCTTGGTCAGCAGCACGGCCGAACGCAGGCTGCGCGGATGGCGGTCGCGAAGGACGTCGCAGAGCGCCGCCAGCGTGCGCCCCGTGTCAAAAATGTCGTCGACGACAAGGACATCGCGCCCTTCAATGTCCGGCAGCAGGTCCAGCTCGAGCTGCAGAGCCCCGCTGCGCGTCGTCCGTCCGCGATAGCTGGACGCTCGCACGAAACCGACCTGCAGCGGGACGCGAATCTGGCGAATGACGTCCGCCACGAAGACGATGCTTCCCGTCAACACGCCGAGCACCGTGAAGGGTCGGTTCGCATACTCGGTCGACAACTGGTTGCCGAGCGTCTTCACCCGCTCCTGAATTTCAACCTCGTTGAGAAGGGATCGCATCGCGGGGCCCGGGACGAAAGAGGACGGACGGCGGAATGCCTGAGGATATTCGTGCCGCCGCCCGAGACCAAGCGCTGACCCCGCATCGACGGTTCCCAGGATGCATTTCCAGGCACGCTGAAAGGCGGTGCGAAGCACTTGCGACGGCCTGACCGCTTGCCGGCCGCTCGACACGGCGGCGTCGTGAGCCTCCTGCCCTGACACGATCCAAGGGCGCCGTCTCAAACCCGTCGGCCCTGGCCGATCGGAGCTAAATCCTCGATGCCGCTTCGCGCAGAAGCTCCGCGATGTGCATGACGCGAAGCGGCTTCTTCTGCCGCTTGATCAGTCCTCCGAGGTGCATGAGGCACGACATATCGACCGCCGTCATCACTTCGGTGCCGGCCTGCTCGTGGTCAAAGATGCGGTCGTTCCCCATCATGCACGAAACGGCTTCCTCGCTGACCGCGAAGGTGCCTCCAAACCCGCAGCATTCATCGGGACGGGTCAACTCGGTCAGCGTGATTCCCTCGAGCGATTCGAGCAGGGTGCGAGCCTTGCTGTAAGATGCCCCGACCATTTCGCTGGAACTCCCCAACCGCAACTCGCGGAGCCCGTGGCAGCTCTGGTGAAGCCCGACGCGGTGCGGGAATCGTCCCGGCAGCCGTTCGACCTTCAGCACATCGGTGAAGAACTCGCACAGTTCGTACGTCCGAGCACAGAGCGCCTTGAATTCCGCGCCCCCATGGGCGAACTCTTCGTAGTGCTCACGGACCATCGCCGTGCAACTTCCCGAAGGACACACGACGTAGTCGTACGCCCGAAACGTCTGGAAGTATTTTTCCGCGAGCGGCCGCGCCTCGGCGACGCAGCCGGTGTTGGCCATCGGCTGTCCGCAGCAGGTCTGATCCTCGGGATACTCGACTTCGACTCCCTGCGACTCGAGCAAATCGACGGTTGCGAGGCCGACCTGCGGGAAGAACTGGTCGACGTAGCAAGGGATGAACAGCGCGACTTTCATTCGTCGTCCGAAGAGTTTCATTGAAGCAGAACATGTATCGGACTCTGATCGGCAGTGGCTGTCAACAGACGCTGCCGGTGACGTTTTCGGAACGTCCCGTATGGATGCACCTTGCAACGGCGAGCTTTCGGCGGAGGTCTGGCACCAGCCGCTCAGCGCCGAATGACATCGTCTCATTTCAACTTCGCATGGGCGAACAGCCGTTGGAGATCGTTCACTGACGCCGGCTTGACGAGGTGCTCGTCGAATCCCGCCTGACGAGAACGATCCCGATCCTCGAGCTGACCATAACCGGTCAGCGCGACCAGCATCGCTTCCTGTGTTGCGGGGAGTTGCCGCAATCGCTCCGCGACTTCGAGACCGCTCAGTCCCGGGAGCCCGATATCGAGCAGCACGAGTTCCGGGTGGAATCGTTCAGCGACTTCCAGCGCGGCGTGGCCATCGTGCGCCACCTCGACCTCGTGCCCCCAGAACTTGGACAAAAGTTTCGACAGCAGCTTCGCCGAGCCTGCGTGGTCGTCCACGACGAGGATCCGAAGCGGCCGGGACGTCGACGGCGCGAATTCGAGCTTCTCCCTGGTTGGCGCCGCGCTGAGCAGCGGCAGTTCAACCGCGAACTCGCTCCCTTTCCCGATCCCTTCGCTGGCCGCCGAAACCCGTCCGTCGTGCAGCTCGACAAGCGACCGCACAAGCGTCAAGCCGATCCCCAGTCCTCCTTCCGAGCGGGCGATCGAACGGTCGGCCTGGATAAAAGCATCAAAGACGTGCGGCAGAAACCTGGGATCGATGCCGACCCCGTTGTCCCGGACGCGGATGACGGCTTCCGACCCGCGGCGCTCGGTCGCCAGGCGAATCTCGCCGCCGGGCTCGGTGTACTTGGCTGAGTTGTTGAGAAGATTGCTGACGACCTGCGCCAACCGGACCGCGTCGCCGTTGACCCACAGGGTTTCCGGGGGAAGCGAAATCGAGAGCTTGTGACGATGGGATGAGATCAGCGGCCGCGACGTTTCGACGGCACGGTTGACGACATGCGCGAGTTCGACGGGTTCCCTCCGCAGCTCGACCCGGCCGCGGAGTATCCGAGCGACATCGAGAAGATCGTCGACGAGGCGGACAAGGTGCTCGACCTGCCGATCGATGATCTGCCGGGCTTCGATTGAGGCGGCCTCTTCGAGGTCGGTGAAGCCGAGCAAGGCGACGGCATGTCGGATCGGCGCCAGCGGATTTCGCAGCTCGTGCGCCAGCATCGCCAGGAAATCGTTCTTGCGGCGATCAGCGTCCGCAAGCTGCGATACGTGCTGCCGCAGCTCGGACTCAAGATACCGCCGCTGGGATGCCATGCCGAGAACGTTGACCACGGATTGCAGAAATCGCACATGGTCGGCTGAGAATCGCCGCGGCGACGACCGGTACGCTCCCAGGCTTCCCTGAAAATGGGCGCCGGCCCGCAACGGAATCTCGATGCCGCTCTGCAGTCCGCGGCCTTCAAGCTCTGGCGGAATCGCGACATCGAAGTCGCCGGAAGAACCCGGCAGCAGCACCGGCTCGTCCGAAGCGAGGATTCGCTGGAACAGCAGTGAGGCGTCCGATCCGAGTTCCGAAGTCTGAGCTGGCTGCGGCGAATCGGATTGAACGACGATCGCGGGGGGGCAATTCTTTCCCGAAAGCTCGACGATTCGGCAATAATCGAGTTCGAGGATCCGCGTCGCTTCCAAGACCGCGTTCCTGAAAAGTGCTTCGGTCGGCTCGCCGGACAGGGCCTCCTGGCTGAGGGCCGCGATCGCCTGTTGCTCCATGGCTCGCGCCCGCAGTTCGCGTTCGTAGACGACGCGATCCGAGACATCTTCGACCAACGTCAGCGTTCCGATGATCCGGCCTTCCGACATCAGCGGGGCAATGTGCCCCGACTGCTGCATCAGAGGCTCGTCGTCGTCGGGAAGCGACGAAGGAAGCGGGATGACGTACTTATGAAGCCGTTGGGAGAGAACGACCATCTTTCCCTCGAGTGCCTGCCGATAGAACCGCTCGATGCGGCGTTCGGCGACAGCCGGGAAGACTTCGAGGAGGTTGCGTCCGACGACGTGCTCGGCGGAGAGCGAACTGTGCATCTCCAGCCACCGGTTCCAACCGGTGATGATCAAATCGGCGTCGGTCGTGAAGACTCCCCAGTATGTCACTTCGCCCAGTTCGCGAAGTGCCGTTTCGCTCAGGCCCATTGCCGCGGACTCGTTTCAACAGGAACGGCGGGCGTTCCACAACGCCCGCACCTTGGACTGACATTCCAGGGAAGAGACTATTCCGCCATCTTCGCTCGAGGAAAGGAGGTTGCCCGCCCCGCCCACTCGTCGACTCCGTGCACCAGCCGCTCGAACGAATCGACGCCCAGCACAATCGCCAGGCAGCCGGTCACTTCGCTGTTCTGCACCCGGAACATGGCCCCGGCGACCAGCGCATGCTTCAGTCCTTCCTTGCCGATGACCAGCGAATCGAGCAGGTTGCCCAGCGCCTCAAGGTGCAGGCGAGGAACCGTGAACGTGAACCGCACTTCCAGCAGATCGCCGAAGATGCCCATGCAGGCGTTGAGCAGGATGTTGCCGATTTCCGAGAGGACCTCTTTGGCCGAAGAGCGGAGACGGCCGCTGGGGGCATCCTCTCCTGTCAGCAGGTGCACCAGTTCCGCCGCGCCATCATGATTCATCAGCAGCAGTCCGTCACCGGCCACCGGACCGGAAAATATCTGATGCACCGACGCCACTTCGCCGCTGACGAACTTGCGTAGGCCGGCTTCGAGCTTGTCGATCGAATAGAGGGCGACTTCGGGAACTTCGAGCTCGACTCGATTCTGCGTGAGATCCGAGAGGGACGCCGCAGTCCGTGAAAAGGCGATGTTGATCAGCTCTGCGAGCGCGTCCCGATGCTGTTCGGTCAACTCCATCACTGAGCTCCCCTCAGTGCGGCATCGACCGCAGTCATCACCTCGTCCGCCATCAAGGGCTTTGAAACGAAGCCTTTCGCCCCCCCCTTCCTGCGTGAGGGTGCGGGTGGACCGCTGGACGTCCGCCGTGGCGATGACCACGCGCGCTTCGGCATCCATTTCACGCAACTTCGACAGGACTTCGATTCCGTTCATCCCTTTCATTGTGATGTCGAGCAGGACGAGATCCGGCTTTTCCAGAAAATAACACTCGAGCGCGGCGATGCCGTCCCCCGCTTCGAGCACCTCGTGCCCCATCCCGTCCAGAATCTGCCGGGAGATTTTTCGAGAGAGCGTCGAGTCGTCCACGACAAGAAGTCGCGCCATCAGATCATCTCTCGAATCGTGCGCGGCAATTGGCCCAAAGGAATGCTCCGATCGCTGAGACCGGCTTCCACCACCGACCGGGGCATCCCGTAGACCACGCAAGTTTCCTCGGACTCGGTGATGACGGTTCCACCATTCGCCTTCACCCAGGCCGCACCTTCTGTTCCGTCCGACCCCATCCCCGTGAGGACAGCCGCCAGGACGCGGTCATTGTAGGTTTCGGCCGCCGAACGAAACAGGACGTCGACCGAAGGGTAATGGGGCGTCCCTTTCGGCTCTCGAGAGACGATTGCCAGCACTTCGCTGGCCGACACGCGGCGGAATCTCAGATGACTGCCGCCAGGCGCAATCATGACCCGGCCGGGACAGAGGGGCATCCCGTCGACCGCTTCGACGACCTCAAGCTCTGAAACATCGTTCAAGCTGCCCGACAACCAGGGAGTGTAGCCCGGCGGCATATGCAGGGCAATTGCCACCGGAACCGCGAGCGAGGCCGGAAGCTGCGGAATGAGATACCTCAGGGCTTGCGGGCCGCCGGTCGAGACGCCGATGACAATGGCATCGAATGCCGTCCGGATGGTGGGCTCGGTCGGTTCGACCGGGCCCGCGACCCGCGGCAGGGAATCGAACCGTTGCACACGCGCGCGAGCGGCTGCGAGGATTTTCCGAGTCAGTTCATCCTGGATCTCGAAGAGCCGTTCGGTGGCGAGGGCCGTCGGTTTCTGAACGAAGTCAACGGCGCCGAGTTCGAGCGCCTGCAGTACCAGCGCGCTGCTCTCGGGGGACATGCTGACCACCACGACGGGAACGGGGCGCCGTTCCGCCTGCGCGCGCAAGAAGGAAATCCCATCCAACCCGGGCATCACGAGGTCGAGCGTCACGACATCGGGCTGAAGACGTTCGATCAATTCGAGGGCTTCGGCCCCGTCGCGCGCAATCCCCACGATTGCCAGATCGGGCGAGTGTCCGAGCATCTGTCCGAAGACTTTGCGGACATAAGCCGAATCGTCGACCACCAGAACTTTCACCCGAGGCTGATTCACTGGGAACTCCCCGGCCGCCGGTCGATCGAGTTGGAGAGGATTTGAGGGAGTTGACCACTCGGCTCCGCAAGCGCCAAACGAGGGACTCAGCGGCTGCGGACGTAGGCATAAATGCCGCCCACGTCTTTCAGCTCGAGCTCGTCCGTTGCCCGCAGCAGCGATTCGGAGATGCCGACAAACAGGTATCCCGTCTTCGGAAGTCCCTTCGCGAACCAGCCGACGGTCGCCCGGACCGCTTCCATGTCGAAATAAATAAATACATTGCGACAAAAGATGACGTCTGCGGGAAGACATCGCTCCACCTCGGTCCGCGAAGCGAGGTTCACCGTCTCCCACCGGATAAGATTCACCAGTTCGCGATCGATTCGCCAGTTCTTTCCCTCCGGCTGGAAATATTTGCTCAAAATGGAGGGCGGAAGATTCCGAATCGCTCGTTCGCGAAAAATCCCCGCCCGCGCCCGGTCAATCGCCTGGCGGCTGCCGTCGCTGCCGATGATCTCGATCCGTGAATCGAGCCAGCCAGCCTCGCGGAGCGCGATCGCAATCGAAAGAGGCTCCTCCCCACCCGCACAGGCTGCGCTCCAGATGCGCAGCGGAGTGGCGTTCGAACGCGCAAAGTGGGCCGGAACAATGTTCTGAACCAATGCCCGGATCTGCTCGTATTCGCGCCAGAAATAGGTCTCTGGAACGCTGAGCTGGTCGAGTACGTGCCGCCACTCCTCTTCCGCTCCGGGCCCGTACTTCAACAGATAATAATAGTCGATTAAGGATTCGAACCCGAGTTCAATCGCTCGCGGGGAGAGCCGTTCCGCCAGCAACTCACGCTTCCCATCGTCGTAGAAATTCCCGGTTCTCTCGCGGATCAGGTCTCTCAGAACGAGGAACTCCCGCTCGGAGCAACTCAGCGACTCGTGGGATGACCACATCAGCCCGCTTCCCCGCTTGCCGAAGTCGAGTCCAACGGAGGAAGCCTCGCCGAGAGGGAATGACGGCCGATCGCCCGCAGGGCGGCCATCCGCACAATCCGTGCCGGATCGCAGGTCGCCGTTTGGAGTAGTTCTGCTGCCGTCGCGGACGAAACTCGTTCTAATGCCGACACGACCGATCGCCGGACATCGACTGACGAGTGTCGCAGTCCAGCGCTCAATTCTCCGATCCGGTTCTCGGGAAGGCGGATCAACGCGTCGATTGCCGGTGTGCGGAGGTCGGGACGTTCCAGTGCGGCGATGAGTGCGGATACGGCTTGCGGATTCGGGACCTCCGCGAGGGCAGACAGCGCCGCATGGCGAATCGGCCGTTCGGGATCTGCTGCGGCCAACCGCGAAAGAGCGTCGACTGCTCCCGTCTGGCCGCTCGCCGCCAGAGCGTGGATCGCATTGCGGCGCGTCGCGACATGTGCCGACTCGATTGACGAGAGCAGAATCCGGAGTGCATTCGGACTGTGAAATCGTCCGAGACCGCGGATCGCCGCCTGGGCGATGTCCGGATCGGGGGACTGGGCCCACTCCAATAGCTGCGGCTCCAACGTCGAGTCAGCCGTCGTCAACAAACCCTCGATTGCGGCAATACGTACAGGGATCGCCGGGTCGTTCACCGCAAGTTGCAGAAAGACTTCGCGGGCTTCCAGCGCGCGACGAATGCCCAGTGACCGCACAACCTCATAACGAACCCAGGGATCCGGATCCAGCACGGCCCCGAGCAGGGGGGAGCAGACCGCTGCGCTCGACAAGTGCGCCAGCCCTCGGGCCGCTGCTTTACGGACGCTCGAACTCCGATCCGCGAGCCCCCGCACGAGTGCGGCCAGCGCCCGCTCGTCGTCCAGCAACACAATCGCATCAATGGCCGCCCGTCGCACACCGTCGTTCTCGTCTCCACACCGCTCCAGCAAAGGTTCGGCGAATTCCTGAAGTCCGGCGTAGCCGCAGATCCGCGTGGCCGATTCCCGCACCGCCGCATTGCCGCTGCTGAGTGCCCGCTCGACTTCCGCCGGGGCGAGCGACCCCAGAGAATTGAGCGCCGACACCGCGACACGTCGTACCTGCGCTTCCGGATGGCCCAGCAATTCCTGGACAGACCGCTTGGAACTCGCGTCGCCGATCCGCGCCAGGGCGACGACGGCCTGCAGCATCACCTCCGGATCAGCCAGCACCTCGCGAACGGCCGAAGAAGTGTCGGAATCGCCGATGAGACCCAGGGCCTGAAGAGCCGACTGCCGAACCTCGCGTTGCAGATGCCGTAACCGGGTGACAAGGAAGCTCGACGCGCCGCGTCCCTTCCGCACGATGGCATCGACGACCTCCGGAACCTCCGGGGCACGTTCCAGCAGCACCATCAACGCAGGGATGCTTTCGTCGCCGGGTAACCAACCGAGGACTTTGGCCAGCGCGGCGATGTCGGACGGCGCGGCCGTCGGAGCCGACTCGATCAAGCGCCGTTTTCCCGCATCCGTAAGACAACCTGTCAGGAGTGCGGGCACATCTCCGCCGCGACCGGACCGCAACTGACGATCATGGATCGAGGCGAGCCCTTTCGCGATCACCCCGACCGACACCTCGCCGCGCTCGAGTCTGCTCAGCATCGGCGCCACGGACTCCAGGTCGCCAAGCACGCCGAGGGTTTCGAGCACCGCATCCCGCAAGACGTCGTCATCGAGAAGCGGAACCAGCCGCGGCGCGATGCTCGCCTCGTCAATGGATGACAGCGACGAAAGAGCCGTCAGTGCCACGGAAAAATCGCGAGACTCCGCGAACTGCGCCAGTCGCTCGGACGCATCCCCTGCCTTCAGCTGCCCCAGCGATTCAATCGCATGATAGACGACGTTCGAGTCGGGGTCGTCAAGAGCCGCAAGCAGCGGAGGGATCGCCCGCAGGTCGAGCGTCAGTGCCAGGGCGTGTGCGGAGTAGATTCGCAGATCGGCTTCGGAATCGCGCAGCATTGCGGCCAGGGGGTCGACGACATCGGCCCGCATCGCCTCCAGGGCCTGCAGCACGGCGTTGAGCGTTCCGGGATCTCGATGATGCTGGGCCAGCCCGCGGAGGAGGGCATTGACGGCTTCGACCCCACCCTGGGCCACGAGACCAGCGACGGCATCCCGGCGAACCCGCCAGTCCGGACTGGAGAGCGCCATCACGTGCGACGCCGCGAGAGACTCATCTTCCGCGGCGCTGAGCTCCTGCGGACTCGGCCGACCGCTCGCAGTGCTGTCATCGGCCGCCTGTCGGTTCACGACGATTTCTTTCTTGGCTTCCGTGTCGGTTTTTTCGCGGTGGGAGGCGTGCGGCGAGCCGCCGATTTCGGGGCGACCGTCATCTCTTCAGAGATGGTCGACAGTAGCTGCGTCCGATCGCGAAGATTCGCGAGGCCCTTCTCGGTCTCGCGAACGCCGACGGCATTCTGAGCCGTCACCGATCGAATCTCCGTCAGCCGTTGTAGAATGTCAACCGTGCTTGTCTCATGATCCTGATTCGCCTTGGCGATCAATGCGATCTGCCGCGTGATCTGCTCGACCGATTTCCGCATCAGGCGGCAGGCCTGAGCCTGCTCCGAAATTCCCTTGGCCACTTCGGCCGCCTGCTGTCGAATGAGTTTGACCGAACGGGCCGTTTCCTCGGTGGCCTTGGACTGTTCAGCCATGCCGCCCGCCACGCTTTCGATCATCGTGCCGAGGTGATCGGTCTGCCGTCCGATCTCGTCACTCGCGCGCGTCTGTTCGAGGATCGCCCGGGCGCTCGATTCCATTCCTTTCCGCACGGCGCTCATGGCCTGTGCGATCTGCGCTGCGCCGGTCGCCTGCTCGTTCGTCGCACGGCGAACCTGCTCGGCCAGGGTGCGCGTGCTTTGCCCGGCCTTCACGATTTCGCGTGCGGCTTTCCCCTGTTCGTCCATCCCCTGGGCGAGTTGCACCGCCATCTTTCGCAGGTTGATCGTGGATGTCACCACGCTCTGCGCGGCCTTCGCCTGTTCCGCGGTGCCGGTGGCCGCCAGCTTCGCCTCCGCGGCCGTCGTCGCGATGGACGTCACCACGCTCTGGCCGGCATTCGCCTGTTCCTGGCATGCCTGGGCGATCTGTCCCACGAGCGTCGACGATTCCTTCACCCCGGTAAGGATTCTCCGCAGCCCCGCCATGCCGCCTTCCGCCAGCTCGCTCGATTCGTCCGCGATCCGCATCCCGTCCGCCGAGGCGGTCACGGCTTCCTGAGCCACGTCCTGCAGAGAACGGATAATCGTTTCAATTTCGGCGGTCGCTCGCGCCGCCCGGTCCGCCAGGTTGCGGATCTCCTCGGCGACGACGGCAAATCCGCGCCCCGCCTCTCCCGCACGGGCCGCTTCGATCGACGCATTCAATGAGAGCAGATTCGTTCGTTCGGAAATCAGGTTGATCGTCCCGATGATGCCGCCGATCTCGGAGGCTCGCTTCCCCATCTCCTTGATCACGCCTGCCGACTGGCCGATCGACTCACGGACCCGCACGATCCCCTTGATCGACTTCTGGACGGCTTCGCCCCCCTCTTCCGCGCTCATCACGACGCGGCGGGTCGCCTCGTCCGCCTGCCGGGCCATCACGGCCACGGACTTGATCGAGCGATCGAGCTCGGTCGCCGTCGTCGCGGCGTCGTTCGCGGCTTCCGCAATGCGGTCGACGTTCTGAGCCGTCCCCGCGACCGATCGCGACATCTGCTCGATCGATGTTGCCACTTCTTCGACGGTCGCCGACAGGGTCTTTGTGGTCGCCCCCACCTGCTCGATCGACGCCGCCATCTCATTGATCGACGAGGAAGTCTGCTCGGCCGCCACACTGAGATCGACCGTGCTGTCAGCGACCCCCCTGACCGAACGGGCCATCTCCTCGATGGTTGACGCGGTCTCCTCGACGGACGACGTCATGTCGGTCGCATCCGAGGCGATTTGCTTGACGGATGCCGCCATCTGCAGCATGGCCGACTTCACCTGCGTCGAAGACCCGGCCATGCTCTCGGCATTGGACGTCACCCGCCGGATCGAGGCGGACGTCTGCTCGATGGTGACGGACGAGTCCGAGACGCTCGACGCCATCTGCCGCGTCGTCGCGTCGATCTCTTCGATCGACGCCGCCAGCTCGTTGACTGACGAGGCGACGACCTCGACCGATTCGACGATCGTCGTCGCCTGCAGCTTCGTGTCCTTCAGGGAGGACGCGACCGAATTGGCGAGGTCGACGGCTCCTTCGATGGATCGCGTCTGGTTTTCCACCCCGCGCACGATTTCGGCTGCAGTCGCCGCGAGGCCCCGCGTCGCCTGCGCGACCTCGTCCGTCTCGTGAAGGATCCGTGCGGCCTCGTCGCCTGCCGGTGACTTTCCGCGACTCGAACGAGAAACCATCGCCTTGTCCTTTTCTGCCAACCTGACCGGACGACAACAACCACTCAAACCGCTTCATCCAGCGAGGCGCTGAAATTCAGCACCGCCTCGAGATCCAGAATCAGAATCAATCGCTCGTTCACGCGCGCAATCGCCTGCAGATACCGCCCGCTCATCGCCGCCAGTGCTTCCGGCGGGTCCTGCTGCTGTTCTTCGGAAATGGAGATGAACTCCCGGGCCCCATCGACCAGCAATCCGACGATCCGATTCGCATGCGAAATGACGATCAGCCGACTCTTCAGGTCGTGAGGGCGAGGCTCGAATCCGAACCGTCTTCGCAGGCTGATCGCGGGGACCACCTGCCCGCGCGAGAAGACGACTCCTTCCACGAAATCGGGGGCGTTGGGGACCGGCGTGATCTGCTCGACCATCTCCATCTGGCGCACGGCCTGGCTGCGGATGGCATAGGTTGTCCCCGCCAGCTCGCAGAGAATGAAGGTCGAGTCGAACGATTGAGAGGCAGTCACAAACGTGTTCCTGTCCGAAGGAAGCCGAGGCCTCGAACGTCGCTTGCATTGTGAACGCTGCGGCGACCCGATTGGGAGCGATTCCGGAGGAATTATGAGGACGCGGAGGTTCCGATCGTGCGGGGACGCTGCATTCCCGAATCGTTCCGCTCGGAAGACGCGCTGCGACGACAGAAAGTGCGCACGAGCTGGGCGGTGTCGAGAATCAATACGACGCGCCCGTCCCCGAGTTCCGTCGCACCGGAGATGCCCGGCACGCGAATCAGAGGGTCGTTCAGGGCCCGCACCACAATTTCTCGCAGCCCCACCACGCGCTCGACTCCGATCGCCAGCCCCGAGAGACCGAAGCCCACCACCAACGCGTGAAACGCGCCGTCGCGCCGCATAGGCTTTCCGAACAGTTCCGACAACCGCACCAGCGGGAGGACCGTGTCGCGATGGCGGATCAATTCGTTGTTCTCCATCGTCGTCAGGTCCGCCGGTTGAAGCTTGAGCACCTCCCTCACCGCGACCTGGGGGACGGCGTACAGTTGTCCGGCCACTTCGACGATCAGCGAGTCGGCAATGGCCAGCGTCAGCGGCAGCTGGATCGAGAACCGCGTGCCCATTCCGGGCTCGGTTTCGAGGAGGATCGTCCCGCCCAGTTCTTCCACCGTCGAACGGACGACGGCCATGCCAACGCCGCGCCCGCTCGCCCGGTCCGCCTCATCCCGGGTGGAGAACCCGGGCGAGCAGAGGACATCCAGCAGAGAAGCGTCATCCAGGGCGACAATTGTTGCGGGGACGAGTCCCGCCTCGCGCGCCCGTCGCAGGACCGTGTTTCGATCGATGCCGCGACCATCGTCTTCGAGCTCGATCTGGATCGTTTCACCGTTGGCCGACGCACGGAGCTCCAGCCTTCCCGCCGGGGGTTTTCCGGCCGCACGCCGCTCGTCCGGCGTTTCGAGCCCGTGCGAAATCGCGTTCCGCACCAGGTGGAGCAGCGGGTCCATCATGCGTTCGACGAGAAACTTATCGATCTCGGTCGTCTCGCCTCGGATGAGAAGACTCGCCTGCTTTCCCTGGTCGCCGATCAGATCACGAACCACGAAGTGCATGCGGGCGAAAATCTCCCCGATGGGGACCAGCCGCACGCGCATCAGGCCTTCGCGAAGGTCGCGCAGCTGACGTTCCATGGCGTGGTTGATCTCGTCGAGCGCACGGGACTCGTGTCGACCTCCGGATCCGCCGACGCGCTCGAGTTCCTGTTGGAGTCGCGACCGGCTGACGACGAGGTCTCCAACGAGCCGCATCAGTTCGTCGAGACGTTCAAGATCGACGCGGACGACGTTGGAGGGCATCAGCCGCGACGGGCTGACCTCCCGAGCAGCTTCATTGATTTCGTGGCGCCCCTCTTGCGGGACCGCCGCGGGCGCGGTCAGTCCTTCCGCGAGCGAGACCGCCAGTCCGTCCTGTCGCCATTCGTCGAAGGTCGACTCGTGCTCATCGCTGGCAAGGACGAAGCGGAAACTGATCTTTCCGTCGGTCCCCACGCTGGGGGTGGCCGAAATCACCTCGCCCACATGCTTCAACCGTTCACGGACGGTGTTCACATTGAGGCCGCGAGCCGAGGCTTCCCGTGAGGGAGAGAACACGATGGTCCACTGCCGACGTTTGTTGGGAAGCGCATCCGGCGATTTCGAAGCGGAATCGATCGGTCGTTCCGCCTGGTGCGGGGCCGACGCGGATGGAGCCGCCGGCGATATTTCCGATCGAAGAAGCTCTCCGAGGCGGGCCGAGATGGCCTCGATCGACGGCGGAGCAGCATATTCCTGTCGGGCCGCGATGACCTGTTCGAGAGCGGCCACGCCCTTGAGCAGAGTTTCGAAGCCCGTCTTGGTGAGGGTGATGCGGAGACGCCGAAGCGCGCTGAGATAACTTTCCATCTGGTGCGCGAGCGATTCCGCCTCGCGCACGCCAACCATCGCCGACAATCCCTTGATCGAGTGGAAGCTGCGGAACAGATCGTTGACGACGTTCGCGTCGAGATGGGGATTTCCGACGGAACCTTCCAGCGCAAGCAGGCACTGGCGGGCGAGCGTGAGATGCTCGTCGCATTCGGCGAAGTAGTCGTCGATGAACTCAGCGAACGGGAGGTCGCTGGACGTGCCGGACACGCGGTCTCAAACCTTAGGCCAGAGGAAGTAACTCGCGCACGCGACCGGCCATGTCGTCGGGTTGGAACGGCTTCGTCAGATAGCAATTGGCGCCTGCGGCGAGAGTGGCCGTCCGGCTCTCCTCGTCTCCCCGCGTCGTCAGCACGATGATCGGCGTTTCCTTGTAACCGGGCTGCTGCCGCACGAACCGGATCACTTCCAGACCGTGCATGTCGGGCATGTTGAGATCGACGATCATCAGATCGATCGGCCCCAGGGCGAGACGTTCGATCGCTTCGAGTCCGTTCCCCGCCTCCTGGTATTCCACTCCGGGAAGATCGCGCAACGACGTCCGCACCATCCGACGCATGGTCGCCGAATCGTCGACGATCAGGACGCTTTTGCCCGATTTGCACTGCTCCATCAGGTTCTCCAGTCGTCTCGCGGCGCGAGGACGACGCTTCAAGGATTCCGGGCGACTCTTTCCATCCTAAGTTTGCATGGCCCCCCGGACAACGGTTTTCGCCGGCGCCGTGCAATATCTCAGGAAGGCCTCGTCAATAAAGGAATCGGCCATGGTTCAGCGCGGAAAGCGACCCGATCGCAAAACCGATGCTGCCCCGCGAGATGCAATGGGTGATTGGACCCACAGTTCTGGTCTCTGGCGGCGAAGAAGCCACACCCTATCGCCTGTTTATTGCCTGTTGCCGCACGGCGCTGCGAGGCGATGGAGTCAAAGAACGTTGCTCCGATCCATGAACGAAGAGCCAGAGCACCCCCGATCGCGTCGTCGTTGGACGTGTTCGTGAGAGGGCCGGTACAGTGTCCCGGTCTGCTTGTCCTCGCATCTCGGGAGCCCTCCGTTGAGTTCACTGTCGCCTGTCATTGTGTCTCGGATGGACTTGGAACAATTTGCCGCCAGCCTGCTTCAGGCAGGGGGGGCGAGCGCCGAGGACGCCGCTCTCGTGGCGGAGAGCCTGCTCGATGCCAACCTGAAGGGGCACGAGTCGCACGGCGTGATCCGGATCCCCGACTATGTCGAGCAGCTGCGACTGGGTGAGTTGGTATCGGGCGTCGAGATCACGGTGATCTCGGAGACGCCGGCGATTCTGGCGGGAGATGCCGGGTATGGCTTCGGGCAGGTGCAGTGCCGCAAGCTCATCGACCGCCTTGAGCTCAAGGCACGGGCGCTGGGGGTCGCGTGCGGGACGTTGAAGCGGTGCGGGCATGTGGGACGTCTCGGCGAATGGGTGGAGCGGGCGGCGGCCCGGGGGCTGGCCGGGTTCATCACCGTCAATGACAACGGCGTGCTGAAGTGTGTCGCTCCGCCGGGAGGGATCGGGCCGCGAATCAGCACGAATCCGATGGGGCTGGCCGTGCCCACCGAGGGCGATCCTCTGATGCTCGACATCTCGACGAGCGCGGTGGCCAACGGAAAGGTGAAGGTCGCCCTGATGTCGGGGAAGCAGTGTCCGCCGGGGTGGCTCCTCGATGCCGAGGGGAATCCGACGACCGACCCGGCCACGCGCTTTTCCAAGCCCGAAGGAACGCTGCTCCCCTTCGGCGGCGAGCAAGGCTACAAGGGCTTTGGACTTGGGCTACTCCTCGACTGCCTCGCCGGAGGTCTGACCGGCGGTTATTGTCCGCCCGCCCCGGAAGGTGTGCCGGTCACCAACAATGTGGTGATGGTGTTATGGGATCCGACGCTGTTCGCGGGGAAGGAGCACTTCGTGAGCGAGGCGTCGAAAGTCATTGCCGCTGTCCGCAGCACGCCGCGCCGGCCGGGCGTCGATGCGATCCGCCTGCCAGGCGACCGCGGCCATCAACTCCACGAGGAGCGAACGCGGAATGGTGTTCCGGTGGATGGCGGAACGTGGAAGGCGCTCGCCACGCTGGCGGAGAGTCTGAAGGTCACCGTGCCGGGCTGAGAGGCGCGGACGATGACAGCCTGGAAGGCTATCCCACGAGGTTCAGGCCACTTCCGGGCCGGCGATGTAATCGACGACGCGCCAGTCCATCCAGCGGCGGTCGCGATCGACGCCCGCGCGGCCGATGAAACCCAGGTGTCCGCCGGACGGGGCGAGGTGCACCTGCGTCGTCGGCGAGATCGATGCGCGGCGGAAGACGTCGGCCGGGACCAGCGGGTCGTCTTCCGCGGCGACGATGAGCGTCGGGATGCGGATGTTGGACGCGAACCGGGCCGCGCTGCAGGCCGCATAGTATTCGTCGACGCACTTGAATCCGCTCATCGGAGCGGTGTAGAGATCGTCGAACTCGCGGATGAACCGGACGGTGCGGCTGAGGGCGGTGATCTTGTGGCGATCGATCAGGTCGGTCGCCTTCACCAGGTGCTTGCACATCGCCCTGACGAAATGCTTGGCGTAAATGCGGTTGATCGGTCGCTCGAGGCCCCGCGAGCAGGCGGCGAGCTCGATGCTGGGGTTGATGGCGATTGCCCGGGCGAGGGTGGCGGGGACGTCGTCCGGACGCTCGCCCAGCAGCTTGAGGATGATGTTGCCGCCCAGCGAATAGCCCACGAGCCCGGTGGGTCCACCGTCGGTCAACTCGGCGATGTATTCGAGAGCGACGTGGACATCTTTCGAACAGCCCGCGTGGTAGGGGCGACGCGAAAGGCCCCACGCTGCGCCCGCCGATCGCATATCCATGCGGAAGGCACGGACGCCGCGATCGCACAGCTTGCGGGCGGTGCGAATCATGTAAGAGCTGCTGGCGTCGCCCGTGAGCCCGTGGACGAGGAGGGCACAGGGGCCGCCCGGTCGCCAGTTCGTCGGGATCTCGTCGTGCAGCACCACCGCGTCACCGTCTTCGAGCCGTACCACATGACGGGCGGCCTGTGGGTCGCGGATGTCACCCGGAAAGAAAAGTCCGGAAATCGTCTGAGCATGGCCGCCGCGAACCAGGACGTGCGGGCGGAACGGCGGAAAAGGTGGTTGCGGTGGGGAGGTCACTTCGGCCACCCCTTCTGACTCGGCGCGGTGGAGGCGGAGGAAATGGGGCGCGGGGAGCGTTTCGGAAGTGGAAGCTTGAGGCAAGGAAACCGCTACTGCCGATTTCACGCGAATTCTCCGTCAGTCACGTCCGTCCGCACCGACCCCGTTGTTGCCGCCTCTGCGCAGGGGAAACCCGTTTCTACATCGCTCCGCAGGCCGGGCATCAATGAGCACCTCGAATTCATGTGCCTAAGATTCGACAGTTTGGACACTTCCGCAGCGGTATGCACGGAGTGACCGGTCGGAACGCTGCGTGCGGAAGAATCGGATTTCGAGAGAAGGCTCCCTCATCTTGCGGTCCGCCACACGGCGCAGCAAGTTAGTCGAATGCCGAAATGGTTGCGAGAGCAAGAATTGAGATTTTCTCGATGAGTGCCAGTGGGGGGGACCTTGCGGATTTCGCGGGAATCCGCTGAACCTGCCCGCGAATAGCGTGTCGTGCCGCAAGGTCTTGCGTGGTTCCACAAACGGTCAATTCCGGCCGCCCGGTTGTGGACCCCTTGAGCGACCGCTAAGATCTTCGATTCGCCGAATTCGGCCGGTTCCGGGGATTCGGAGGCGAATCTCCCCAGAGGAAGTCTCATGCGTCACGTCTTGTCGGCCCTGGTCATCAATCAGCCCGGAGTCCTCGCGCATATCTCCGGGATGCTTGCGTCCCGCGCGTTCAACATCGACAGCCTCGCCGTCGGCGAGACCGAGACCCCCGAGTTCTCGCGGATGACGTTCGTCGTCCGAGGAGATGACCGCGTTCTCGACCAGGTCCGCAAGCAGCTCGAGAAGATTATCACCGTCGTCAAGGTGCAGGACTACTCGGACAAGGACTACGTCGAACGCGACCTGATGCTGATCAAGGTCTCCACCGCCACCGGCAAGCGGGCCGACATTCGCGAACTGGTCGAGGTGTTCCGCGGGAAGATCGTCGACGTCAGCGCCGACCACCTCATGATCGAAATCTCCGGTCAGGAGAAGAAGCTCGAGGCCTTCATCGACCTGATGCGTCCCTTTGGCATTCTCGAAATGTGCCGCACCGGCTGCGTGGCGATGCTTCGCACCGGCATCCTCACAGTCGAGAAATCGGCCGAGGAGAAGCGCAAGGTCGAGCCCGCCCCGGCCTCCACCTGACAGCAGCTGCTCAACAGAAACCTGCGAATCCGCAAGCGATCACCGAAAGCCGCTTGCGGGTTCGCACTGCCTTGTTCTGGCCACCCACTACCAACCACCCACTACCCACTGCGCCCCGCCATGCCCGCCAAGATCTATTACGAAGACGACGCCGACCTCGGACTGCTGAAGGACAAGACGATCGCCATTATCGGCTACGGCAGCCAGGGGCATGCTCAGGCGCAGAACCTGCGGGACAGCGGCTGCAACGTCATCATCGGTCAGCGCAAGGGCGGCCCCAACTACGACCTCGCGGTCAGCCACAAGTTCGAGCCGATGTCGGCCGCCGACGCCGCCAAGAAGGCCGACCTCATCAACATCCTCCTGCCGGACGAACTGCAAGGGGACGTCTACCGCAACGACATCCTCCCGCACCTGAAGCCCGGCAAGGTGCTGATGTGCTCACACGGGTTCAACATCCACTTCGGCCAGGTCATCCCGCCGGCCGGCGTCGATGCGGTGCTCGTCGCCCCGAAAGGCCCCGGCCACCTCGTCCGTGCCGAATACGTGAAGGGGGGCGGCGTCCCCTGCCTCATCGCCCTGAGCCCCGGCGCCTCGGAGACGAGCCGCAAGCTCGGCATGGCCTACGCCAAGGGTGTCGGCGGCACGCGGGCCGGCGTCATCGAGACGACCTTTGCGGAAGAGACTGAGACCGACCTGTTCGGCGAGCAGGTGGTGCTGTGCGGCGGCGTGAGCGCCCTCGTGAAGGCGGGCTTCGAGACGCTCGTCGAAGCGGGCTACCAGCCCGAGATGGCTTACTTCGAGTGCATGCACGAGCTGAAGCTGATCGTCGACCTGCTGTACCAGGGCGGCCTCAACTACATGCGTTACAGCATCTCGAACACCGCCGAGTTCGGCGACTACACCCGCGGCCCGCGGATTGTCACCGACGAGACCAAAAAGGAAATGAAGAAGATCCTGGCCGAGATCCAGCAGGGTCAGTTCGCGAAGGAGTGGCTCCTCGAGAACAAGGCCAACCAGGCGTCGTTCCAGGCGATCCGCCGCCAGAACCGCCACCACCTCATCGAGCAGGTGGGCGCGGAACTCCGCAGCATGATGCCCTGGATCAACGCGAAGAAGGTGTGACGGAGGGTCGAGGGACCAGGGTCGAGTGTCGAGGGACAGAAAAAGTTCAACACGACGGCGGTTCGGTTAGCCTCGCGGCAGCGGTCGCACGCTTGCGGGTTCGCGATGCCTTCAACCTTTCGTTCCATCACCCTACCTGATCCGTTCCGTTCAGATTCTACGAACCCCGGTGCTCACCGCACCGGGGTTTGTTCGTTGAATGCTACGGTGGAAGCGACCACAATCCCGCGAAGGACGCCGCACGGCCTCCGTCCCTAGACACTCGACCCTCGACCCTCGTCCCTCCCATGCCCGAATTCGTCACCTTCACCGTCGATCGCCTTCGCGAGTTCACAGCCCGCGTGTTCGAGTCATTCGGCGTTCCGGCGGCGGATGCGGCGATTGCGGCGGATGTCCTGGCTGTCAGCGATCTCCGTGGCATCGACTCGCATGGCGTGGCCCGGCTGACCACGTACTACGGCCTGCTGAAGGTCGGGCGACTCAACCCGAAGCCGAACATCACAATCGTCCGTGAGTTCCCCAGCACCGCGACGGTCGACGGCGATAACGGTCTGGGTCTCGTCGTCGCGCCCAAGGCGAATGAGATCGCCATGGACAAGGCCGACAAGGTGGGCACCGGATGGGTCGCCGTCCGCAACACCAACCATTACGGCATTGCGGGGTGGTACGTCCTCGAAGCCCTCAAGCGCGACCAGATCGGCTGGTGCATGACGAACACCAGCCGCATCACCGCCCCCCTCTGGGGAACCGAGCGGATGCTGGGGACGAACCCCATCGCGATTGCCTTTCCCGGCAAGGTCGAGCCGCCCATCGTCATCGACATGGCGACCACGTCGGCGGCTTTCGGAAAGATCGAGATCGCCATCCGTCGCGGCGAGCCGATTCCCGAAGGCTGGGCCATCGATCGCGACGGCTACGTGACCACCGATCCGCACAAGATGGTCGACGGCGGCGCGATGCTCCCGCTCGGCTCGAACCGCGAACTCGGCGGGCACAAAGGGTACTGCCTCGGCGCGATGGTCGACATTCTCAGCGGACCGCTGAGTGGAGCCAACTGGGGGCCGTTCACTCCCGCGTTCGCCATTACGCACCCCGACGCCATGAAGCCCGTCGGCCGCGGCATCGGCCACTTCCTGGGGGCGATGAAGATTGCGGCGTTCATCGACGTCGACGAGTTCAAGACACAGATCGACGAGTGGATCCGTACCTTCCGCAAGACGAAGCCGGCCCCGGGCACTCATGGACCGCTCATCCCCGGCGACCCGGAGCGCGAGGCCGAGGCCATCCGCAGCCGCGAAGGAATTCCGCTCGTGATGCCGGTGGTCGAGGACCTGCGGCGCATCGCGAAAGAGACTGGCATCCCGCTGGAGTGATCGCGGGCACTCTGGTCGCCATTCTGCTCGTCACGAGGCACGTAACGGCCACGCCCGAAACGAGACGGTCGTCCCACGGCCCGGCGCGTTTCCTTGCTCCCGGCGGTCCCGCACGCAATCATGTCGCGCGGCGGGTGTCCTTTCTCTTGCGCGGAGCTTCGCGTGCTCGATCTGATTCTGGAAGGCGGGTTGGTGATTGACGGGACGCGGGCGTCGCGGTTCCGGGCCGACGTAGGGATCTCGGGCGATCGCATCGAGACGATCGGCAACCTGCGCGACGCGGCGGCCCGCGAGCGGATTAACGTCGACGGGCGCATCGTCGCGCCGGGCTTTATCGACGTTCACAACCACTCGGACGGCTGGCTGCTGAAGATCCCCAACTTCTCCTCGAAGACGCTCCAGGGCTTCACCACCGAGCTCTTGATGGTTGACGGGATCTCGTACGCTCCCGTCAACTCGCAGACGTGGCGGGAGTGGTTCTACTATCTCCGGTCGCTCGATGGGCTCAAGCTGGACGATTACGACGGTTGGGAATCGATCGCCGAGTATCTCAGCCGCATCGAGGGACGCACTGCTCAGAACGTCGCGGCCCACATTCCCTACTCCAATGTGCGGACCATGGCGTGCGGGTTTGGGCGGGCGCCGGTCGACGACTTCCAGCGACGGCTGATTGATGCCGAACTGCACAAGGGCATGCAGGAAGGGGCCGTGGGGCTTTCGACGGGCATCGACTATGTCGGGCATTGTTTTGCGACGACCGACGAACTGGTGAGTGCGTGTCGCATCGTGGCGGGATATGGCGGAGTCTACGTCACCCACGTTCGATATAAGCTTGGGCTGTTCCCCGCGCTGAACGAGGCGGTGGAGATCGCGAAGCGCTCGGGGGTGAAATTGCACATCTCGCACCTCAAGGCCTGGAGTGGAGTGGCGGGCGTTGACGAGGTGCTGGCGTGGGTTGAGCGGACGCGGCGGGAGGTCGACCTCTCGTTCGATGTCTACCCCTATCAGCCCGGGTCGACGATGCTCAACTACCTTCTGCCGTACGAGGTCTGGGAAGACGGGCCGCTGGCGGCGACCGCCCGCATGCGTGATCCCGTGGTGCGGGCACGGTTTGCTCAGGGGTTGAAGGCGTACCCGCTCGACCTCGATCACCTGCGGATCGCCTGGGTGGCTTCCAAGGAGAACAGCATCCATCAGGGAAAACGGTTGAGCGACTACGTCCGCGAGATGGGACAGCCCGCCGAGGAGGCTCTTTACAATCTGCTGCTGGAAGAGCGGCTGGCGGTGTTGCTGGTCTTCGACGAAGGAGACGACGTCCTCGTCCGGCGCTTCCTCCAGCACGATCTTTACATGCTGGGAACGGACGGCATCTGGCATGCGGACGGGGTGGTCCACCCGCGGCAGTATGGCTCGGCGGGTCGACTGATCGGTCCTTGCGTGCGGGATCTCAAGCTCTTCCCGCTCGAGGATGCGGTGCACAAACTGAGCGCCCGCGCGGCCGAGCGGTTCGGACTGGCCGGGCGAGGGACGTTGAAGCCGGGGAATTTCGCCGATGTCGTCGTCTTCGACGCGAGCACGGTGACCGACCGGGCCACTTACGAGAGGCCTCACCAGCCGGTGACCGGTGTCGAAACCGTCCTGGTGAATGGAACGGCTGTTGTCAAAGCGGGCGTGGCGATTGACGAGTTCGCCGGGGGCGCACCCGGACGAGCATTGAAGTTTCAAGTTCCTTGAGCAGTGGTCCGCTCCGGAACCGCCATCACGCCGTGGTCAACCACTCGCGATCAGGATACGCAACGCGTTGCCCGACTGGATATTAAGTTGGAAGGCTGCTCCGCGGGCTGAATGCGACATCTCGACCCGTTCGATCAGATTCCATCGAGCGAATCCGATCGGCATCGGGCTGACATGGCGACTTCGCCTGGGCGACGTGCACCCTTCTGCTAGACGTCCGATCCGGCAGGATCAGCGACGACACTGGGCGAACTTCCATGCGGCGTGATGCACTCCATGATGCGTTCCAGCTGAGGTTCGCAGATCGAGTAGTAGGTCTTCCGGCCGTCCCGCTCGAACGTCAGAAGTCCGCACCGCTGCATCAGCCGCAAATGCTCGGAAGCCATATGGCTCTTGATGCCACACGCGTCGGCCAGTTCGCCGACCGTATATCGTGTATGGAGGAGCATCTGGATCATGCGCAACCTGTGAGGGTGTGCGATGGTCCGAAGACGTTCCGCGGCCTGGCTCAACACATCCAGTTCCAGAAGGGAAAACTCGGCGTTTTCTGCCGACATGATGTCCTCAGTGAGTTTCGGTCAGCGAAATGCTCAAATAGGGTAAAAATGCGATCCCCCCGCCTGGACACTCATCCGCGCGGTGACGCACTACGTGTGGTCCGTGTGACGACCGACTTTGCGGTCTCCAGCCTCAGTTCTAGC
>JADZEF010000369.1 GCA_020850695.1 Planctomycetaceae bacterium | reverse complement strand
CTCGCCGCGTCTCTCAAGTCCATCACGACAGCCAATGCAGAAATCCGCTCCTACGCCACGCACGTCCTCCGTGCATGGTGCGGTTTCACGCAGCGAAGTCTCGTGCCACAATGGAGCCACGTCTTTCCCGGTGACGTCCCGCACCGGGAATCCCTCTGGTTCCTACCGACGGACGTTCGACGATGCCCCGCGCAGTCTCGTGGTTGATCGTGTGGTGGCTGGCTGCTCTCGGCCTCGTGGCACAAGCCGCCGATGAAACCCGCGTCGATTTCGCGAAGGACGTCAAACCGATCCTCCACGACCGATGCGTGAAGTGTCATGCGGGGACGCAGAAGAAGGGGGCCCTCTCCATCAACACCCGCGAGGCACTGCTCGCCGGCGGCGAAAGCGGTGCGGCGATTGTCCCCGGTAAGCCCGGGGACAGCGAACTGATTCGGCGCATCACCACGGACGACGCCGGATTGCGGATGCCGTCGGAAGGAAAGCCCCTCACCGAGAAGCAGATCGCCACGCTGAAGGCATGGATCGCCCAGGGAGCTGAGTGGCAGACCGGCTTTGCCTTCGCCCGTGAAGTCCGCCGCGCTCCGCTGCCGCCGCGCCGACCCGAGCTTCCTCCGGGCGATGGCCGCATCACACACCCGATCGATCGGATGCTCCAGCCGTACTTCGCGAAGCACCAGGTGAAGGACGCCGCCCCGGTCTCTGATCGCCTCTTCCTCCGCCGCGTTTCACTCGACCTCGTCGGACTCCTTCCTTCACCCGAGGAACTCGATGCCTTCGAAAAGGAGACGACCGCAGACAAGCGGTCGAGCAAGGTGGAATCGCTGCTCGCCAACCGCCGCCAGTACGCCGACCACTGGCTCACCTTCTGGAACGACGCCCTGCGAAACGCCTACCGAGGGACGGGCTTCATCGACGGCGGTCGGCGTCAGATCACGGGCTGGCTCTATCGCGCTCTCTACGAGAACCGGCCATACGACCGCTTCGTGCATGAACTGATCAGCCCAAAGCCCGGCAGCGGGGCGGATGGCTTCACCTGGGGCATTGTCTGGCGCGGCGTCGTCAACGAAAGCCAGCGTCGCGAGATCCAGAATGCTCAGAACGTCAGCCAGGTGTTTCTCGGCACGAACCTCAAGTGCGCCAGTTGCCACGACAGCTTCGTCAACGCGTGGAAGCTGACCGAGGCCTACGCCCTCGCATCCGTCTTCTCCGAAGGAGGCCCGCTCGAAATCCACCGGTGCGACAAGCCGACCGGCGAGCAGTCGACCGTCGGTTTCCTCTATCCCGAAGTCGGCACGATCGACGCATCGGCTCCCAAAGCGGTCCGCATGGAGCAACTCGCCAACTTGATGGTCGATCCCAAGAACGGTCGGCTCGCGCGGACAATCGTCAATCGCCTTTGGGCACGCCTCATGGGACGCGGGCTGGTCGAACCGGTCGACGACATGGACATCGAACCCTGGCACCAGGATCTCCTCGACTACCTCGCGACCGATCTCGTCGACCACAAGTATGACCTCAAACGGACGCTCACGCTCATCGCGACGTCGCAGGCGTATCAGCGGCCGTCGCTTGGCGTCCTCCCGCAAGGTCACGCCGAGGAATACGTCTTCCGCGGGCCCTCCGTGAAGCGGATGACGGCCGAGCAGTTCGTCGATGCGGTGCAGACGCTGACCGGAGTCTGGCCGCAGATTAACGCCGACCTCGTCACCGTCGATGGCCGCGGGCAAGGGGGGCAACTCCTGGCGGTGGCTGACGTGCTGCGAAACGACGATCAGCCGCGACCCATCGCCCGCGCCGCCGAGAAGCGGCTCATCGATCGCTTCGTCGACGCACGCTGGATCTGGTCGCACGACAAGCCGTTGACGTCCCCAGGCGGCGAAGCTCTCTTCGCCCGCAAGACGCGCAAGCTCGACGCCCGCCCCGCCCACGCGCTGGCCCTCTTCACCGCCGACAACTCCGTCGACCTGATCATCAACGGCAAGAAGGTCGCCACAAATACCAACTGGGAAAAACCGGTTCTCGTCGACATCACCGCCGCGCTGGCCGACGGCGAAAACGTGATTGCCTTCCAAGCCACGAACGGCGGCAGCGGCCCGAACCCCGCCGGGCTGATCGCCGCGGCCGGCGGATTCGACGCCGCGGGAAAACTCCTCTGGTCCGACCTGACCGACGCCTCATGGAGTTCGTCCCCCACCGTGGCCGCAGGCTGGGACAAGTCCGGGTTCGACGCATCCGCCTGGAAGCCCGCCGTCGCCTTCGCCGGCTCACGCGAGGGACCGTGGGGCATCGCGGCCCGCGTCCAGGCGGCCGCACCCAGCGCCGCGGGCGACGTCTCCACAATCCTCGGCAACACACCGATCCGCGCGGCCCTCATGCCGCTGGACGCCCTGCAATCTTCGCTCGGCCGTCCGAATCGCGAGCAGGTCGTCACCATCCGCGAGACGCGCGCGTCTATGCTTCAGGCGCTCGAGCTCTCGAACGGGTCCACGCTCGACACGCTGCTGAAATCCGGCGCCACCCGTCTGCTCGCCGACGCGAAAGGAGTTCGCAGCGCCAGCAAGGACGACTCCGTCCTCGACTCCCTCTACCGCAACGCCTTCGGCCGAAGCCCCACCGCTTCCGAGCGAACACTCGCCAACGACCTCATCGGATCGCCCGCCACGCCTGAAGGCCTCGCCGATCTCCTCTGGACTCTCGTCCTCTCTCCCGAGTTCCAGCTCATCGAGTAGAAACGAAAAAGGGCCGACTCGCGCCGGAGCACGAGTCGACCTCGTGCAGTTCGTGGAGCAACGGAATGACGTCTGGGTTTGTTGGCTCTTGCTGAGCCCCGGAGGGGCGTTGGTGAATAGCCGGGGGCATCGCCCCCGGTTGCGGTTCTCTCGGGTTCCCCAAGCCCCGTGAGGGGCGAAGGTGATTGGGCCTCGCCACTGCACCATCGCCCCGCTGGGGCTTTCCGAATGTGTCTTTGGCTCCGTTCCGGGGGCGTTGCCCCCGGCTACTCACCTCTGCCCCTTCGGGGCACAAACCAATAGAGCCATTAGAGGGGGAACCTTACTTCACGGACACCGTACTCACTTCGTCAGCCCGACAGTCGCCATCTCCTCGGCCATCTCCTCCTCGGCTTTGAGGATCGGCTTCATCATCGCGGCGATCTCGTCGCGCTCCTTCGTCGTCACCTGGCGCTGCGGGGGACGCGGCTTGCCGAAGTCCTGGCCCAACAGCGTCATCGCCGACTTCAACATCGCGATGTTGAAGCTGTCGGCCTCGCGGGCCCGGTAATCTTCAATCGGAATGAGCAGCGCCTGGAGCCGCAGCCCCTCGGCCCATTCGCCGGCCGCAAACGCTGCGTGCATGGCCAGCGTGATGTGCGGGCAGAGATTGCCGGCCCCGGTCGTGTAACCCGGAGCCCCCGCCAGCATATAAAACGGAGCGAACCGCTCGGCCGTCCCGCACAGCCACTCGATGCGGCCGCCGGGCGCCTTCGCCTGATCGGCCATCACCACCTTGCGGAACTGGTGCATCTCGTTGACGGCATACTTGATTCCCACGACGTTCGGATCGTCGGCCAGCTCCAGCAGCACTGCATCGCTCGGATCGGGACCCTTCTTATAGATGAGCGTCGGGCACGGCGCCGCATCGATCACCGCCCGGTAATAATCGCGAGCCCCCGCCGTCGACAGGTACGGATGAGCGAACGGCATGAACATGATGCCGGTCGCCCCCGCGGCCAGCGACCGCGTCGCGACGTCGATCGCGTGCTTCACCTGGTAGCCGACCGGGGCGAAGATCTGAGCCTCGGGCCCCGCCGCCGCGCGGGTGATCCGCACGATCTCCACGATTTCATCGGCCGACAAGCTGTGGAACTCGCTCGTCCCGGCCGCCGGCATGTAGACTCGAATACCGGCCGCCGCCATCCGCTCGATATGCTTGTGGTAGAGCTCCTTGTTCAGCTCGTCCTTCGCCGTGAACGGAGTGAGAGGAACCAGGTGGACGGTTCGCAGGAGCGAACGATCGTAGTCTTTCATGGATGAGAAGCCGTTGCGGGAGGAGCGAGGAAAGCGCGGGAGGCAGCTATTCAGGACACGGAGGTCGCTGCACATTCGCGACGAAAGGCGATTGATCGTTGGTCATTGGTCAGTTGTCATTGAGATCTCTGGGCAATAGCCACTGACCAATGATCAATGACCAACGATCAATTTCAGATTCCTGATTTCTTGTACGTCTCCGGGACGCGTGATTCAAGGACGCCCGATGTCGGCCGATGCGATCACCGACTGGCGAAAGCACCTTGCGGCGTGCGCGCGGCGGGCCTGTCTGCTCGAAGCGACCGCCCGCAAGCCCGGCAACGTCCACCCCGAAGCTTCCTACCCCGACCTCTGCTACGACGACTTCGTCCGCTCGGCGGACGCGATCGCCCCCGCCATTGGCAACGCTCCCGGCCGACCTGTCGGCCAGACCATCCTCGACGCCGTGCTGGCGACGCAGCGAACTGTCGGCCGAAACACGAATCTCGGCATCGTCCTGCTGATCGCTCCGCTCGCCGCCGTCCCGCAAAACCAGACCCTCCGCGACGGCATCGCCCCCGTCCTCAGGAGCCTGACGCAAACCGACGCCTCGCTCGTCTATCGTGCCATCCGCGCCGCTCAGCCCGGTGGTATGGGAAACGTCGAGGATCAGGACGTTGCCGACGAACCGACGGGAACACTGGTTGACGTCATGCGGCTGGCGGCCGAGCGGGATGCCATCGCCCGGCAGTACTCCAACGACTTCGACGACGTCCTGACGTTTGGACTCCCGACGCTGTATGAACTCGCGGGGGAGCGTGCCTTCGACGCTCGCTGGGAAGAAGTCGTCATCGGGCTGCAACTGCGGTGGATGGCGATGTACCCCGACACACTGATCGCTCGCAAACGCGGCCGCCGCGAGGCCGAGGAATCGGCCGGCATGGCGGCGGCGGTGCTCGATGCGGGGCTGTTCGCGAGCGATGAGGGCCGTCGCCGCCTGAAGCGCCTCGACGAATGGCTGCGAGCCGAGGGGAACAGCCGCAACCCGGGCACCACCGCCGACCTGGTGACCGCCTGCCTCTTCGCCGCGCTCCGCGAGGGAGTGATCTCCGACGGACCGTTCGACCTGAAGAAATCGCCGTAACAGGTCGCTATCGCGAGGCGATCATCGACGCACCCAGGCTGCGGCTCTGAGCAGCCTGGGTGCCGGAGCAGTCGACGTTCGAACGGTTCAAAGCGACTGGATTGCACGTCGCGCGTTCCACGTCTTCCGTCCCTCGTCCACGCATTGCTTCGGCATCCAGGGTGCTCAAAGCCGCACCCTGGATGCGGCATATCGCTCCGCTGAGTGTCG
>JADZEF010000368.1 GCA_020850695.1 Planctomycetaceae bacterium | reverse complement strand
CGACGGGAGGCAGTAATATTCGTCGAGCATCTTGTAGCCGGTGATGCCGCCGATCGACCCCGTGCCGCCGTGGTTATCCCAGACGTTGAGGACGTTTCCGTCCTTCGCGATGAAATACCAGGTCATCGTCACCAGCCGCACGCCCGACTCGATCAACCGCCGCGAGAGGAGGAACCCCTCGCCGTATTCGTTGCGGCCGTAGCGGTCGCGGGTGGCGTCCGATTCGCGTTCGACATCGAAAGCTCCCCGGGCCTCGGGGGACATCAGCATGCGGTAGGCCTGCTCTCGGAACAGGTCGAGGCTCTTCATGCCGGCGGCGGGCTTCAGCTTCCCGCTTTGAACGAGCCGGTCCTGCTCCTGCATGAGATTCAGCAAACCGAACCGCGACTGCAGGCGGGCGGCGCTCAAATCGATCGGAAGCTCGAGCGAGTGCGGAGGCGGCGCGTTGACTTCGCCGGGGGACTTCAACTCCATCGGGTCGTACTTCGGTCCGAGAAACCCCGCATACGTCCCCGTGTAGATCACGCCGTCATGCCCGATGGGGCGGGGAATGGTGACGCTGGCGGGGAGCCCGCCCGGGGGCGAGAAGTACGAGACGATGCTCGCCATGTTGGGGAAGTCGCGGCGGTTCCGCTTGTTGCGCGGAATCCCGAGCGTGTTGTTCTCCTTTCCCGCCAGCGTGCGATAGACGCCGACTTCGTGAACGTTGCTGGGATGCGTGTAGGATCGAACGACCGCCATCTTGTCGGCATGGCGAGCCATCAGCGGCAGGCGGTCGGTGAACTGGATTCCGGGGACGTTCGTGTCGATCGGGCTGAAGAGGCTGCGGATGCCGTTCGGCGCTTCCGGCTTCGGATCGAACATGTCCTGCTGCGGGGGGCCGCCCCACAGGTACAGCAGGATCACGGATTTTGCTTTGCCGCCGGTGAAAGAGTGGGACGAAGGCGACGCACTCGAAGAGCCGTTGGCCCGGGCCGAGTCTGACTGCAGGAGAGCGGGAAGCGGCAGGCCACCCAGGGCTGACTGCCCGAGGCGGAACATGGCATCGCGACGGTGCAGCATGGACGGCTCTCCAGACGAGGCGACACGCTGAGGTAAGGCGTGAAGAATTGGAGTCGAGGAACCCGGTCGAGGACTTTCGAGGATCGCATAAATGCATCACGATGGGAAGGGTCGGATTCCCACGCGGGTTTCGGTGTAACGGACGAGCGCGGGGGCTCAACCCGTCGATGCCCTTCGTGATTGGTCAGTTCTCCACCTGTGAGTCTCGTCATGACCGTCCTGCGCCGCGTCGGATCATTCGCCCTGGCTTTCGGTCTGTTCCCTTTCGTTGTCGAGGCAGCGGAACCCACCGGTCCGCTCGCCGAGAAGCTGAAGGGCGTCACCGTCAAGCAGTTCGCCAAGGCGCCGGGCTACTCGGAGGGACCGACGTGGATCGACGGTAACGTTTACTTTTGCAGCGGGGCGCTGCTCAAGGCGACGAAGGACGGAACGGTCACGAAGTATCTCGATCTCAACCCCGCGGGGACGGTCCTCAAGAAGGACGGCGGCCTGCTCATCGCCGACAACAAGCACAAAGCGCTGCTCGAATTGACGACCGATGGGAAGGTGAACGTCCTCGCGGACGAGTTTGACGGGAAGCCCCTCAACAGCCTCAATGATCTGACGGTCGATGTGGCGGGGAATGTCTACTGGACCGACCCGTCCGGTTCGTCCCTTCAGAAGCCGATTGGGAATGTGTTCCGCGTCACGCCCGAGGGGGTCGTGACCAAGGTTGCCACCGGCCTGGCCTTTCCGAACGGACTCGATGTCGATCCCGCGGGGAAGTTCCTCTACGTCATCGAATCGCAGAGCAAGAAGATTCTGCGGTATGCGGTGCCGGCCAGCGACAAGCCGTTGGGCGAGGCGGAACTCTTCTATGATCTCGGCGGAAGCGGCGGCGACGGGTGCGCGTTCGATTCCGACGGCAACTTGTGGTCGACCGACTTCCATCGCCCCGAAACGATGCGCGGGCGGATTGCGATCCTGAGCACCGATCCGAAGGTCAAACCGGGCGACCGCGCCTTGGCGTATGTCGAAATGCCAACAAAGGTCGTGAGCAACATCACGTTCGGCGGCCCCGGTCGTGACGAGATCTTCTGCACGACTGGCGATCCGCCGGGCGTGTTCCATGCGAAGGTCGGCGTCAAAGGCTTCGCGGGGCATCCCGGAAAGGCGATGAAGGTCAAGCGGACGCTTGAGGTGCGGCCCGAATAGCCGTCGCGTTCGAGCCAATCGCCTGCCGTCACTGGCCGTGACAGCGTGGACGCGGAGCGTCAGGAAAACCGCGATTCGTGGTGAACCAGAGTTCCGTCACCCGCCGCGGTCCGGCTAGAATCAAGGTCTGCCTTCCACGCCCGCCTCCTGGCCCCGCCCGTCCGCATCGCAACGGCCTTCGCCATGAAATCGACGTTTCGCTGGCTCGCCTCCCTCGCTTGGGCTGTTCTCACGATTTCGGACTCGGGTTTGAGCCCGCTTGTGGCCGCCGACGAGGAGCGGATCGACTTCAACCGGGACGTCCGGCCGATCCTTTCGAATCATTGCTTCCAATGTCACGGCTTCGACGCGAAGCAGCGCAAGGCCGACCTGCGGCTCGACACCGCCGAAGGCGCGCTGGCCGATCGTGGCGGAACGTTTGCGGTGAAGCCAAAGGATCTTGCGGGGAGCGAACTCTGGGCGCGGATCTCGTCCAACGATGCGGGGACGGTGATGCCTCCCCCGGAGACGAAGAAGCCGCTCACCGCCGCACAGAAGGAAACCCTGAAAAAGTGGATCGAGCAGGGGGCGACCTACCAGAAGCATTGGGCGTTTGAACCCATCGCGAAGCCGGCGGTTCCGGCGGTGAAGAACAGCAACTGGGCCCGCAACGATGTCGATCGCTTCCTTCTCGCACGACTTGAAAAGGAAGGCCTGACGCCGCGGCCCGAGGCCGACAAGGCAACGCTGATCCGACGCGTTGCGTTCAGCCTGACCGGCCTGCCGCCGACGCCGAAGGAAGTCGACGAGTACCTGGCCGACAAGTCGCCCGAAGCATACGAGCACATGGTCGACCGCTATCTGGCGTCGCCGCGGTTTGGCGAAGAGATGGCCCGCCACTGGCTCGACGTCGCCCGCTACGCCGACACGCACGGCCTGCATCTCGACAACGAACGCTCGATGTGGGCCTACCGCGACTGGGTCATCAAGGCGTTCAACCAGAACAAGCCCTTCGACGCCTTCACCCGCGAGCAGCTGGCGGGGGACCTGCTGCCGAATCCGACGCAGGACCAGCTCGTCGCCACCGGCTTCAACCGCTGCAACGTCACGACGAGCGAAGGGGGTTCGATCGAGGCCGAGTTCATCTACCGCTATGCGGTCGACAGGACGAGCGAAGTCGTGCAGACGTGGATGGGCCTGACCGGCGGGTGTGCGGTGTGCCACGACCACAAGTACGATCCGATCTCGCAGCGCGAGTTCTATTCGCTCTATGCGTTCTTCCATTCCGCCGCCGATCCGGCGATGGACCGGAACACACTGCTGACCGACCCCGTCCACAAACTGCCGACGGCCGAGCAGACGGCAGGACTTGACGCCGCCCGCCGTACGGAAGCCGCCGCACGTAAAGCCCTCGACGAGGGGGCAACGAAGTCTGAATACGTCGATCCTGCTTCGTCTCCGGACCAGATGCTGAAGCGTCACGTCGAAGAGACGTGGCTCGACGATGTCTTCCCGCTCAATGCCCGCGTCACCTGCTCGTCGCGAAACTCGTCGATCTGGGCGGGGACCGAAGTCGCTCCGCCACAGGGGCGCCGGGCGCTGCGCCAGTTCAGCGCGTCGAAGTATCAGGACAAGTGGGAAAACTTCACGGTCCCGCACGTCGTTCCGGAAAATGCCCGGCTGTCGATCATGGTGCGTATCGATGTCAACGAGCGGCCGAAGTCGCTGATGGTGGAGTTCGCCTCGCAGCGCGCCACGCACCGTGCCTTCTGGGGCGATCCTTCGGCGCTCGGCGGAGCGAAGGACGACAAGGGGCGGATCGGCGACGTTCCGCCTTCGGGCGAGTGGATCACGCTCGAACTTCCCATCGACAAGCTCGACTTGAAGCCCGGAGACAACATCCGCAGCATCGCCCTCGCCCAGTTCGGAGGCGTGTGCTGGTGGGATAACCTGAAGGTCGAAGGGGATGTCACGGTTGCAACCGACCTGCGGTCGTCGTTTTCCGTATGGTGGAAGGAACGCACAGGGAAAGACACCCCCGGCGTGCCGGGCGACCTGGCGGCCTTCCTGAAGGCGGGCCCTGATCAGAAGGCCGCCGACCCGCAGGGCGAGAAGCAGCGCGACATCAATCGCCGCAAGCTTCTGGCGTGGTATCTCGCGTGGATCGCGCGGCCGTCGGGAGGTGAACTCGAAGCGCTGCAGAACGCGTGGCAGGCTGCGAATGTCGCGGTGACGGCACTCGACGAATCGATTCCGAGCACGTTCATTTTCAAGGATCTCGACAAACCGCGCGACTCGTTCGTGATGCTCCGCGGGCAATACGACAAGCCCGGCGAAAAGGTCGAGCCTGCGGTCCCGGCGATTCTCCCGGCGCTCAAGCCGCGGGAAGGAATCCGTCCCAACCGGCTCGATCTCGCGGAATGGCTCCTCGCTCCCGAGCATCCGCTGACGGCTCGCGTGACAGTCAACCGCTTCTGGCAGCAGTTCTTCGGCACCGGTCTGGTGAAGACGAGCTACGACTTCGGCTCGCAGGGGGAGACGCCCAGCCATCCCGAGCTTCTTGACTGGCTGGCGAGAGAGTTTCGGGAGGGACGAGGGGCGAGGGGCGAGGGTCAACGGACGGAAAAGGCATCAACGAGTCCTGCTTCTTCGAACCCTGTCGCACCTGTTCGCACTTCTTCGCACCCCGCCTCGGCCCCCTGGGACGTCAAAGCGCTCGTCCGACTGCTTGTGACGTCGGCGGCCTTCCGCCAGCAGGCGAATGTGTCGCCGGAACTCCTGAAGCGGGATCCCGAGAACCGCCTGTATGCCCGCGGCCCGCGGTTCCGACTCGACGCCGAGCAGATCCGCGATAATGCTCTCTACGTCGGCGGGCTCCTCAGCCTGAAGATGGGAGGCCGCGGGGCAATGAGCTATCAGCCCCCCAACATCTGGGAGCCGGTCGGATACTCGGACAGCAACACCCGATACTACCTGCAGGATCATGGCGAGAACCTCTATCGCCGCAGCATCTACTGCTTCCTCAAGCGGACTGCCCCGCCCCCGTTCATGAGCAACTTCGATGCTCCGAATCGCGAGGCGTTCTGCACCCGCCGCGAACGCAGCAATACGCCGCTGCAGGCGCTGCAACTCATGAACGACACGCAGCACTTCGAAGCGGCCCGCGGCTTCGCCGAGCGGATCCTGGCGGAAGGCGGGGCTACGCCGGAGGAACGAATCACCTATGCATGGAAGGCGACGCTCTCGCGTCTTCCGACAGGGGACGAACTGGCCGTCGTGAAGTCGGCTTTCGAGGAATATCAGAAGCGATACGCGGCCGATGCCGAGGCCGCGAAGCGCGTCGTCGGTGTGGGGGAGTCGAAACCCGGGTCCAAAGCCCCGGTCGCCGAACTGGCCACCTGGACGCTGATCGCCAATCTGATTCTGAATCTGGACGAGACCGTCACCAGGAATTGAAGTTCTGAGTCCACCGCACCACCCGTCCGCAGAACGACCGCTGGGGATCCTCGATGCTCCCGGACTTCCTGGTGCACTACTACCATGACCGCCCCTTTCAGACACTGACGGAGCTGCCACAGGACGAGACCGAACGCGTGCTGGCGAAGCTCGCGGAGACACGAAAACTTCGACGACGACTGCGCTCGTCGTTCTATTTCGAGCAGCGCAGAAAAGCCGAAAGGATCATGCACGAACAATTCGTCGCCAAAGGAGGCGAACCGCAACGGCTTAATCCGCACTATGCCATCCTCGGCGAGTCCGAAATCTGGGCGGGCATCGAGCCACAATCACTTCGCATCCCGCTTCATGCGATTCCCTCGAAATGGATCAGTTTCACCGCCACTGACAGCTGGTCCGTGTATATCGATCAGGATCTCGACGGCAATCAAATCCCCCGCAAGCCCCATTATGGAATGCTGTATCGAAGCGACGAGCTCGAAGGCCTGTTTGAAATCCACGGCTGGCCGGGCGACCGCTGGAAAACGGAACCCGAGTGGGAGCACGATATCTACGTCGAGGCGCAGATCTGGAGCGACGAGCCGCTGCGCGAATACCTGACCAGTCTTTGACCAGTCCTGACGATACAGTCCCGCAAAACCGACAACCTGCCGGCGACGGATCAACCCCATGCACCCGTTCCTCGAACATCACATCCATCAGAATCGCCGCCAGTTTTTCGGCCACACCGGCCTGCGGCTGGGGGGCATTGCGGCGGCTTCGATGATGGCCGCCGGGCGATCGGCCCAGGGGGCGGGGACGGCCGCCGGCACGTCGATGCATCCGCCGCTCGCGGGGCTCCCGCACTTCGCTCCAAAGGCGAAGGCCATCATTTACCTCCACATGAACGGCGGGCCGTCACAGATCGACCTGTGGGATTACAAGCCGGTCCTCAACGATCACTTCGACAAGGATCTGCCCGACAGCATTCGGAAGGGGCAGCGGATCACCACGATGACCAGCGGCCAGGCGCGGCTGCCGGTCGCTCCGTCGAAGTACAAGTTCGCCCAGCACGGCCAGTGCGGGACGTGGGTGAGCGAATTGCTCCCGCACACCGCGAAGCACGTTGACGACATCGCCCTCATCCGCAGCGTGCACACCAACGCCATCAACCACGACCCGGCCTGCACGTTCGTCATGACGGGGAGCGAAGTCCCCGGCAAGCCGAGCCTCGGCTCGTGGGTCTCGTACGGTCTCGGCAGCGAGAGCAACGACCTCCCGTCGTTCGTTGTCCTCACTCCCACGTGGACGTCGTCCGCGGCCGCTCAGGCCCTCTTCACCCGCATGTGGAGCGCCGGGTTCCTGCCGTCGAGCTACAACGGCGTCGCGCTGCGGAGCGTGGGCGATCCGGTCCTTTACGTGCAGAACCCGCCGGGCGTCGAAACGCGCGATCGCCGCGTGATGCTCGACGCGGTGGCGAAGCTCAACCAGAAGCGGTACGACGAGCTGGGCGATCCCGAGATCCAGACCCGCATCGCCCAATACGAGATGGCGTTCCGTATGCAGTCGAGCGTGCCGGGGCTCATCGATCTCCACAGCGAGACCAAAGAGACGCTCGACATGTACGGCCCCGAGGTGCTGAAGCCCGGGACGTTTGCCGCGAGCGCCCTGCTCGCCCGGCGAATGGTCGAGCGCGGTGTGCGGGCGGTGCAGATCCTGCATCGCGGATGGGACCAGCACGGCCAGCTTCCGCAGAATATCAGCGCCCAGTGCTACGACACCGATCAGCCCATCGGCGCCCTGCTGGCCGATCTCAAGCGGCTTGGCCTCCTGGATAGCACGCTCGTCGTGTGGGGGGGCGAGTTTGGCCGCACCGTTTACTCGCAGGGGGCCCTCACGAAGGATAACTACGGCCGCGACCACCACCCGCGGAACTTCTGCATGTGGATGGCGGGAGGCGGCATCAAGGGGGGGACGGTCTACGGCGAGACCGACGACTTCAGCTACAACATCGAGAAAGACCCCTGCCACATCAATGACCTGAACGCGACGATTCTCCACTGCCTGGGGATCGACCATGAGCGGTTCACGTACCGCTTCCAGGGTTTGGATCAGAGGCTGACGGGAGTCGAGCCGCAGAAGGTTATCAAGGAAGTGCTGCTGTAGAGTCGCACTTTCTTGAGTACGCGATGCTCTCGGGAATTCCGGCCCGCAGAAGGGCCACGGAAACGACGGAAGGGACGGACTTTTCGGACAGCAGCGTCACGGACTTCCGTGCCTTTCCGTCCCTTCCGTCGTTTCCGTGGCCGCTGAGGAGAACCGATGGTGACCACCACGTGGTCCGAATCCCATCGGGAGGGGCAAAGGTCCTGTACCTTAAGACCCAACTGCCGCGAAATCACGTGTTGTCGGCATCTCCTCAAAGGCATAGACTTATGTGACGGTCGCCGCTCATCGGAAATCCGAACCTTTCGTCTGGCGGCGCGTCTGAAGACAGCACACATCAAACCCTCACCCACGCACTCGAGGCGCAAACTCCCCTTGGCGGAACCCAAACGCGAACAGCTCAAGGTCGAACAGCAGCGGGCGGTCCTGGTCGCCGTGCTGGACAAGTCTCGCAAGATCTCGAAGGAGCGGGCGCTCGATGAGCTCCGCGGGCTGGTGAAGACCGCCGGCGTGACGGTCGTCGGAACGCTGGTCCAGCAGTTGGACCACCCCAATGCCGCGACCTGCCTCGGAAGCGGGAAGGTCGAAGAGCTCAAGCGGCTGGTCGACGCCACGGGCGCGACTCTCGTCGTCTTCGACAACAACCTCACCCCCTCGCAGAGCCGCGCTCTCGAAAAAGAGGTCAACAAGGTCATTGTCGACCGGAGCGAGGTCATCCTCGACATCTTCGCCAGCCGGGCCCGCACCTACGAGTCTCGGCTGCAGGTCGAGCTCGCCCAACTGCTCTACTTTCGCAGCCGCCTGAAGAGGATGTGGACCCACCTCGAGCGCATCGAAGGCGGCGTCGGCTCGGCAAAGGGGCCGGGCGAAAAGCAGATCGAAATGGACCGCCGGATCATCGGTAAAAAGATTGTCGAGCTCAAGAAAAAGCTCGCCGAGGTCCAGAAGCGACGCGAGCGCGAGGTCGCCCTCCGCCGCGACAGTCTGACCGTCTCTCTCGTCGGCTACACCAATGCCGGCAAGAGCACGCTCATGAATTGCCTGACCGGGGCCGACGTCTACGTGGCCGACAAGCTGTTCGCCACGCTCGACACACGCACCCGCCGCTGGCACCTGCCCCACTGGGGCGAGGTGCTCCTGAGCGACACCGTCGGATTCGTCCGGGACCTTCCGCACGACCTCGTCGCATCGTTCAAGTCGACGCTCGAAGAGGCCCGCCATGCGGACCTCTTGCTGCACGTCGTCGACGCCAGCGACCCCGAGGCCGAACAGCAGATCGCGACGGTGAACGCCGTTCTCGAAGAGGTCGGCGTTGACTGCAAGGAGCCGATCCTAGTCCTCAACAAGATCGACGCCTGCGAAGACCGCTCGATTGTCGACGTGTTGCGGGCGAAGTATCCCGGGTCGGTCATCATCAGCGCCACCGAGCGGATCGGGGTTGAGCAACTCGAACGGGCGGTCGCCGAGCGGCTGGCGGACGGCTACGTCCAGGCCGAGGTAGATACGCCCGCCGGCAATGGGCGGCTGCTGTCGTGGCTGCAATCGCACACCGAGGTTGTGAAAATCGACTACGTCGACTCGCGAGCCATCATCCACTGCCGCGTCCCGCGTCCTTCCCTTGGGAAGCTGCACGACGACGACACCAGGGTGACGATCCACGATCCCCTTTGGGAGAACGGCGGCAACGGAAAGCCGGTCGACAACTGGCAGCCCCCGGTGCGCGAGAGCCATGCGGAGGCGGTGTGAATCGTCGATCCGCGGAGACGAACGCACGCGCTACTCGGTCAATCGCTCGGAGAGTCCCTAGTTGCGGCCGACATAAGAATAGTTCGACATGCATAAAATTCAGGAGTGGATGCTGATCCTCTTCCTTCCCGCCATGCTCGCTTTCGTGATCGTCATGAGCGGCGGATTGAAGGACTGGCGACCGCTAATCGCCTCAAGCGAATGGAGAATCTTGGCATTTGGCGCGTTCGGCGGCTTGTACCTCGGTTCGACCTGGCTTTTGAGGCCCAATATGTCGAGGGGTGAGAAGCGTTTGGAACAAATGGAATAGGTTCCCGCACCTCGCCTCACTTCAGGTCCGAGCTTGTCGCGATCCCTTCAGCCCGCATACTATCTGGTATCCGGCAGTCGCGCCCTGCCGGTCCATGATCATTGGACACGGATCGTCCCGCGTTTCTCGGGAGTCATCGTCCCTATGATTGCGACGGCCGAAGCCGCTCATTCCCCGGGCCGGGGGATTCAGAGCAGTGTCCTGGCCCTGAACCGGTTCTACACCGCCATCCACGTTGTGTCGGTGCGGCGGGCCTTTTGCCTCCTCGCGAAACAGATGGCGGAAGTCATCGAAGTCGAGGACGGTGCCTGGGTGACGTACGACTTCGACGGGTGGATCCAAGGGTCCAAAGACCGCTGGGCGGCATTTTCCGCCGGGGAAGCGAGTTTCCCGATCGAGCCGGATGACTGGATACAGTCGGTCAACTTTCCCGTCCTTGTGCCCCGCATTCTTCGCCTGTTGAACTTCGACCGCGTTCCCCGGAACGCCGTCCGGTTCAGCAGGCGAAATGTTTTTCTGCGGGACGAGAATCGCTGCCAGTATTGCCGCCGCGTCTTCAACGCTCACCAGCTCAGCCTCGACCACGTCATCCCCCGCAGCCGCGGAGGGACGACGGCCTGGGACAACATCGTCACGGCCTGCCGGCGGTGCAACACCCGCAAGGGAGGCCGCACGCCGTCCGAAGCGGGCATGGCGCTCCACCAGGCTCCCTTCCGGCCGGCCCGCAATCCGGTGCTGTCGTACCAGCTGACCAGCGCGAAATATGCGAGCTGGCGGATCTTTCTGCAGTAAAGGTCAGCCGAGAAGCGCGGCCTCAACGACCTCTGCCCCTGGTCGAAGAATTGGCCGCCTTCCTGCGGAGCAGCGGAAAGCCGTCACTTCGCTTCAGCCTTCAACTTCTCAAAGCGCTGCCGAAGTGCGATGAGCTCGGTTGCATGCCGGGGATCCCCTGCGAGGTTGTGCTCCTCAAGCGGGTCCGCCTTGAGGTCGAACAACTCTTCGTGCTTGAAATCCGGCCAGAGGATGTATTTCACATTCTTGCGGACGAGCGCTTCCGACGACGGAATGCGCTGGATGTTCGAGATCGTCGAGTGCTCGTAGAAGAACTCGGTCCGCCACGGCGGCGAGAGAGACTCGGCGGACATTGACGAAAGGTACAGCGGGGAGATATCGCGTCCCTGCATGGTGGCCGGGGCGGGCGATCGCGTGGCGGCGAGGATGGTCGGCGCGAGGTCGACGTTGAGCGTGAAGGCGTCGTTCGTCGAGCCGCGGACGGGCGACGGCATCCGGGGATCACGAATGATGAGCGGCACGCGGATGCTCTCTTCGTACGGATACCACTTGTCGGCGAGTCCGTGCTCGGCGTGGAAGTAGCCGTTGTCGGTCGTGAAGATCAGCAGCGTCCGGTCGAGCAGGCCCTGCTTCTTGAGCTCCTCGACCACCCGCCCGCACACCGCGTCGACCTCGGTCGCCATGCGGTAATAGTTCTTCATTGAGTCCTGATAGCGCTCCGGCGTGTCGAACCGCCAGTGCCAGCGGATGCGGCCCTCGTTCTTCGCGTTGGCAATGAACGGCGGCAGTTTTCGGAACGCTTCGTCCGTGGCCGTCTTCGGGACGGGGATCGTTGCATCCTTGTAGAGCGCCGTGCTCTCGGGCTGCGGGAGGTATTGTTTCGGGTTGGCGTCCTCGGCGTGCGTGGCGAAGAAGGAGACGGTCAGTGCAAACGGCTTGTCGGCGGGACGATCGCGAAGGAATTCCAATGCGTCCTGTTCATTCTTTCTCGTCACATGGATCTGGGAACCGTCGGACTGCTTGAGCCAGTGGACTCCGCCGTAGGCACGGGCGAAATCGTATTTCTCGGCGGGAAACCTGCCATTGTGCCACTTTCCGACGTGACCGACATGATAACCCTTCGCTCGCAGAATCCCCGGCCATGTTTCGGCCCAGGGGGTCTTGAACATGGCAAAGGCCGGGTTGCCGTGCCGGGACATCCACTGTCCCGTGAGCAGCGTGGCTCGGCTTACTCCGCAGATCGACGTCGTCACGCAATTGTGAGTGAACCGCACGCCGTCCTGGGCGAGCCGATCAAGATGGGGAGTCTTGAGGACCGGGTTCCCCGCACACCCCAGCGAGTCGTGCCGCCAGTCGTCGGCGTAGAGCAGAACGACGTTGAGTGGCGCAGGCCGCGATTCGGTCGCAAGCGCGGGGGCCGAAGAAACTCCGCTTCCGCACAACACGAGAAAAGCCGTGAGAAAACGTCGCAGGTTTCGTGTCATGTCGTCGCGTCCTGGTCGTCTGCCGCGGAAGATGCTTCGGCGAGCCCGGCGTGCCATTCGAAACAATCGCCTTCACTCCGCCAGTTCCACCGGCGATGCGATCCTGGCATCGCCAGTGGCCGCCGACGCTTCCGCCTCTCCCCCCGCCGCGGACTTCTCGAAGAGATACACCGTCATCGTCTTGAACTCGATCTGCGGAAGTTCCTCGGACGGCCTCCAGCAGTCGGGCAGCGTAAATGTTGCCCGTTCGGGGGTACGGAAGACGAGCAGCGCGTCGGGGGCGGTGAAGTCATTGCGAGCGATGCGCTCGACCGCCTTGAACAGCGGCGATCCGGGGGCGATCGACTCGACGAGCTTGTACGGGGGGTCGAGGAACACGACGTCGACGGGAAGCAGGTGCTCGACGTGCTTCGGGCGGAACGAGCAGCGGAAGACGTCGGTCTGCCAGCAGAAAGTTTCATCCTGCACCTTGAGTGCCGCAATGTTCTTCTGCAGGAACTCGAAGGCTTTTTCGTCCTGTTCGATGAAGATCGCGCCGGTCGCTCCGCGGCTCAGGGCTTCCAGGCCGATGGTCCCCGTGCCGGCGAAGATGTCGGCGACCCGCTTGTCGATGACGCGGTGCTGGATCTGCTCGAACAGCGACTCTTTCACGAAGTCGCTGATGGGCCGCGTGACCAGGCCCGGGCGGGTTTCCAGTTTCCGACGTCGAAAGCGTCCGGCGACGATGCGCATGGGGGGATCCTGGACATGTAGCCCGGCCTTCCGAGGCCGGGGAATATCAAGGCGTCAGTCGCCCGACGAGGTTTTCTTGGCGGGTCCGGCCTGGGAAGGCCGGACGACGGTCGTCGATCCAGGCGACGGATCACAGAACCTGATCGAGGACGTCGTCGTCGACGTAAATGGGAAGCGGCGGATCGTAGTGCACCGAGAGGGCGATCGCGTCGCTGGGGCGGCTGTCGACTTCGGTCAGCTCGCCGTCGCGGCGGATACGCACGACCGCATAGTAGGTGTGCTCCTGCAGCTTGTTAATGACGACGTCCTGGGCCTCGCCCCCAAGGGCCTCAATCGCGTTCTTGAGAAGATCGTGCGTGAGGGGGCGCGGCGGGATTTCCCCTTTGACGCGGCGGTCGATGCGGGTCGCCTCGAAGATGCCGATGAGGATGGGGAACATCCGCGTCCCCTCGACTTCACGCAAGTAAATCACCTGCTGGTCGTTGATCTCGCTGATGATGATTCTCACCAGCTCCATATGCACGAGCACGCTGTTCTCTCCCGCAGGCGAATCGAGGGGCCTCGGGGCATTATAGCGTGGCCGAAGGGGCAGAGGGATTGAGGGACACGGTGGCGGAGGATTGAGGGATGGAGAGACAGCGAGATTGAGGGAAGAACCGGAGAACGTTCGTCCGTCTCTCCATCCCTCAATCACTCCATCCCTCTGTCTCTTGCCCTCACACGATCCGGCCCGTCACCACGATATGCTGGCCGCGAGCGACCGGGGCGCACCACGCCTGGGCGATCACGATGCCGTCGACTCCGGCGACGGCCGGCCACACGGGCATGTCGACGTGGTCGAAGTCGTGCAGCAGTCCGACGACATCGCCCGCTTTCACCGTCGCCCCGCAATCGATGAGCGTCTCGTAGTGGCCGGCGAACGGCGCGACGGTGAAACACTCACGGTCGACCATCGCCGCGATCTGCTGCGTCCCGTCGCGGTGATGGTCGATCGGCTCGATCGTTCCCTTCAACTGGCCATGGCGGATCGCCGCGGCGAGGACACCCTGCCGTCCGTAGCGCACGCCGTCGGCCTGAACCGCCCGCCCCCAACCAAGCTCGGTTCCCACAGTGATCTTTCCCAACCTCTCGGCTTCGCTCGGAAGCAGTCCGGGAGTCTGATTCTGATAGATGATGAGGAGAGGCACTCCGAACCAGCGGGCGGTTTCTTCGACGACTCGGCTCTGCTCGGCGTCTTCCAACGGATGGAAGCTGGCGCACTTGGCGAACCGCGCGACGTCGCCACCCGAGTGAAGGTCGATGACGACATGCACCCGGGGCCAGATGTGCTCGCGGACGAAAGCGGCGATGCGGTGCGTGATGCCGTTGAGGGCGGACGTCTTACCGGCTCCTTCGACAAAGGCGCGGTTCAGGTTCACTCCGTCGTCGGCGCTCTCGCGCGTTCCCGCGAGGAAGGCAGACGGGTTGAGCACAGGAACGAGGATGATGCGGCCGAGGACGTCCTCCGTGCGGATCTCGTGAAGCAGCCGCTTCAGGACGACCGGGCCTTCGTACTCGTTGCCGTGGTTGGAGCCAAAGGCGACGAGCCCCTGGCCGGGTTGAGCGTTGGGGCCGACGATGACCGTCAGCGGAATGAGGTGATCGCCCCAGATGCTGTCGTGTTCAAGGGCGACCCAGTAGTCGCGGCGTCCGGGTGAGTCGAGGTCGAGAAGGTTGGGGCGGACGACGGTGCGGGTCATGCGGTGGAATTCTCGGGGTGGCTGCAGGCGGGATTCGATGCGGTCCCATCATATCGCGCGGGAACCGAGGATGACTCTGCACACGAGCTGGCCAACCCGCGGCGATGCGGAGCTGTCGGTCATTGCCTCTTCCGGCACGAGGCCGGTGGGAACACGCGGCAAGTCCGCTGGAATGCAGGCGGCTTAAAACAACAAGTGGCGGACCAGCGTCGTGTGGAGCATGACGAGCGTGATCGACGCTGCCAGACCGACCCGGACGTTGTCGTTGACGCGGGTCGGGATCGACTCGGCGATGGCGGCGGCAAGCGTGGCGCCGCCGGCGCAAAGGAAGGAGAGGAGCCACGTCGCGCCAACGTTCTCGGCCGCGCGGTTGTTCGACTCGCCCCAGTACACCACGGTGGCGACCGTCGTCCCGAGGACAAGGAACGACAGCAGGCCGCTCCACGACTTCCGCCTGTTCCAGGGCAGCTTCGGACCGCCGATCAGCAATCCACCGAGCGTTGCCGAGCCGTCCCCGAATGCAAGGATGGCGAGCGTCGTCAGGCCCAGTTCCGCGTCGTACCGGCAGACGACCAGCAACACAACGACCGGGATCATGTAGCCGAAAACGGCCCCGATTCGGTCGCTGTCCAGGTCGTTGCGGCGGATGCGGGCGTAATGGCGGTAGACGGCCGTGCCGATTCCGACGGAAATGAGGGTCAGGACGATCAGAAAGTCGATCGACCCGGGATCGGGGTGCGGGATGACCCAAAGCAAAAACGGAAGCAGGCCGGGGCTCATGTGCCAGAGCCGGCGGCGAACTTCCGTTGCGGACAGGCCGCCCCGAGCCGGGGCGGCCTGTGTTGCGGCAGATACATCCTCTTTGACCGATGTCTCCGCCGTATTCATCATGTGTCAGCCGTATCGTTCAAGCAGCATGGCTTCAATGGTCAAACCGGGACCGAACCCGAGTGCCACGACCGGTCCTTCCATCGGCTCCTGCAGCAGACGTTCGAGGACGAAAAGGACCGTCGCCGACGACATATTCCCGTGGTTGGCAAGAACCTCTCGCGAGACGTCCACCTCGTGCGGTGAGATGTTCAACGCGGTGACGCAGGCATCGAGGATCTTCGGACCACCCGGATGGATGGCCCAGCCCTTGATATCGTCGATTGTCAGGCCTTCGCGGGCAAGGAACTCCGACATCCAGGGGGCCAGTTTATCTTCGATGATCCGCGGCACCTTCTGCGACAGGGTCATTTCGAACCCGTTGTCGCCGATCCGCCAGCTCATCATCCGCAGCGTCCCATCCAGAAGATGGGATCCGTTACGGATGAGCGAGTAGCCGCCGCTGTTTTCCGCGCCCCGCCGCGAGCCTCGGCAAACCACGGCCCCTGATCCATCGGCGAAGAGACCGTTGGCGATGACCTTTTCGGTCGACCACCCGTAATGGTGGTGCAGGCTGCAGAGTTCGACAGAACAAACGAGCACGACCGCGTCGGGATCGCTGGCAGCGTAGCCATGAGCCGCCCGCAAGGCGTTGAACGCCCCATGGCATCCCATGAAGCCGACGTGCGTGCGGGACGTTTCTGGGGAGAGCTCCAGTTCCTGGATGAGGCCGATGTCGAAACCGGGGGCGCTGAACCCGCTGCATGAGCACGTGACGAGGTGCGTGATGGCCGACGGATCGACGCCCGACCGCTCAATCGCCGCTCGGCTCGACTCGAGAGCGAGATCGAGGGCGTGCTCTTCGTACTTCTCCATACGGGCCCGCGTACTGGGCCCCTTGTCTTCCACGTCTCGACGCGGGGTAAAGAAGAAGCCATTCGCGGCCTCCTCGGTTTCGGGCGGCGCAACGAGCAGGACGCTACCCCGCTCGTTCACGCCAGCCCGTTGGTAAATCTGATTCATCAGCGAGCGCTGTTCATCCGACTCGCAGCAGCGCTCCAACATGGCATCGCACGCCATGCCCTGCGGAACACTATGGGCTGGGCTGGCAACGCCCAGGCCGAGCATTTGCATCGACATGAGAACCCCGGGGTGAAAACCATTTCATCTGGACATGACTGCCGAGTAGACCATCCGGGCCCGAATCACTCTCTACTCAGGACAGCAACCGACCGACAGCGAATTATGGATTCTAGGTCGACTGATGCGGCCGACTATCGGATGTTTCCCGAGAGTAGTACCCGCGAATTGTCGTTTTCTGGGCATCAAGCCAATCCGGGGGACTGCGGCGTCGTGGCGGAGTCTGCCGTCGCCCCATGACGAGTGCGAGATCGCCAGATGTCGATCAATCCCCAGAAGATGGCGATACAGACAGGTCCGAGCACGACGCCCGATATCCCGAAGAGCGACAGCCCTCCCAGGACCGCGAAGAAGATCAGGAGCGGATGCATGCGCAGATTCTTGCCGACAAGCACCGGATAAAGCAGATTGTCGATGAGTCCGATTGCAATTGCTCCCCAGGCGACGAGCGTGAGACCACGTCCCCATTCTCCTTGCAGGAAGAGGACGGCGGCCGCGGGAGCCCAGACGACAAACGTCCCCATATTGGGAATCACCGCAAGGAGCCCCATCACCGCGCCCCAGAGAAGCGGGGCGGGGAGGTCAAGCCACCAGAAGATGAGGCCGCCCATCGTCCCCTGAATGGCGCCGACGAGCAGCGAACCGTACACCGCCGCGTGGATCGTCTGATCGACCCGCGCGAAGACAGTCTCCGATTCGTCCACCGACATCGGCAGCAGGCGCCGCAACGACTGCCGCAAAGCCGCGTGGTCGCGAAAGAAATAGAACAGGACCATCACCATGATGAGGCTCTGCATCACGAACCAGGCCGTGCCCGAGAGAAGCGAGGGAGTCGAGCGATAGATCGAGGAGACGGCGGCAAAGAGCTCCTTCTCGATGTCTACGTGCTGCTGGATCCACTTGATGGCCTGGCCGAGCTTTTGATTGGACTCGGCAAGGTCGCGGACAGGCTGCTGGATGGCGTCGACTCCCATGTCCGTCAGGTTCTCGGAGGAGGCCTGCGCCTGGCGGATCAACTGGTAGGAGACAAACCCGGCGGGGATGGCCAGCAGAAGCACCATGACCGTCGCCGAGAGTCCCGCTGCGAAGCTTTCGGTGTTGATCCGTCGTTCAATCCAGGCGTGGATGGGGCGCCCGACCACCGCCAGGGCGAGTGCCCAGGTGACGGCTGGAAAGAAGGGTTGAACAAGCCGAAACGAGAACCACGCAACCACGGCCGTCACGCACAGGAGCGCCAGGCTCTTGAGCCGTTCTCGCGTCAGCCACCCGGCGGCGGGATCGGACTCCGGCACGTCCGGTTCCGGCGTTGGCAAATGGGGCCTGACCCTGGCAACCATGAAATGACATTCCCGGCCGGTGAGAGGGGGGCATCGATGGAAAAAGCGGACAGCCCAACTCGCGGGCGATCCGCTTTGTGCCGATTGACTCAAGCCGAATTGCGGCGATCAGCGCTCGTCGGCATAGATCGTCGGTTGCTGCACGTGCTCCGAGACGAACCAGGTCTGCATCTCGTTCGTCCGCAATACGTCGCTGATGAGGAGGTCGTTCGTCCCTTCGTCGCCGGCTTCCGACGCCATTTTGGCGGCCGTTCGGACTTCCTTCATGATGATCTCGTGAGCCTCCAGGATGCGTGCGATCTGCGTCCGAGGCTCTTCGCGATCGCGCGGGGGACGCGGAATGGTGGTGAGCTCGGCGACGTCGTGGGACATCGCAACGGCCACACCTCCCAGGAGCTGTATCCGCTCGGCGATCTCATCGATCAGCTCAGACTGCTCCTCGTAGTGCTTATCGAACAACAGGTGCAGTTGGTAGAAGTCGGACCCCGACACCTGCCAGTGATGCTTCTTGTAGAGATGGGTGAGCGTGATGGTGTCGGCGAGTATCTGATTGAGGGCCCGGGCGCTGGCCTCGCGTGCCTTCTCTTCGAGGCCAAGCGGCATGGCCCGGACCGTTCCGAACTTCTGAGTGACCGCCTTTTTCGAAGGGGTCGTCATCCGGGACTCGGACGTCTTGCCGTTGGCGTCGCTGGTCCCGTCGGCGCGGCCGGTTTTGGGCATCGAGTGAGTCTGGGGCATTCTAAACCTCAACGCAGGTGAGAAGTTTCAGGTTGGGCGAGGACTTGGAATCACGTCGGATCGAACGATCTCAATCAGGCACTCGCTCCGGATTTTTTTCAGGCGATGATCTCTTGCGCTTCGTCGACCAGTTCGAAACGTGAGCCGGTGTTCGGAACGATGAGACTGGAAGCGCAACGGAACGCGCTGGCGAACACGCACAGCAGACTGATCGCTTCCACGCCATACGGCATGGCGGACTGCCGGACGGCCGCGAGACCGGGATTCGGTCCAGGGTTCACGTCGCTGACGTCGGTGAATGCATCGGACATCAACCAGCACTTCGTGCCGAGCAGTGCAGACATCAACAGGATGCGGGTGGCAGCCATGGGAACTCCTTTGCGTCGTGAGATGCCTGCGACGTGAGACATCAGCCTCGGGACGCCGTCCCGCGCCCCGCGATGAAAGAATGCAGTTTCCGTTCCAAAAGGAAGCCGCTGCGGAATGCCTGGGCCGCGGATGGGAGTTGCCCAGCGTGATGCGGCATGAACCTTGCAAGACAGCAAGGCGGGGTGGGTGCTCAACCGCTTTGAATCAGGAGACTTTCCATGGTTATGGGATCAACCTCGGCCGACGTCACCGTGGTCGGCGTATTCAACGATCGCAAGGCCGGTGCGCAGGCGATGGAAGCATTGGAGCGTGCAGGATTTCCGCGCGATGCAATCGGCTTCGCTTCGCGTTCCGCCGAAGGGGAGGCGGAGTATGAAGACGGGGAGGAAACGCAAGCGGAAGAGGGAGCATTGGCCGGAGCGGCCATCGGCGCGGGCATCGGCGGGCTTGTTGGACTGGGCGTCATCTCCGGCTTCATCCCGGTTGTGGGACCGGCCATCGCCGCAGGGACGTTGGGGACCATTCTTTCGAACGTCGCTGGCGGAGCGGCGGTTGCCGGCCTGACCGGAGCGCTGACCGGATGGGGAATGTCCGACTCCGACGCGGCTTACTACGAGAACGAGTTCGCGGAAGGGCGAACCATCGTGTCGGTCCGGGCCGGATCGAGGGCCGCCGAAGCGCGGCGAATCCTGGACGATTACGGTGCGGCGCAAGCTCCGCTGGCGACCAGCAAACGGAAGGGCTGAGGGACTGGTCGCAAGGTGTTGTCGCGACACAAAAAGAGCCGCACGTCGTCCCCGACGGCGGCTCTTTTCACACGATCTTTGAGGTATTCTCCCGCAGGCAGATCGAATCGTGGCGATTCAGGAGTTTCCCGAGTCGCTGGCCGCAACCTGCTGGCCGATTACTGCGCAACGCGATTCCTCCCCGGTAATCAGGAAGCGCATCAGCTGGCCCAACACTGCGATCCCCCATCGACGCGCAGCACCTGCCCTGTGACAAAGGCTCCCAACGGGCCAGCGAAGAACTCGACCACACGGGCGACCTCATCCACCAGCGCGATCCGGTCGAGGGTTCCCTCTTCCACCATGCGGTTGGGATCAACCGCACGCGTCCCGAGGAAGCGGCCGGTCCGCGTGTCACCGGGGGCGAGGCTGTTGACGTTGATGTTATGCGGTCGAAGCTGGACGGCGAGGCAGCGGGTGTACTCGACGACCGCCGCTTTCGACGTCGAATAGATGGCGCCGTTCTCATTCCCCTTGAAGGCGGCGATCGAGCTGATCGTGAGAATGCGGCCGCTCTTGCGTTCCATCATGCGGCGGGCGGCGTGCTGGCACACGAAGATCGTCGTCAAGAGGTTGCGGTCGAGAACCGCCCGGACGTCTTCCTGCTTGATCATGACCGAGTCGTTCGGGTTGGGCTTCCCGCCGGCGGCCGCGATGTCGCCCCCCGCATTGTGGACGACAATTTCCAGCGGCCCGAGCTTCTCGATGGTCGTGGCGACGACCCGCTCGACCTGGTCGAACTGGGTCAGGTCGCCCAGAACGGGAGTCGCTTTGACGTTGTAGGTTTTGGCGATCTCCGCGGCCGTCTCGGTGAGCGTCGTCCCTTCGCCGTACTCGGCCGGGCCGCGCTCCCGCATTCCGTGGACACCGATCGAACATCCGAGGGCGGCGAGACGCTCGGCGAATGCGCGTCCGAGACCGCGCCCCGCTCCGGTGACGAGGGCAACCTGACCTTCGAGCAGACGTGACGACATGAGAGGCGGGCTTTCTAAGAGTGGGTGGCCCGCGGCAGTCGTGCGTCGGGCAAGGAGACGTCAATCAGTTGGCGACGGCGCAGGGCATCGCGTGCCCTATGATTGAGTTTCGCGCCGGGAATCGCAAATCAGACGCTGGGGACGGGACAGGGAACCCAAATGACCGGCCGCAAATGTGAGACACCTTTGCAAAGCGAGTGTTTGACGGCCATCAATCGACCGCTAACTGAGCAGACCATGCTGGCAGGTTCTTCGTCTTTACGCCAACGGCGTACAACGCCTTCGGCGTAAAGCACAGACAGCGATGGCCGCGCGCCTCACAATCGTGTTCGGTGATTTAGTCTCCTGGAGGGCAAGGCGACAATCACTTCGACTTGCCGTCGGCCTTCGCCGTCTGTTCGAGCTCTTCGAATCGCATCTTCATTGCCGGGCCGCCCATTTCAGGGAAGAGCAGGCGGGTGGCGTTGATGAGCTTGCGGCACTCGTCGATTTCGCCAAGCGCCAGTGCGACACGGGCGTTCTGATAGCGGGCCTGCATCCAGTCGCTCGAACCCTCCTTCGTCGTCGCTTCCATCTGACGCAACTGCCGCTTCGCCTTCTGCAAATGCTCCGGGGTGTTGGCGCGAATCAGGGCATCGGCCAGCGCTCGCCGCAGCGCGAGATCCTTCGGCGACTTCGCCACCTGCTCTTCATAAAAGGCGGCCGCCTTCCGCGGCTGATTGGTGGCCAGCAGGGCCGCGGCGTAGCAGTCATCCAGCCGCCGCTGCTCCTCGGGCGAGAGTTGGTCGCGCCGCACCGTGAGACCTTCCACCGCGCGGAGTTGCAGATCGCCCGCCGTTTTCTGCGACTCGGCGTCGGCGCCAGCCGAGAAGACGGTCAGCCCCTCGATGACGGCCAGAGCCTCGGAAGGGCGAGCATCGGTCAGACCGCGGATCAGCGTTTCCGCTTGCGCCCAGCGTTTCTGCCCGGCGAGCGAAACGACCCGCAATTGCGAGGCGGTCGATTGCAATCCCCGCCAAGCCGACTGTTCGGCTTCCGGCCCCGCGTTCGCTTCGCCGCCGTCTTCGCCCGACGAAGGAACCGAGTGGAGCACTCGTTCGAGTAACCTGTCAGCGGTCTGATAGTCGGGAGTGCGCGAGTTGAGGCGGAGCCGTGCCCCGCGCAGACAGACCTCGGCCTGCTTCCGATCGAGCGGGGCGGGCGAATCGGGGAATGACTCGACGATGGCGTCGATCGAGGCATTGGCTTTCGATTCCCATTCCTCGACGGGCTGCTTCAACTCGCGGACCCGGTCGAGAATCGTCTCATAGCAGCGGGCAATGGCGACGTCCGCATCGGCCGCCCGCGCGTGCTTCGGCGGGATGGCCTCGTAGAGCGGAAGCGCCTGCGTGTATTGCAGTCGGCGCTCTTGAAGAACGGCGAGCATCCACGTCGCTTCGCCGAACGTCGGGCTGTCGGGGTAGTCGGTGCGGTGCTGCTCGAGCCGCTGGGTGTACGCTTCCCGGGTGGCGGTGGTGCGGTCCTTGTCGTAGACCCGTCCGAGGCACCAGGCGCTCATCAGGTGAGCTTCGGCCGCTTTGGGGGCTTGCGGAAACTTCTGCACGACCGAGTCAAAGACGGCGAGCGCCGCGGATGTATCCCCCTTCTGCACGGCGATCGAACCGCGAGTGAAAGTCAGCTCCGCGGCGAGATCGTTGTGTCCTCCGCGCTCGGCGAGGGACGCCGCTTCGCCATAGGCTTTGAGAGCTTCGTCGAGTCGCCCATTCGTCCATGCGGTTTTGGCCCGACGGACTGTCGGTCCGAGGTCCGGACCATAACGCCGCGCCTCGTTGGCCGCTTCAAACGCCGCCCGGCTGCGGAGCGCCCACCATCCCCCGACCTCGTCTTCCACGCTCTTCACCTGCGTCTCCGCTTCGGTGAACAACTCGTCGGCCAGCGCCTTGTCCTTCTTGTCGGTCGCAATCCGCGCCATGCCGAGCAGCACAAGGGTCTTCAGATGCAGCAATTCGGCGGGCGGGTTCGTGCGACTGCGAATGGCGTTCAGGATCATCTTCCCCGCGTCGGCCGGCTGCCCGTCGTTGAGCAATCCGCGGACCTGCACTGCCGCCAGGCGATCTCGGACGAGCGTCGGCGGACTCTCGGCCTCGATGGCCGCCGCCTGGGTCGCGGCCTGCTTGCGGTCGCCCCGGAGCAGGGCGCACTCGACCAGCATCACCCGGGCCTGCCACGTCCGAGGGTCGTTGGGGACCCCTGCAGCGCCACGACGGGCATTCTCCTCCGCCGACTTGAGGAGCCCGGCCCGCGTCGCGTCGTCCTTCGGAAGTCGTCGCACCTGAGCAAGCAGAGTTTCGGCCGTCGCCTGACGGAGATCCTCTTCGAGGCTGCGCAGTTCGACGAATGGAATGGGAGGGGGGTCCCCCTTCGGATTCTTGAATCTCGCGATGACGCCGGCCACGTCGGTCGATGCCTGCTTCAGCGAGGCGAGGGCGTTTCGTGCAGCAGTCGTCGATTCGTCGGCGGCGGATGTGTCGTCGGGGGAAATTTCGGCTAGCACATCGAGAGAAGCTGCCCGGGCCGAGTGCACCAAAGCGGATTGCACCTTCAAGAGGATGCGTCGCGGATTGGCGGGCTCGCCCTTGTCGAGGGAGGCGAGGACTTCGCTGGCCCGCTGCCAGAGGTCTTCGTGCTCGTCCCCGGTGACGAATTCGGCGTGCGCGGCGAACGTCTTCGACAACTCCACCGCACACTCGGTGCGGGTGGCGAGCGGGATGCGATCGTCCTGCAGGATCGATTGGGCGTACCGCTCGGCCAGCGTGAAGAGTCGGCGGTCGCGGAGTGACTGGAAGTAGCGGGCGGTGGATTCGTCGGCGGATGAAAACGACGAATCGTGCAACGCGCACGCGGCGATGGTCGCGATCAGGATGACTCGCCGCGGCCCGCTGCGCACTGCGAACTCCGGTTGAATCGCAAAGACTGACAGTGGCTATTGCCGGCGACGTGTGTCGGTTCGTTCGTCGCTTCCACAATCTTATGCGGCAGCCTGATCAAGATGCACCGCAGAAAACATTTGCGGCAGCAATCGAAGAAGGAGTTTTCAAAGAGACCAGTGCGAGGAACTCTCCTCCTGTTCGTCGGCGCGGACTTCCTCCGAATCGACGTCATTCGGTGCGCTGGTCAGCCATCGCATCAGGCTGTCGTACATCGGCCATCCGTCGATCGTCCTCCGAACTTTGGCCTCAACACGCGTCCCTCCGGCGGGATCACGGGAGGTTGTCCGCACTTTGACGATGTCGTCATGCACCCGGTACGAACCATCCCTGAGGCTGTCGGCGGAACGTTCCTCGAGAAAGACTTTGATCACCCGGTCAACGGTTCGCTCTTCGGATGAACTGTCGTACCGGAGCGACCAGGTCTCGTAGATCAACGGGCCGCTCATGTTCCAGCCGGGAACCCGGGTCGTGTGTCGGTAAGTGCCCGCTTCAAGAGGCTCGACAATTGGGAAGCGTCGGAGCAGAGAGGGCGTCGCCAGGCGATAGTGAAGGGAATCTGCAGCGTACGTGACGTCCTTGCGAGCGCGCTGGACGTAACGGTAGTGTGTGATCGCCATCTGGTAGATCACGACAAGCACTACCGCGGCACAAACGACCTTCAGTGGTCGGCTCATGCGCGACATGACATGAGTCGCTCGTTGAAACACTCGACGGGTCACCATCGGAGCGAGCCGAAGCCTGACACTGCGGATAGCACACGGCGCAGTGGAACCGGGCCTTCGCAAAGCCTCAGACCCGGCCACCCGCGGCACATTCTTCAGACAGCCTACAGCGTCCAGCCCTTGCGGTATTCGCGCTGCAGGAAGGCGTCGGCCTTGGTCGTGTTCTTCACCTTGAGATTCTCGGCGTCCCACTCGAGGCGCTCGCCGGCCCGGTACGCGACCGTTCCCAGGAGAACCGTTTCCGTCAGCGCGCCCGAGTAGTCGAAGTTGCAGGTGGTCTTGCCCCCCTCTTTGCAGGCCTTCACCCATTCGGCGTGATGGCCAATCGAATCGGGGATTGTCGGCTCGGGCTTCTTGAAGTCGACGAACTTCTCTTCGGGAAGGAGCAGGTAGCCGCCGTAGCTGGAGAGCATCATCCCCTTGTCGCCGACGAAGAGATGGCCGTCGCCCCATTGGACGGGACTGCCGTCTTTCCGCTTCAGCGTGCTGAGGACCTCGGGACGCTTTCCGCCGTCATACCAGTGGAGTTTCACGGGGGGCTTGCCGCCGCGGGCGGGAAATTCCCAGTGAGCCGTGCACCAGGCGGGGGCGCCGACCTCATGGACCGGCGGCCCTTCGGCCCACGCCGCCGTGGGATACTTGAGATCGAGGGCCCAGAAGACCAGATCGATGTAGTGGCACCCCATGTCGCCGAGGGTTCCGGAGCCGTAGTCCCAGAACTTCCGCCAGTTTGCCGGATGGACGCCGGACGAGAAGGGACGCTGGGGTGCGGGGCCAAGCCAGAGGTCCCAATTGAGGCTGGACGGCGCCTCGGCCGTCATGAACCGACCGTCCGACCAACCCTTGCCGACCCAGCAATGGGCTTCGGTGACGTTGCCGATCGCTCCCGACTGGATGATCTCGACACAGCGGCGGTAGTTGCTGGTGGCGTGGATCTGCGTGCCGAGCTGCGTGACGCGCTTGTTCTCTTTCGCGAGGCGGGCGAGCACGCGCGACTCGGTCACCGAGTGGCTGAGCGGCTTCTCACAGTACGCGTGCTTGCCCATCCGCAGGGCCATGGCGGTCGCCGGAGCGTGGATGTGGTCGGGAGTGGCGACCAGCACCGCATCGATGTTTTTCGCTTCCGCGTCGAGCATCTTGCGGAAGTCTGCGTAGGTTTTTGCGTGCGGGAACTTCTGGGCGGTGGCATGCAGGTTGTTCGAGTCGACGTCGGCGAACGCCACGAGGTTCTGGTTCGTGATGTTGCCGATGTTGTACGCCGCCTGATTGGTCGTGCCGACGACGGCGATGTTGAGCTTCTCGTTCGGGGACTTGCTGTCCTCGGCCAAGGCACGGCCGGCGACCCACCACGCGGCGGCGGCGGAGGCGGAGGTCTGCAGGAACTGACGGCGAGTCGAGTGAAGCGACATGGGTCTCTCCGAAAGCGAGCGGGATGCGGAGGATTTGGAAGCGGCGACGGCCGACGGCCCGACCGTGTGAATGAGGGCCATCATGCCGGAGGGCTATCTTGGTCGATCACTGTGGCAATTGGTAGGGCCGGAGGCCGCCTGATCACAGGTTGGAAGCGACTCCGGCGAGCCGGTTGTTGATGGGTAAGCTCCAGATTGCCATGTCCTGTCTGGCTTCGAAACAGCAGCTTACAGATTGATTCGTACCGGATCCTTAGTCCGGTCTAAACCCACGGCCTCTGGCCGTGCGACCCTGAAAGGCTCTGCCGATCCGGCGAGACAGTCGATGG
>JADZEF010000367.1 GCA_020850695.1 Planctomycetaceae bacterium | reverse complement strand
GTTCGCGACGCTGGGCTATCGGATGGAACGCCTTCGGCGTACAGAGCACTTGCGTTCCCCCTCTCATCTCAATGCACGACTTCGGCAATTCCTGCAACTAAAACTTAGTACGCACTGTTGTCCTGATATTTATCGCGAACCGCTACCGAGCAGACGTGTGTCAGGCACGAACGCCTCAGCACATTCTCAGCGACCGCAAGTCAGTCGACGAACATGATTTCATTCAGCGAGAGAAGTGCGAGAGCGTAGAGCTTCCAGGCTTCGGTTTCGACGGTGCCGCCCACCACGGAATCGCTCAGGAACTTCTCTCCCAGCGCGACCTCGGCGTCTGTGGGTGGGCGTTGGACAAGCTGGCGATAGCATTTCTCGATGCGTTGGGCGGACGTGGGGGGCGTCTCGCTCCCTGCGGCAGTTTTCAACGCGATGGCGGCCAGCGACGACGCGCATCGTTCGACGAATGGGCTATTGAGGACGAAGAGTTGTTGCAGGGGGGTCGTCGTTGGAACGCGGTTCGGAGCATGCGTCGATGGTTCCGGGAAGTCGTAGAGTTTGAGCATGTCATTCTGCTCGTGCCGTCCGACCGTCCCATAAAGCGTGCGGCGATTGTTGGAAGGCGCGTCGAGCGCGACGGACGGGCCTCCCATCCGATCGTCCATTTGAGCGGTGCCGACGAGGAGCGCATCGCGCCATGATTCGATGTCGAGCCGGCGACGCGGCATGCGTCCCAGCCAGCGGTTATCGGGATCCGTCGAAGCGCCGGCGCCGCCCGTCGATTGCTGCCGGTAGGTCGCTGACAGGACGAGTTCGCGATGCAGCCACCGCAGCGATCCGCCGTTTTCCAGGAAACGCGATGCGAGGTCATCCAGGAGTTCCGGGTGCGACGGGCGATCCCCTTGCCGGCCGAAATCGCTGACGGTGCTGACGAGTCCGCGGCCGAAATGCTGGGCCCAGACCCGATTGACGATGACTCGTGAAGCGAGGGGACGAGCGCTGGTCAGGATCGCGTCAGCCAGATCGATCCGTCCGCTGCCGCGTTGGAACCGTGCCGGTTCGCCCGGGCTGAGGACTGCGAGAAACCTGCGAGGAATCACCTCGCCGAGGTTTGACGGGCTGCCGCGACGGAAGATCGGCACGTCACGGACCTCGCCGCGACGGATATCGACCTTCGTCGCGTCTTCCCCGTTCGGCAGCACATAGACGCTGGCGTCTTCGACGACGTGCGCCCACGGGCGATTGATATTCGGCGTGGCGGCCACCAGCTCGGAAATCTGGGCCTGCAGACGCTTGGCCGGTTCGGAGGATTGGTCCTTGATCTTCTTCAGCTCGGCTTCCCACTGTGACCGCTGGTCCCGGGCCTGGCGGACCACCTGGGCTTCGGCGTCCGACAACAACGGTCGATCCGCCAGTTGGCTGCTCGCGAAGACGCCCGCCAGCCCGTAGTAATCTTCGACGGTCACCGGGTCGAACTTGTGGTTGTGGCAGCGGGCGCAGCTGACGGTCAGCCCCAGAAACGTCCGCGACACCGCATCGATCCGCTCGTCCCATTCCTCGGCGACGACGGTCTGAATCACGGTCGGCGCCAGCCGCAGCTCCTTCCAATAAGTCGGACTGAGTCCGAGGAATCCAAGCGCCGCGAGATCTTCCGGCGGCGTGCCGGCCACCTGATCGGCCGCGAGCTGCAGGCGGACGAATTCGTCGTACGAGCGATCCTCATTCATCGCCCGGACGACCCAATCGCGATACAGCCAGGCGTTCTCCGTCCCTTTCAGCCAGTTGGCGACGGTGTCGGTGTAGCGGGCCAGGTCGAGCCAGGGCCGCGCCTCGCGTTCGCCGTAACGGGGCGAGAGAAGGAGCCGATCGACAACGCGTTCATAGGCATCCGGACGGGTGTCGGCGATGAACTCTTCCACCTCATTCATCGACGGAGGCAGCCCCGTCAGATCGAACGTGAGCCGGCGAAGCAGGGTGCGGCGGTCGGCCTCGGCGGCGGGCGTGATTCCCACGGCTTCGAGTCGCGCCAGGATGTAACGATCGGTCCGTGTGCGGGGCCACTGGGGAGACTTCACATCCGGAAGGGGCGACTGCTGCAGCGGCTGGAACGACCAGAAGCTCTTTCCCGCCGCAATGTCGATCCCCTTCGTCCCTGCCTCGACCGCGGCGTCATTCGGCAGCGCGGCGCCGCGGCGAACCCAATCGGTCAATAGTGCAATCTCGGCGTCCGCGAGCTTCCCTTCGGGAGGCATCTGCAGCTCTTCGTCGGCATATCGGACCGCCTTGATCAGCAGGCTTTCTTCGGGCTTGCCGGGGACGAAGAGCTTACCGCGCGATCCCCCCTTGCGAAGGCCCCCTCCCGAGTCCAGGGCCAGTTCGCCGTTCTTGTCGCCCGTTTTCCGGTCGTGGCACTCCCCGCACCGCTGAATAAGCAGCGGCCGGATCCGCTTCTCGAAGAACTCGAGTTCAGCGGGAGCCGGCTCGTCGGCGTGAAGGGGCCTGGGGGCGTCGAAGCCGCAACCGGCATTCATCACGAGACTCAGCAGCACGATCCGACGGAGCATGATGAACTTCACTCGTGAGAATGTCGAGGAGCGCGGCGGGCGGGAAGGAGTTTGCGGCGGGCGCTATTCCGGCAGCAGGCGGCGGGGAGGAATCCCGCGGACCAATTCTTCATGGTAAGCGAAGAGGGCCGGCGTGCCACCCGTGTGAATCAACACGACGTGGTCGTCCTTCCCGAATTCTCCCTTGCGGACGTGGTCGATCATGCCGGCCGCGGCTTTCCCGCACTAAGTCGGCTCGAGCAGAATCCCCTCGGTGCGGGCGAGGAGCGAGATGGCCTCGAGTCCTGCCGGCGACGCCTTTCCGTACCCGGGGGCGATGTAGTCGAACGAGATGCTCAGGTCTTCCGGCGTCACCCGCGTGTCGATGCCGATCAACTCGGCCGTCTGGTTCGCGACCTGCGTCATGTCTTCCAAGGTGTCCCATTCCCACTGGATGGGGCAGATGCTGCGAATCGGGAATTTCACGCCAAGCGCCTTCCCCGCAATCGCCAGCCCCGAGCCGGTGGAACCGGCCGAGCTGACGTAGATTGCGGACGGCGTCCAGCCTTCGCGGGACGACTGCTCGAGGATTTCGACAAGGCAGAGGATGTAGCTGACCGCGGCCAGCGGCTTGACGACCTCGTTCTCCCAGAAGAAGACCTTTCGCCCTGCCTTGCGGAACTGTTCGGCCCTCTCGGCAATCCGCTGGTAAAGCGCGTCGCCGATCTTCTCGTCGACGATTTCGTAGCTCGCGCCGAGGATGTGGTCGAGCAGCAGGTTCCCCTGCACCTCCACGGGTCCCGGTTTGCCGCGGCTGAGGACGAGATGGCAATCGAGTCCCGCCTTCGCACAGCATGCAGCGGTCTGGCGGCAGTTGTTGCTCTGGACGCCGGCCCCCCACACGAAGATGTCGGCCCCGCGACGGAGGGCTTCGGCGAGAAGGAACTCGTTGTGCCGCGCCTTGTTGCCGCCGAACGCGAGACCCGTGCAGTCGTCTCGCTTGATGTGGATCTGCGGTCCGCCGACCGACCTGGTGAAGCGGGGGACGAACTCGAGCGGTGTCGGCAGATGGGCGAGCGGCGTCCGCGGGAGCCGCGCGACGTGCTCGCGAAGCGTGTCGGTCGAATACGGGCGGGCGTTGACGGTCACAACAGGTCCTTGGAAAATCAGGGCGATTCCACATCGGGAGGCCGTTCCATTCTGCCGTCGCAGAACGCCGACGACTACTCATCGCACGGCGTCTCATTCGTCTCTCGTCGATGGGCCAGTCCCGCACCGCAGATCGATGGGTGACGAGACGAACGTCGTTTCGGCCCATCATGGGTCCCTGCGATTGTCTGGGTGCATCCTTTATTGGGTGGAACGCCACCTGTTCATGGCGATCAGCCCGGAAATCCGATTATCAGCGAGTTTCACCACGGAGACGCGGAGACACGGAGAAGACAAAAGGCACTTAACAGGAGCAAGCAGAGGAAGCAGAGAAAATGCACGCAGAGATAGCCAGCATCCGGTCACAGGCAGGATTGCCGGCGTCGTTCGCAATCTGCGTTTCCTCTGCTCCCTCTGCTTGCTCCTGTGAATGTCTATCCTGTCTTTGTCTCGGGCTTTCTCCGTGACTCCGTGTCTGTTCCGAAAATAGACGTCACGGCCCCAAGGCAAGAACAGGTGATGTCATTTTCATCATTGAGAGTGCGGCCAACGCCGCATTCTCGACTCCGTGGTGAAAAAATGCTCGAGAGATCGACAGAGGCAGAGAGTCTTGACCAGACGCACCGCCTCCAATTGAAGATGCACCTCGATCGTCTGACGATCCCATGCCACTGTTCACGCGCCGTGGGAAACGGAGTATGTTGACCAGATCCATCGTTCGCCCGTTCCAGAGGCTCTCCATGCGCTCGCAAGCACACCCTTCCCTCGCGGCCTGCCTCTTACTCGCCGCCTCGTTTCTTGCCATCGCCGGGCATGGCTCCTCTTCACCGGCCGCTGAACCGTACCCCTTCAAGACGCGTCCGCGCGATCCGGTGAAGGAAACACTGGTCGAGATCGATTTCGAAGCGGCCCTTCCCACCGGGGCCGAACTCGGGCCGAAGGCGAAAGTCGAGGAGAAAGCGGGGACGGGAGGGACAAAGGGACTGGTTTCGAGCGGAAAGGGATTGATTCTCAAGGTTCCGGTCTCCAAGACCAGGATCGACATCAGCCGGTTCGACCTGTCGCTGGACTATGCGGGCCCGGGGTTTTCGCTCTTTACGGCGAAAATCAATGCGTACAACGTGCAGGGCAAGCTGCTCCAGTCGGTCAACATCGGCTCCGAGTGGGGCATCTCCCCCGGCCTGAGAACCTGGGAACTCCGGAAGGCGGACCTGGAATTCCCAGACATCCACACCGTCTCGCTGGAGATCGAGCAGACCAACGACGAAGGAACCGTCAAACTCGACAACATCCGGCTTCGCCACTACGACCTGCCGTCGATGTTCGGCAAGACCGCCCGCAAGGAACTGACCGGGATTCTCAAGCGGGAAGGGCTGAAGGTCGACGATGTCGGCGACGTCTGGATCGGCAGTGCTGGCGAGCGTCAGAGTTTTTTCGACTTCAGCCGGATCGATGAAAACAAGCGGTATGTCGCGAGCGACTGGCAGGAGCGGCTGCACGTCGGGACGACGTTCAAGTCGACGCGCGGCAAGCTCCCCACGTTCATGTTAGGGATCAATGCACGGGAAGCGGCGCTTCAGGCCGCGGCGGCCCGCACGGGCAAGACGCTGGCTGACATGCATGTCATGCTGCTCGACGACGTGAAGGCTCACGGGTTCAATCTCGTCTGGTGCGACTTCACTTCCGAGCTCGAGAAGTTCGACGAACTGGCCGCCGCTCGTGGAATCAGTGTCATCATTCGCGATCCCAACTGGAGCGGACTGGGAGCCTGGGTAGCCAAGCCGGACGGGCCGATTCCAGACGCGTTCAAGACGACCGCCAAGGCAAAACTCGAACGGATTGCCAAGCTCAAGTCGGTCGTCGGATACCAGGTCAATTGGCCTCTGACCACAGCCCACCAGAAGATGCTGGCGGAAGCACGGGCCTATCTGGCCACCGTCGCGCCCAGGGTTCAACTCGTCGCCCACGACTCGGATGTTTTCGCGGCCGAGAACATGCAGGAGCCGTACGCGAACCTCGGCATCCAATGGGGGCTGTTCCAGCAGTATGCCGGGCGGCCATGGATTCCGCCGTCATACCTTTATCATCCCAACTACTGGCCGGTCGGACTGGCTGAAGGGTGGTTCCGCCGGATTCACAATGCTTATCAGGTGCGGGCGATCCCGAACCTCTGGGCCATTCCCTCGGGGCGGGCGTTCTCGAAGAACACGCTGGGAATGCAGGTCGATCAGGTGAAGGTTGACGTCTCAGGCTGGACGCTCGACGAGAAGACGAAGCGCTGGAGCGGCTGGCAATATTACCAATTTCCCCCCAACCTGTTGAAATGTGCGTTATGGAGTGCGGTGGAAGCGGGAGCGGCGGGAGTCATTGTGGATGAGTGGGGGCCTTCGGAGATCGCGCCCACGGTGACAGGGCCGGAGATCCTGAAGGACGAGAAGTACAAGGATGGAGTGTACCGGCACGACACGCTGCGGCGGTTCGACCTGAGTGAATCGGACGGCTGGAAGGAACTGGCGGCGGGCGCCCGGGAACTCTCGGGCCTCAAGCAGATGCTGGCCGACGCGACGCTGCACGGTCAGAACAACGTCCGCACGAACAACGGCCATGTCCACGTCCGGACGCTGACGGGGCGGGACGACATTTTCAAAGTGCTGGTCGTCGTGAACCGGAAGCTGGGGGAGTACGACGAGGCGAAACTCAAGATCAACCCGGTTGACGGCAAACTGGAGAATTACGCACCCGCGTCGTCGCTTCGCTGCGATCTGACGATCGAGAAGGACTTCGGCCTGATCGACATGCAGACGGGGAAGGCGTTGACACCGAAGTCGTCGAATGCGAAGGACAAGTCGGGCGTCTATGAGGTCGATATCGGCCCCGGCGAGGCGCGGCTGTTCTATCGCGGCAAGCTCCCGGCCTACCGCACCTTTCTGACGAAGTACAAAGTGACGGTCGGAGGAGCCTCGACGGCCGATGCGGGGATCGACGCGAAGAAGTGACTGACGCGTTCACCCGCCGCCGACGAGCGTGACGATTTCGATGCGGTCGTTCGGGGCCAGCACGCAACCCGCATGATCGGTCCGCGGGACGAGCGTCTCGTTGCGCTCAACCGCGACGAACTTCGGCTGAAGTCCCAGGTCGCGCACCAGGTCGGCGACGGTCGCCCCGTCGGCCAGTGTCTTCGGCTCGCCATTCAGCACAATCTGCACGTCGTCGTCTTCCTCAGGATCGAAGGTCGTCGGGGATAGTATCGGGGTCGGCTGTCGTCGTCTTTCGTTCCGCGGAGCAAAGAATCGAATCCCGAAATTCAAATGTCGAAGGAAATGTAAAAAGTCCAAATTCAAAAAACGCGTCCCGAGTCTTTTGTCATTTTGAGATTTGAACTTTCCTTCGACATTGGCTTTTCGACCTTCGGATTTCTTCTCGTTCCCTCCGCCAGAGAACGCGAGCGCGGGAGTGACTCTCCAATGCTCCATTCGAGTTCCTCGTTAAACGCAACGTTCTTTCGCGGGAGCGAAAGATGACCACAGAGCCTCACTCCGAGCTCAAGGGGCGGCCTTCCGAGCGCGTTGCTGCAACTCGACCGGGATCTTTTCCAGCAGCATATCGATCACATTGTCCGGGGTCAGCCCTTCGCTATCCGCGTGGAATGTCGTCACGATGCGGTGCCGGAGCACGGGCTTCGCGATGGACTTCACGTCGTCTGTCGTGGCGTGGAAGCGGCCCGAGAGGATCGCCTTGGCCTTCGCTCCCAGGATGAGGTACTGCCCGGCCCGCGGACCCGCTCCCCACGAAATGTAGTCCTTGACGAACGTCGGAGCCTCGGGTTCGTTGGGCCGCGTCGCCCGCACCAGGTCGCGGGCGTAAACGAAGACGTGGTCGGCGACCGGCACCCGCCGCACGACCTCCTGCAGGGCCAGGATCTGCTTTCCAGTAAGGGCCGTCGTCAGTTCGGGCTCGTCGCCGCTGGTTGTCTGCTTGAGGATTCGCAACTCTTCGGCGGCCGTCGGGTACTTCACCACGATGTTAAACATGAACCGGTCGAGCTGCGCTTCGGGAAGCGGGTAGGTTCCTTCCTGCTCGATCGGGTTTTGCGTCGCGAGGACAAAGAACGGTTGCGGGAGGCGATAAGTGTTCGAGCCGACCGAGACATGCCGCTCCTGCATGGCTTCAAGGAGGGCGGCCTGCGTTTTCGGCGGCGTGCGGTTGATTTCGTCGGCGAGGAGGACGTTGGTGAAGATCGGCCCCTGCATGAACTGGAACATGCGGCGGCCGGTTTCGGGGTCGTCCTGGAGGACGTCGGTTCCGGTGATGTCGGACGGCATCAGGTCGGGGGTGAACTGGATGCGTCGGAAGGCGAGCTGCAGGATGCGGGCGACAGTGCTGACGAGCAGCGTCTTCGCCAGCCCGGGGACGCCCATCAGCAGGCAATGCCCGCGGCTGAAGAGGGAGATGAGGAGTTCATCGACCACTTCCTGCTGGCCGATGACGACCTTGCCGATCTCCTCGCGCATCCGCGTGTAGGCGGTGGCCAGGCCGCGGATCGCCTGCGCTTCCTTCTGCCGGGCATCGGCCTCCGCGGCAAACTCCGGCGCCGGATCAGGTGAGTCAGTCATGAAATGCGCCGGGTTCGAGTTCAGCCGTGCCCATCGGCAGGCCGCGTCGTGTCAGTGGATCAATTCTAAAGGCGGGGATGGAACCACGGTAGACACGGAACGGACACAGGAAATCCACAGAGGGCAGAGTTCCTGCTTGGCCGACTTGTCGCAGATCGCTGGGCTATTCCGTCCGGTCCCAGCGGCTCGGGTTCATCCCCGGGGCGACTTTCGCCATGTTTTTCGGCTTGTTAGCCCCGCCAAAGTCCCAGTGCCGCGTGTTGGGGTCGGCGAACAGGGCGCGGACATGTGCGGGTAGCCTGGCAAGCTCGGCCTCGGGCCAGGGATCGACGGGAGCCACCGGCCCTGCCCAGCCCGGACGATATCCGATGGCGAGCAACTCGCGGGAACGCGTTCCGACGTTCGGATAGTTGCCGTGGAACACTCGATGGTTGATGAGGACGGCGGAGCCCGCCCTGGCGGGGACCATGACTTCCTCAGGGTGAGATTCATATCGTTTATAGGGATTCGCGTCGGCGTGCATGCTGAGATGCGACCGCGGGACGACGCGGAACGGCGAGACGTCGGGCGTCAGGTCGTCGAGGTAGTACAGCACTCGGACCAGCCACGGGCAGCTCCCCTCGTAGCCGAAGATCTCGGAACCGTACGGCTGACCGTCCGCATGCAGGCTGATCCCCGGATGCCCCGGCTCGGACCGGGCGTAGTGGTAGCTCATCGCGATGACTTCATCGCCGAACAGGACCTTGAGGAAGTCGATCGTTGCAGGGAGTCCGAGGAGGTCGGTCACCTTGCCGCCGCGGAACTGTACGTTCGGCCGCACCTGCTGATGCACGCTGTAGTCGACCGCGAATGTGTCGAAGCGGGCGGTTTCGGCCTTCAGGGCGGCGACCTCGTCCGCGGTGAGAAGGTCGGGCAGCACCAGGTACCCTTCGACCTCGATCTGCCGGATCCGTTCTCCCAGCGTCAGGCGGCTCCAGTCGCGGTCGTCCAGACGTTCGGTCGAATTCATCGCTCGCTCTCGCTTTCGAGGTGATGCAGTCAGCGCGTCATGGGTGATGGAATACCGATTTTCGTTTCGCCGCGAAACTCAGGCGAATCCCGATTCGCTCCTCAGGGACATGACAGACGGCAACTATTCACGATGTGCCCGAGGCGTCAGAATACGAACAGCGATCGGAATACTGTCTAACGGAGGGTGCGAGCGTGTGGGGAGTCGATCTGACGGTCATGCTCTTGATGATCGTCATCAACAGTATCTTCGCCGCATACGAACTCGCTCTCGCTTCGGTCGGACTGGCGCGGCTCGACACGCTGGCGCGGGAGAAGCGCCACGGGGCGGCGGCCGCCCTCCGCATGAAGGGGCGGATGGAAGCGAGCCTGGCGGTGGTGCAGTTGGGCATCACGCTGGTCGGAGTCATTGCCGCGGCGACCGGTGGCTCGGGCGCCGAGGAAAAGATCGAACCGATCTTCCGCGAATGGGGGATGTCGAACGGCGTGGCCCAGGTGGTGGCCCTGGCGACGGTCGTGATTCCACTCACGGTGGTGACCATCATCTTTGGCGAACTGGTGCCGAAGGTCTTCGCGCTCCGCAACACCGAATGGGTCTGCCTGCAGCTGTCCCCCTTCATGGAGTGGTTTGCGCTGATCGTCCGGCCAGCCGTGTGGCTGCTCGAAAGATCGGTGCAGACGGTGATGGACTGGAGTCAGAAGTGGCGCGCGAAGCCGGACGACGTCCCCCATTCGGCAGCGCTCCAGGAACTTCAGGCGATCGCCGCACTGGCGCGGACATCGCGGCTCATCGGCGCGCGGCAGGAAGGAATCATCGTCAACGCGGCGCGGCTGTCGCACACGCCGGTGAGAGCGATCATGCTTCCCGCCGGGGACATCAGCATGCTGCATGCCGACGATTCGATGGACGAATGCCTGATCGCCGCCCATCACGATCTCCACACCCGCTTTCCCGTCTGCGAGCGTCGCGACGACCCGCAGACGATCCTCGGGTACGTCAACTTCAAGGACATCATCGCCGCCATGCGGCTTTCGCCGCGCGATTCCTCGTTGCGCGGGATTCTGCGGCCGCTCGTTTCGTTTCGATCGGACCAGCCGGTGGCAGCGTGCCTCGAGCAGATGATTCACACGCGAAACCACATTGCCCTGGTGAAGAGCCCCACGGGCGAGACGCTGGGAATGATCACGCTGGAAGACATCCTCGAGGAGATGCTCGGGGAGATTCATGACGAATTCGACCGCCTTCCGGCTCACATCTCGCGGTCGGGCGCCGGCTGGATCGTCGGCGGGCACGCGACGATCGATGCGGTGCGGAAAGTGGCCGGACTCGACCTGAAGCCGCTCCATCCCGATCGCATTCAGCTGACGGTGACCGACTGGGTGTCCGAGCGGGTTGGGGGGGCGGTGGAGGGGGGAGAGGTGCTGAGCGTCGACGACCTGCGGGTGGTCGTTCGCAAGGTGCGCCGTCAACGGGTGTACGAGGCGCAGATCACGCAGATGCCGCAGCGACAGACATCCGATCAGTCGAAGGACATTGCTTCTTCAATCTGAGTCCGAACGCGTGCATCCCGCCCTGACGACCTTGGTGGGAAATGTCTGCGGTGGGGAATCCCTTCAGCCGTCCATTCTGCAGCGATTGCTCGGGAGATCCTGTCCGACGAGCGATCGCGTCAGTGCATCAATGGAAGTCCCGTGAGGCGACATCGAGGTCGCGCAGTGGCCCCGAGAGATCTTCGAGACGACGGGCGACGATATGGATGACGCCCTCGGCGTTCTGGACATCCCCTGTGACGAGAAGAGCGGTCGCCGTGCGGGCCGCGGTGCGGTAACGCTCCCAGATCTCGGGACGAATCACGAGGTTCGCCAGCCCGGTCTCGTCTTCGATCGTCGCGAAAGTGATCCCTTTCGCCGAGCCGGGACGCTGTCGGAGCAGGACGAGGCCGGCAACTTTGACGCGGCGGCCGTGCGGGGTGTCGGCCAGTTTCGATGCCGGAACGACCTTGAGGCGGTCGAGTTCGGGACGCAGGAACTGGAACGGATGGCCTTGAAGCGACAGACCCTGAGTCCGGTAGTCGGCGAGGATTTCGTCGAAGGGAGCCAGGGGAGGCAACTGGATCTCTCCCTCCTCGGCATCGACCCCCGTGAGGAGCGGAACCGCTTCGGTCGGAGGAAGCGAGGACCAGAGGGCCTCGCGGCGGGAGAGGTTCAGCGAACCGAAGGCCCCGACGCGTGACAGCCGCATCAGGGTCGCTCGGTCGAGGCGCGTGCGGGACCGCAGGTCGTCGACGGAGCAGAAGGGGCCGCTTTCGCGACACTGGCTCAAGTGGTCCGCTTTCTGCTGCGGCAGGCCGCTGACCAGGCGGAGCCCGAGACGGATGGCGAGGGGACCGGTCGCCGTGCGTTCCAGGGTGCAATCCCAGTCGCTGTGGTTGACGTCGATCGGACGGATTTCGACGCCGTGCTTTCGAGCATCGGAGATGAGCTGCGCCGGAGCATAGAAGCCCATCGGCTGGCTGTTGAGCAGAGACGCGGTGAAGGCGGCGGGATGGCGATGCTTCAGCCAGGCCGAGACATAGACCAGCAGCGCGAACGAGGCGGCGTGCGACTCGGGAAAGCCGTACTCGCCGAAGCCCCGAATCTGCAGAAACAACCGCTCGGCGAATTCGGCCGAGTAGCCCCTCGCCGTCATGCCGTCGACCAGCTTCCTGCGGAACGGATCGAGCGTTCCTTTTTTTCTCCAGGCGGCCATCGCGCGGCGCAGCTGGTCGGATTCCCCCGGCGTGAACCCCGCCGCCACGATGGCGAGTTTCATCGCCTGTTCCTGGAACAGCGGGACGCCCAGAGTCTTCACCAGCACCTCCCGCATCTTCTCGTCGGGAAACTCGACCGGCTCCTTTCCTTCCCGCCGCCGCAGATAGGGATGCACCATATTTCCCTGGATGGGCCCGGGACGGAC
>JADZEF010000366.1 GCA_020850695.1 Planctomycetaceae bacterium | reverse complement strand
CGAAGGGAGCCCCCAGCTTTCGACGCGGAGTTCGCTGGGGGCTCGCAAAGCCTCGACCCCAGCCACCCCTTCCTGGTCATTCAGGTTCGCTGGAACCCTCCTGAAACTTGTGAAATGGACCACTTAGGGTCGACCTCGCTCGATGAATCGCACGCCGGAGTCCGACCGACGGAACTCGTTGTTGGGCACTGCCACCCGACCGGGGCGGACGCGGCCATGACAGGCGCTGAGGATGTGATACTTCGGAACCTCATGAAAACTCGAATAATATCGACGCACAATTCTTGACATATGCATACATAACTGAACGATAGGTCCTGCCAGGAAGACGCTGTCCTCGACGCGCACACACCAGTGATTTGCTTGGCGAGGGGTAGGGCCGACGATGGGGAATCACGGATGGAGCGATGTCGAAGGGTTGTCGCTTCGCGGCGGGTCCACGCGATGCGATGCCGGATCGTCCGGAGCGACTTCACAGGTTCTCTCGGATTCCATTCAGTGACGACCCGCTGAATCGGACGTCTCAAGGAGTTCTGACATGCCTCGTTTCGTTCTTGCGCTGATTTTCCTGGGGATCGGCTCGCCACTGTTGGCGGCGGATGCGACGTCTTTCGGCAAAAACGTCACCATTCCGGCCAACACGGGTTTCGCCACCAATGTCTCGCCCGACGGCCAGGCGGGGACAGTGCTGTTCGACGACATGGTCGTCTCCGTCGAGCACCCCCGAGTCGGCATGACGGGCAATGTGTCCGATCAGACCACGATTCAGACGAAGGTCGTCACGCTGAACTTTCCGTTCTCGACCGATAAGAGAAGCGTCAAATTGAACATCGACGTGCGAGGCTATCGCTCCTTCGGTTCGGGAGCGACGGGCCGGCTCGTTGTCAGCGCCGGAGGTACGACTCACTCGGTGAAGCTGTCCGAAACGAAGAAGGGCGTCAGTTTCAAGGGGAAGCTCAAGGACTCGAAGGATCAGAAGGTCCTGGATGGGAGCTTTGAAGAACGCGTCGAAGTGACGGTCCCCGTCCATGCGAAAAAGCCGGTCTGTCAGGTGACGCTGTTTCTCGTGGCCGAGCAGGACACGGACGTCAAGGATGCGGGGGGCGCCCTGCTGACTCTCGACACGATGGACGTGACGTTTGCGACGGGAGCCAAATCGGCCGCGAAGTGAGTCGATTGCCTTCCGGTTCGGGGCAGCCACAAGGAGCGTCTGACTCCCGAGTCGGCGTCCTCCGACGCGGCTTTCCTCGAAACATCTGGAAGCGATTTCGCCGCATTGGACCGTCAACGGTTCGATGCGGTTTTGCGTTGCTTCACGGGAAAATTTCTGGAAGGTGGGCACTGCCGACCACGAATGAATCGATTTTCGAACGTGGTGGGCAGCGCCCTTCTACATGTGCTACGCCTTCACATCCTCCTGCGTCCAGCGCCCGTCGATCAGCCGCCACATTCCGCCCGGGTTGTGGTTTCGCAGGGCTGGCGGAAGGCGGCCGGGGCGGACGGCGTCGTAGCAGTGGAGCTGCGAGAAGCGGTGGATCGACGCGGGGATTCCGACCGCCGTGAAGACCGGATGGCCGGTGGCGGGGAACGGGCCGCCGTGGTTCATCGCGGGGCTGACCGCGACTCCCGTCGGCATCTTGTCGTTGAGGAGCCGCCCCACCCGCTGACGCACCGCGGGAGCAATGCGATCGTACCCCGCGTCGTCGGCTCCCGTCGTCGACGAATAGAACGTGCCGGTCAGGTTCCCTTCGAGCGTCTCGGCGATCTCGACCATCTGCTCGATCGACGCCGCCACGACCACCAGCGACCCGTTGCCGAAGGCCTCGGTCTGCAGAGCTTCCGCGTCGGCGAGGAACTTCGCACCCTCGACGCGGAGCAGCGTATTCTGGAAGCAGAACCCCTTGCCGCCGCCGGCAGAACCGCCGGCCAGGACCTTCGCCCCCGCTTTCGTCAGGGCCGAGATCGCCTCTCCAAAGCTCTTCTGCACCCCTTCGCCCAGCATCGTGCCGACGGGGGCTTCGCCGAACTTCTTCGCGACGGTTTCGAGGAACGCTTCGGTCTTCGGCCCGGCCAGCAGCACGACGAGGCCGGGGTTCGTGCAGAACTGTCCCGCGCCCATGAGGCAGCTGGAGGTGAACTCGCCCGCAATCGCGTCTGACTTCTCTTCGACGGCCCCCGGCAGGATGAAGACGGGGTTGATGCTGGAAAGCTCGAGGTAGACCGGCTTCCCCGCCTTGTCGGCCGCTTCCTTGATGACGAGCCCCGCATGACGGCCGCCGGTGTAGCCAGTCGCTCCCATCAGGCGGTGCGAGACGAGCTTTGCCCCATCCTCGTGGCCGGTGCGGTAGATGAGCTGCACCAGGGCGTCGGGCATCTCCGTTTCGCGGGCGGCCTGCAGGGCTTCCTCGGCGAACATCTTCGTGGTGCCGGGGTGCGACGAGTGCCCCTTGGCGATGACCGGATTTCCCGCGGCGATGGCGGCCGCGAAATCACCCCCCGCCGCGCTGTTGAAGGCGAACGGGAAGTTGTTGGGGCCGAAGACTGCGACCGGGCCGATGGGGCCGAACATCGAGCGGATGTTGGCCTTGGTGTCGATCGTCGCCTGGGCCCAGCTCCCCTCGCGGGCCGCGGCGGCCGCCTGGCGGAGCTGGTTGGTGGTGCGGGGAAGTTCGCCCTCCTTGAGGCGCGGCGACTTCGGCAGCGCCGTCTCAAGATGAGCCATTTCGACAAACGCGTCCGACTTCGCTTCGATGCGGTCGGCGAACCGCTCGAGGAACCGGGCGAAGCGGTCGCCGGGCCAGCCGCGCATGGTGCGGGCAGCTTCCGAGGCGGCGATGATGGCCCGCTCGATCTCCTTCCACGGGCTCACCGGGTAGAGGTCGGCCAGCGGCTCGCGGGTCGTCGGATTGACGGCCTGGAAGGTCTTCGTCCCTTCAGAAGGAGTCCAGTGTCCGGCGATGAGAACGGGATGGGCGGGCATGGGAAGGTCGTCGAGGAGGGTTGTAACGATCGTTGTACAGTCCGAATTGGAAACCTTCGGGCACGCCGTTGCAAGTTTGCGGGGAACAGTGTTGCGCGTCGACATCGGCTGGGACGCCGTCGCTACGTGTTACTTGCGATGATCGGTCAATGCCCCGGACGAAATCACAACTGATTTCCCGCGTCTTGTGATCCATGAAGAACGCGTAGAATGATCAACGTCTGGCCGTCGATCCGGTAGAAGATGACATAACGGCCAACGGGGAAATTTCTCAGGTCAGGAGAGATCTCTTCGCGTCGCTGGCCAAGACCGGGATGTCGGGCGAGCAACTTGATGCGGTCGCGAATGCTTCGGATGATCCGGCCCGCTGCTTCCTGGTTGTGCTGTGCGACGTAGGCGCGGATCTCTCGAAGGTCTGATTGAGCTCTGGGAGAGATGATCAATCGCATGGGCTACACACCCAGAGTGGACGAGCCCGAGTTCGATTCCGGCTTCTGGTCGTTCAAAATCTCATCGAAGAAGTCGTCGATCTCCGCGTCACTTTCGAGCACGATCCCTTCATTTCGGGCCAACTCTGCCTCCGCTTCAGCGATCTTTCTCTTCAGATCGGAGTTCGCATCGAGACGGTGCTGATAGGATTTCACGGCAGCACATGCGGCCGCGTCGACCGAAGCAAACCGTCCCGCAGCGACTTGGGATTTCAGGAAGTCTTCGAGCTCACTGGTAAGGTGAATGGGCATGACAGTCTCGGGATCGCAGAAGGGACTGGCCCCGCCGTCCTTGCGAGGACTGCGGACGGACCGCGTTCGTATCATAGCAGGTTCCGTTGCGAGTATGATGCCGGCTGAAGAAACGGCACTCTTCCAACCGCCACTTTCGCCAGATGAAGTCGCATGCCTTCTTCCCTGGAAAATCGCCGCGACTTCCTCTCATTCGCCTCGCATGGCATCGGGGCGACGGCGGCGTTGATGCTGCTGCAGCGGGATCGCTTTCTGCAAGCCGATGACTCCACCTCGCAAGGCGTCCTCTCGGAAGCCGACGATCCTCCCCCGCACCACGCGCCGCGCGTGCGGCGGGTCATTCATATCGTGATGAATGGCGGGTTCAGTCAGGTCGACTCGTTCGACCACAAGCCCGAGCTGGAGCGGCAGCACGGCAAGCCGCTCGGAAGCAGCGAGAAGCCCGACGTCTTCTTCGGTCAGGTCGGGCTCCTGCGGAAGAGCGACTGGGAGTTCAAGCAGCGCGGCGAGAGCGGACTCTGGATCTCCGAACTCTTTCCGAACCTCGCGACCGTGGCGGATGACCTGACGGTCGTCCGGTCGATGTTCGCCGAGACGTCGAATCACACGCCCGGGACGTTTCAGGAGCACACGGGGTTCCGGCTGAACGGGTTTCCGACGATCGGGGCTTGGATGTCGTTCGGACTCGGGTGCGAGACAGAGAATCTGCCGGCCTACGTCGTCATCCCCGATCCGCGCGGGCTGCCGGCGGGGGGCTCGATCAACTGGACGAACGGATTTCTGCCCGCTCGGCACCAGGGGGTGGTCGTCCGCAGCAAGGGAGCGCCGATCGATGACCTGTTCCCCGCCACGCCGATCGCTGAGTCGACCGATCAGGCGTCGCGCGAGCTGTTGGCGGCCCTCAATCGTCGGCATCGTGAGGAGCGTGGCGGAGGAGATGTCCTGGCGGCCCGCATCCGCAGCTATGAACTCGCGGCCCGCATGCAACTTGCGGTTCCTGAAGTGGCCGCCCTCGATCAGGAGACGAAAGCGACGCAGGAGGATTACGGTCTGAACCGGAGCGAAACGGCCGACTTCGGCCGGGCCTGTCTGCTGACGCGGCGGCTGCTGGAGAAGGGTGTGCGGTTTGTGCAGATGATGTCGGGGGGCGCGTTTGCCAGCCCCCGCATCAACTGGGACGGTCATGAGGACATGCGGCAGAATCACGGGCAGGAAGCACTCCGCATCGACCGCCCGATCGCCGCCCTCATTCGCGACCTCAAGCAGCGCGGCTTGCTGGACGAAACGCTGATCCTGGCGACGAGCGAGTTCGGCCGCACGCCGTTCACGCAGTCGCAGGCTCAGGTGCTGGGAGCGGGGCGCGATCACAACCAGTATGGCTTTTCGATCTGGATGGCGGGGGGTGGGCTCAAGCACGGCTTCGCCTACGGGGCGACCGACGACGTCGGCTGGAAGGCGGTCGAGAACCGCACGAGCTGGTACGACCTCCACGCCACCGTGCTGCACCTCTTGGGAATCGACCACCAGCGGCTGACGTTCTACCACAACGGAATTCGCCGGCGGCTGACCAACGTGCACGGCGAGGTGGTCCACGGGGTGCTGGCCTGAAGTGGCCCTCTTGCTCCGGGAGAGGATAAGTCTTTCTCAGTCCGGCTAGAGCGCATTACATTCGCTCTTCCGATCCGATTGGAATGACATGGTGACCATCACGGGTCATCCCGAGGGGCCACGGAAACGACGGAGAGAACCGAGAGGCACGGATGACATGACTCTGTTCTCCATATTACTCACCTTCGAAATCTTCGCGCCACCCAAAGATTCACGGCGTGCGAGACACCACGCAAACCGGGAAGAGGGATGAATGAGGAACCCAGGAAGGCAGGAACAGGACAGGGAAACACAGAGAAACCTCGTGAAGTCCCGGTGCAAGCTTCCATTTTCTTCGACGTTCCTGCGTTTTTTCCTGCCTTCCTGGGTTCCTCATTCAATCCATCCGACGAACCGCATTTGAGGAAAACCTCCGGCAACCTCAGCGGTCATTCGCGATCATCCACTGGGTTGCGGGTCTCCCGCGCTGGGAAATCCGTCCCATCCGTCGTTTCCGTGGCCCTTCTGCGAGGTGGCCGGGGCTGACCGAAGGGAAGGCCCGGATCACGCGTGCGTTCCGGGCCTTCGCAAAGCCTCTGACCCGGCCACCCTTGGCTCTTTTGCCGGGAAATGTGCCGGTAATGCGCTCTCGGTAATGCGCTCTATCGTGCCATCACTTCTGCGGCGACAGTCCACTCCCGTTGCGCAGTTGGCTAAACCTCATGCCAAGCATGAGGGCTACTGTGGCCGACCAGTTTACGCAGTCGGAGCAGGTGGATTCGGCGGGCGGTTTCCTTCGATCGAGGTGGACGACGTCTCTTGCACGGGTGCGGTTTGGCCTGCACGATGAAGGGAGTTCAAAGCGTTTCGTGGCGCAGGCACGGAACTTGTTCGCACATTTCGATCGAGGGTTGTTCCGATGACAAAGTGGGCGCGCGGTTGCGGTGTGGTCGGACTGATGGCCTTCGGCTACGTGCTGGGTGCGACGGGGACACTCTTTCCCTCGCGGGCCAGTGCCCAGGCCAAGCAGGAGCAGCCGCTGACGGACGACACCGCTCTCAAGGTGAAGGGAGCGATCGATTCGGTCGGAACGGCGGGCGCCGCGTTGCAGAACGAGCAGAAGCTGATGCCGATCACGACCGGCACCAATGCATTCGCTGTCCTCTCGGGGGGCGTCAATGCGGCCGAAGATCTGGAGTCCGGGCGCGGCGTCGACCCGGAAACCTTCGCCGCGCTGTATGCGGGCCTCGCGACCGACGAAATCAAGTCGAAGCTCGACAAGGACGAGAACGGCCGCCTCACCTACAACGGCAAGGTGGTGACGCTCTACTCGATCTCGCGGCTCAAGCACATGTTCGCCGAACGCGAACGGCTGGCGATCCTCAAGGCAGGATCGGCCAAGGAGTGATGGTCGTCCGGCCTTCCGTTGTCCGGCCTTCCAAGGCCGGACGAAATCTCCCACCCGGCCTGGGAAGGCCGGGCGACGAAGAATGCCGCCGACATGCCGGGATCACTGCGTGTCGTAGACGCGGACCTGGGCCCAGTTCTCCTTGTTTTCTTCGATGAACTGCTGGTGCCGCGGATGGACCTGGTAGGCGTCGTGGGCGGCTCGGCTGGCGAAGGCCATGTGCAGGCCGACGTGATAGTCAAGCACGTTGACCGGCCGCGCCAAGTCCGGGACGAGGCGGGCGACGCAGAAGAAGACCTCGCCGTCATGCCCGCGAAGGTACTTCTCGCACGCGTCGATCTGCCGCTTGATGGACGCCTCGGAACTATCTTTGAGCGTGAAAAAAACGTTGTGGACGAGAGGCTGCGAAGCGGGCATCGGGAGGCCTGAAGGTGCGCGGACGATGGGTCGGGATGAAACGCGGGGTTCGTTCCGGCCTTTTTTAGCGTCCGCGAATCGCTTTTCCAACCTCGGCAATTCGCTGCGGCCGAGTTGCGGAGCGCTGGCGGTGCGGTCCACTTCATGGCGAGGTAAGATCGGGCATGCCACCGAAGTCGCGCCCGTCTGAATCGAAAAGAAAGCCCGCGTCGGAGTCGTCGTCCCGCCGAAAGCGCGACGCGAAAGATCGAGCGAAGCAGGCCGCGGAGGTCGCCGCCATTCTGGCCGAGACTTATCCTGCGGCGGAATGCGCGCTGCATCATAAGAATCCCTACGAGTTAGTCGTCGCGACAATCCTGTCGGCCCAGTGCACGGATGCCCGCGTCAACATGACGACGCCGGCGCTCTTTGAGAAATATCCGACGGCCGAGCGTCTCGCCGAGTCGAAGCAGGAAGACGTCGAGCGGATCATCAAGCCGCTTGGCTTTTTTCGTGCCAAGGCGACCAACATCCGCGGAATGGCCCGGTCGCTGGTCGACGATTTCGGCGGCGAGTTGCCCCAGACGCTCGAAGAGATGATCACGCTCCCCGGCGTGGGACGAAAGACGGCGAACGTCGTGCTCGGCGTCGCCTTTGGTCATCCGACGGGGGTCGTTGTCGACACGCACGTCCGGCGATTGACGAACCTGATCGGTCTCGTGTCATCCAAGGACCCGGTGAAGATCGAGCAGGAGTTGATGAAGTTGCTCCCCACCGACGAGTGGATCGATTTCTCGCACCGGTTGATCCATCACGGCCGAAAGATCTGCATCGCCCGCCGGCCCAGGTGTCCCGAATGTCCCTTGCTGGCCGTCTGCGACCGTGTCGGACTGCCGCCATTGACGGGCATGGAGTGACCCAGCGCGGGAGACCGGCAACCCAGTGGATGATCGCGAATGACCGCTGAGGTTGCCGGAGGTTTTCCTCAAATGCGGTTCGTCGGATGGATTGAATGAGGAACCCAGGAAGGCAGGAAAAACGCAGGAACATCGAAGAAAACGGAAGCGTGCACCGGGACTTCACGAGGTTTTCTCTTTGTTCCCCTGTCCTGTTCCTGCCTTCCTGGGTTCCTCATTTATCCCTCTTCTATCCCTCTTCCCGGGTTGCGTCCGTGGTGTCTCGCACGCCGTGAATCTCTGGGTGGCGCGAAGATCTCGAAGGTGAGTAATACGAATCGACCCTCGCCACATCTTGCCCCGCAGGACGATGAGGCCGTATCGTGATGTGAAGACCCTGTGTGACGCCTTCCCGGGAGCAGGCGACGTGGATCGCAATCGTTGGCTGAATGATTGGCGTGCCGAGCGGGTGGATGGCATCGCCCGGCGGAACGGCTGGTTGACGCTCGGCATGCTCGCGGCGTTCAGTGCATGCATTGCACCCGGCGTGCTGTCCGCGAAGGAAGCCGAGAAGCCGCCGGCGGTTCGAAATGCGGAGGGCCGTGAGCGGAAAGGCCCCCTGACGGTTGCGGAACTCGCGGAGATCGAACGGAAAGTGACGAAGGTTGCTGACGAGGCCTCGAAGGCCGTCGTGGCGGTGCGGATTGGCCGGGCCCAGGGAACCGGGGTGATCGTCACGAAGGATGGGTACGTGCTGACCGCCGCGCACGTGATTGGAAAGCACGGCGAGCCGGTGCGGTTCACGCTGCATGACGGGCGCGTGGCACGGGGAATCACGCTCGGCATGGACAAGTCGGTCGATGCGGGCTTGATGAAGATCACCGACGAAGGGGAGTGGCCATTCGCGGGAATGGCCGCCGACACGCCGCCCGAGACGGGAGACTGGTGCGTGGCCCTGGGACATCCCGGGGGCTACAACCGCGAGCGTGGGTCGGTCGTTCGTCTGGGGCGGATCGTCACGGTCCGGAAATCGGCCCTGCAGAGCGATTGCACGCTGGTGGGGGGGGATTCCGGGGGGCCGCTGTTCAATCTCGAAGGCAACGTGATCGGCATCCACAGCCGGATCGGCGTCTCGACGACTTGGAACTTTCACATCCCTGTCGCCCAGTTCCGCAAGGGCTGGGACCGGATGGTGAAATCGGAGGAATTCGGCGATGCGATCAACCGCGGAACCGCCGTCCTGGGAGTGACCGGCGATGATGACGAATCGACATGCCGCATCGCCCGCGTGGCCGAAGGTTATCCCGCCCACGAAGCCGGGATGAAGGCGGGAGACATCATCACGAAATTCGACGGCCGCCCCATCAAGTCATTCACCGACCTGACCGATCTCGTGCGGAAGATGTCGCCGGGGGACGAAGCCAAAGTCGAGGTATCGCGGGACGGCAAGACGATCGAGATGAAGGTGGTTCTGACGAGTCGCGAATAGCGATCGGCGATGCTGTTCCGCCGGACGTCGTCATGCACCACGCAAAAGGCGTGACGCCGGCATATCGCAGATGACGCGAGTCT
>JADZEF010000365.1 GCA_020850695.1 Planctomycetaceae bacterium | reverse complement strand
GGGGAGAATTGAAAAGACCCCGCCGACCGTGGGCTACCCGTTCCACGGTGGCGGGGTCAAACGAGAAGCCGCAATTAGACGGCCCTCGGTAGCGAACTCCTCATTCTCCGATGATCTCCACAAGCAGCCGATGGGCAGCCCTCGCATCAATCGAGTGACCGCCCAAAAACGCCCGCAGTTCGCTCAGGATTGGCGGCGTCCGCGGATGCAGCAGGTCGAAAGTCTGAACGGTCCCTCCGTCAGTGTGCGTCGTGACGGTCCTTTCCCTCGGCTCTCCTTCATGCCAGCGGAAGACGCCCCGGACTCCTTCGGCCCGCACGATGACGACGCTGCCTGAATGCTCGATCTCCCATTCCGTCGCCCCGGTCAACTGGCAGAACAGGTCGAGGTCGTGAATCGCGACTTCCTTTCGCGTCCCCTGCCGCGCGAACTCAATCAGGCAGCAACCGGCCGGGAGAGACCGCGGCGCCGCGTCGTTGAACCGCTCGGACATCCCGGGAAAGACGCGGGGATCGTCCAGAACGTGGAGATGATCGCGGCGGATGACGACGGGCTTCTCGATGAGGATGCGGCCCGCGAACTGGTGCAGCGCCCGGAACACGTCGTGATGCGTGTCGATCGGCGTCGCGACGATGACGTGGGAGAACTCGGGCAGACGATTCAGGCCGACGCTGTGCGAGACGAGCGGGTCGCAGTAATCCCAGGGCACGCCCAACTCGGTGAGGTGCTTTCCGTGAATCCGCCCCATTTTTCCGTAGCCGATAATCAGGACGCGCATCGGGATCGAACCTCGATTGAGACGGACTCAGCGACGGGACAGAAGCGCGCGAACTGGCGAAAGGCCGGCAACTCGTGCGCGACGTAGGGATAAAAGCCATTCCCCTCAGACGGCGGGTTGTGGGCGACGACATCGGGCCAGTGGAGTTTCATTCGCTCCAGGCCGATCAGGGCGCAGGGCTCGGGCATGCGGAAGTTGTGGCCGGCGACCGGGAACCCGGCGACACGGTTTGCGATCGGGTCGACCAGCTGGCGGAGACGTTCCGCGCGCCACTCGTCTCGCACGGCGATCATGCCCCCCTCGAACGTGCTGAGGGCCTTCGTCTTGTAGAACGAGAAGCATCCGAAGTCGCCGAAGGTGCCGGCGATGTGGCAGTCTCGGCTTTTGCCCAGGGCCTGGGCAACGTCCTCGACGACACAGAGACCGTGCTTGGCGGCGATCTCCATCACGGACCGCATATCGCACACCCGGCCGAAGAGATGCACGGGGAGAATCGCCCGCGTCCGCTCGTTGACCGCGGCCTCGATGAGGCTCGGATCAATCAGGTGATCGTCGCTCCGAATATCGACGAACCGGGGAACGCCGCCGGCCAACAGAATCGCGTTCCATGTGCTCGGAAAGCTGAATGGCGTCGTGATCACTTCCCCCCCGCGCAGGTCGAGCGCCAGCAGGGCCCCGACCAACGCCGATGTCCCGCTATTCACGGCGACGGCAGCGGCGCAGCCCATGCGGCGGCAGAATTCTCCCTCGAACATCTCGCGGACAACTTGCGGCATGTCGCTCCCTCTCAGAATTCATATCCGAATCGCGCGACGTCCGCGGCGAACAGTCGCCCGACGATCTCGCGCGTGGAATGGTCGTAGCACTCGTAGTACGGCGGGTGATCGCTGGTGTTGAGACGGTCGAGCCAGGCCACGATGCCGAGGTCACGCTGCAACTCCGCGAAGTCTTCGGCCAGCCGTTCAAACCGGAGAACGCGATCGACGATCTGCCGTCCCCCGGCGTCGAGAATCCACGTCGTTTGCGGACGCCGATAATCCCCCCAGCTGCCGTGCTGCGAAGGTGGTTGCCGATCGCCGCCGGCGAAGTCGTCGAGCCATTGGACGAATCCGGGGAATCCGAGTTCCCGCACGAATCCGCTCAGGTCGTGGGCCGCGTTGTCCCGGAGCCACGAATAGAGGCTGACGATCCAGTCCCACGGATTACGGACCACGGCGAAGCTGAGGTAGTCGCGCCAGACCGAGGGTCCGAGACGTTCGATGGCCTCAACTGCCGTCAGGTGGAACGGATGAGCGTCCAAGGGTTCGCACAGAGGCTGGAGCGCCGCCGAAATCGACGTCCCCCCCGTCTTGTAGACGTGGATGAAGACGAACCGATGGGAGTGGGAAATCAGCATGCCGGGTTCCCCTTCACAGTGGCGCCAGCGGGGACGTCGCGGACGACAACGCTTCCCGCGCCGACCGTCGCCCCTTCGCCGATCGTGACCCCGGGCAGGATGGTCGCGTTCGCGCCGATCGACGCTCCGCGCCGCACGATCGTCTCTTCCAGGGACCACGGACCGACCGCTCGCGGGTTCCGGTCGTTGGTGAAACGAGCGCCGGGCCCGACGAACACCTCGTCCTCGAGAGTGACGCCCGGGCAGAGGAAGGCGTGGGCCTGAATCTTGCACCGCTCGCCGATGGTCGCGCCACCGATTTCGGCGAATGCTCCGACCTTCGTTCCGCGGCCGATCGCTGAGTCGTAGACGTTGGCCGTCGGGTGGATCGGAGCGAGCGACGGGAGCGCGGCGCGGAAGGCGTCCCACTGCTGCCGGGTGACGTCACGGGCGGTCTCCTCGAATGAGCCGACCGGGTTCATCTCGCCGCCGGCTTTTACCGCCCAATAGTGAGCGCCGACGTCGGCGGGTCGGTTCGCCTCGATGTTGCCGCCCGCCTTGCGGACCGCTTCCAGGCTCCGCTCATCGTCGCGTACGTACCCCTGATACCCCCCATCGCTCCAGTGCGGCCGCCAGTCGAGCGAGGCGAGGATGCGAGACGAAAAGACTCGCCCCGCGCCGATCGGCTCTCCCGCACGCTCTCCGCGATACCCGGGCCAGTGCAGGATGCGGCGGCCGGGAACGTCGGCCACGTGGAAGTCGAGCGGGCCGACCAGATCAGCGCCGACCGTGATTCTCTTGGTCGCCCATCCGAACCACGCCGCATCAAGGAAGTCGTCGCTGCCGACCAACGCCACGGCGTCAGGTTTGAGCCAGGCCGCCCGCTGGAAGCCGACATCGTACTTCCGGTCGAGCAGTTCGTTTGAGGCTTCGATGTAGTGGCATCCATTAGCCAGCTTGCGCGAGGCGTCCCCTTCCGATCCGACAGCGACAACCTCGACTGTCGCGCCGGGGACTTCCATGCGGCGATACCAGTCGAGACAGAGCGCCGTGATCTCCGGCCGCTTCCAGATCGGGATGACGATGGCCAGTTTCACGCGACACCTCCCGGGAAGAACGAGACTCGCGGGGCTTCGACGCCGACGAGCCAGTCCTGCTTCAGGGAGTGGTTCGGATCGTCCTTCAGGTGCTCGATATAGGCGTCCCGCCGCGACGCGAAGAACCGGCCATCCCGGGCCATGCGGATCGCGGTTTGCGCGTCCGACTGGCATTGCGTTCCCGCGTTCACCTCGAATGGATACCGCAGCCAGAGTTCCCGCCGCATGCCGGTGAGGGCCCAGCCGCCGAACCACGACGGAAACGGCCCATCGGTCCGACGCACGTCGTCGATCGTGAGGAAGTCGTAGGACTTCCAGGCGATTCGCCCCTGATAATCGCGGACCGGTGCACTGGTGAGGTTCACTCGGGGATCGTCAACGGCGAGGCGGCAGTAGCCCGTCGCGGCGGGGTGCAGGTCGAGCAGATCGCGGACAGATTCGAGCGCGGCTGGCGTCACGATCACGTCGTCGGCCACGATGAGGTAGTCGCGGTACTCGGAATCGCGAATGAAGCAATTCAGGACCGGCGCGAGGTCCGGCTCGGTGAATGCGGTCAGCCAAAGCTGGTCGATCGGCAGGGCTCGGATGGACTCGACCGCAGCGGCGATACGGCGGGGCTGGAGAACGATGAGGCAGTCGCGGCCTTTCGTCGCCGGGGCCCGGACCGCCTTCGCCGCCCGCTTGTTGCGGTTCGCGTTCGGGGAATAGGTCGACGTCTCGCCGATGTGCTGGCCGAGGCTCGGGGAGAATCCCTGAATCCGCAGGCCCATCGCGCCGAGCGTCTTCCCGATGACGGTGTCTGTCCCCTTGTCAGAGTGCCAGCCCCTGATGATTTTGTGGTCGAGGATCTTCCGCAGCACGGCCGCCGGGAACGCTAAGGCGCATGCCCCCCAGAAGTTCCCCGTCGGCAGGTCGTGAATCTCGGAGTTGTCGCGGTGATAGTGCGAGGACGTGTAGAGGCTGACGCAGCCGACGTCGGGCGGCCAGTTCATGGCTTCCACGATCGACCGGGCATCGGGACACAACTCGACATCGTCTTCGCATATCAGGACGTGGGACGTGT
>JADZEF010000364.1 GCA_020850695.1 Planctomycetaceae bacterium | reverse complement strand
CGTGGAGCGTTCAGGAGTGATTATGCCGGAATGAGTAACGATAAAGCAGGTGAGAATCCTGCTCGCCGTAAACCTAAGGTTTCCTGGGGAAGGTAAATCCGCCCAGGGTTAGCCGGTCCCTTAGTCGAGGCCGAAAGGCGTAGACGATGGAAAGCAGGTTAATATTCCTGCGCCGCATATGGAGGACGTTGTTCGAATTGAAGTCGGGGTGCTGGTCATCCCCGTGCCGCAAGGCCGAGCCCCTGGTTGGCGAAGCTTCATGAAGAACAATCAAGAAAAGCCCATATAACAGCGACCGTACTAAAACTGACACAGGTAGGTGAGGCGCGTAGCCTCAGGCGCTCGGGAAAACGCTGGTTAAGGAACTCTGCAAATTGGCCCCGTAACTTCGGGATAAGGGGTGCCATCGCAAGATGGTCTCAGCAAAGCGGCACTAGCGACTGTTTACTAAAAACACAGGTCTCTGCGAACTCGTAAGAGGATGTATAGAGACTGACGCCTGCCCGGTACCGGTAAGTTAATAAAGAGGGTTAGCTTTCGGGCGAAGCCAGCAATTGAAGCTCCGGTAAACGGCGGCCGTAACTATGACGGTCCTAAGGTAGCGAAATTCCTTGTCGGGTAAGTTCCGACCTGCATGAATGGCGTAACGACTGGTGCACTGTCTCAACCAGCGACCCGGTGAAATTGTAGTCGTGGTGAAGATGCCACGTACCCGCAGCAAGACGGAAAGACCCCATGAACCTTTACTGCAGGCTGATACTGTCACTTGGCATGTTTTGTGTAGGATAGGTGGGAGGCTTAGAAGTCGGTACGCCAGTATCGATGGAGCCATCCTTGAAATACCACCCTGAACCTGTTAGGTGTCTAACGCTGTCCCGTGAATCCGGGCGGCGGACAATGTCAGTTGGGCAGTTTGACTGGGGCGGTCTCCTCCCAAAGTGTAACGGAGGAGCTCAAAGGTACCCTCAGCCTGGTTGGCAATCAGGCGAAGAGCGTAAAGGTAGAAGGGTGCTTGACTGCGAGACAAATAAGTCGAGCAGAAACGAAAGTTGGACTTAGTGATCCGGCGGTTCCGAATGGAAGGGCCGTCGCTCAACAGATAAAAGGTACTCTGGGGATAACAGGCTGATCACTCCCGAGCGTCCATAGCGGCGGAGTGGTTTGGCACCTCGATGTCGGCTCATCACATCCTGGGGGTGGAGAAGCTCCCAAGGGTTCGGCTGTTCGCCGATTAAAGTGGTACGTGAGCTGGGTTTAAACCGTCGTGAGACAGGTTGGTCCCTATCTGCTGTGGGCGCACGAAACTTGAGGGGGTTTCTCTTTAGTACGAGAGGATTTGGAGGGACGTACCTCTGATTTCCCAGTTGTCACGCTCGTGGCACGGCTGGATAGTCAAGTACGGCTTGGATAAGCGCTGAAAGCATATAAGCGCGAAGCCATCCCCAAGATGAGGTTTCGTTGAGTCCCCTGGAAGACTACCAGGTTGATAGGCCGGGTGTGTAAGGTGGGTAACCATCTCAGCTAACCGGTACTAACGGACGAACGCTTGGCCACTTTGATTCGCGGTTTCCAACCGCAGATCTCAGTGCCTACCCAAGAGCAAAAAGATGCCATAAAACTGCCACCATTGTCTTGGAACTTGGCGCCCGGCGGCCTTATCCGCCGCCGGGTGTCTTTTCCGGTGACTTTACTCAGGGGGTCACACTCGTTCCCATTCCGAACACGATCGTTAAGCTCCTGAGGCCGATGATAGTGCCCACCAGCGCGAAAGTAGGTCATCGCCGGAATCTTTCAAACGGACCCGAGATGCGAAAGCATCTCGGGTCTTTTTGTGCGCGCTGTCGATTGCAGCTGCGACTCTGAATCAACGCCGGTGGAGCGTTCCTATTGGGCGCAGAGAACGCAGAGAGGATGACGCAGAGTTTGGGAGCCCGCGAGGGAGCTTCCGCACGCGCTGCGTGATCCACGCGATTTGTTTCCGCGATCAGAATCGGTGCATCAAGTCGTCAGCGCATCTGGCTCTCAATGCCGATTGTGGCTTTCAACCACCGGTCGCCATTCGCACCAAGTCGAGGTTGGAATTTTCTGGACCCATCCGGTGATGTCCTGCGCGGCGTGAGATGGAAATCGTGTTGCTCTCCCCGTCCTCTGCGTCTTCCTCTCTGCGACCTTTGCGTTCATTGCCTTTGATTTGTCTTCCCAGGTCCAGAGACGGATCTCACAGTAAGGTCGCACGAAAATGGTTGTCGGGTCGGATCGACTGCACGGGTTCGATTGGCGACAGGCTTGATTCGGTATCGGCACGAAACGTGTCTACGAAGTTGCGAGGAGTTATAGAGTCGGGATGAGGGGTCGACAGTTTCGGGTTCGACTGTGAGAACGATTCACAAAGAAGAAATCGAGGCGTGCCCAGGAAGACCGGGCACGCCTCGATTTTTCGTTTGAGCGGTCTGACCAACGGTAGGAGCTGTCAGGCGACTCGTGACCGCGCGGGTTCAAGCTTCATGGTCGGGTGAATGCGATCGGCAAAGCCGGTCAGCTGCTGCGATCGGAGACGCGCAAGTCCCTCGACCACCGTTGGCAGGGCGACATCGAGCGCCTTCCGGATCTTTTTCGTGTGGAGCGAGGTCTCGCCACGGCCGAAGCCTTCCGGCCGGATCGAGAGCGGTTCGACCCGGCAGCGGAGCGGGACCGGGAGTTCGAACTGATCGGCGAGCGCCTCGATGAACTGCACCGGGTTGGTCCGCTCCGAGCCGGAGATGTGGTAGACCCCCTGTAGATCGTGGGTCCACGCATCCTGGAGCAGCGGAACCAGGTCCGTCGCAAGGATCGGCGTCGCGTGCCGCAGGCAATCGGTCGTGCTCATCGTCCGGGCCGCAACCGCGGACAGCGTCGATTCCAGCCAACCCGCGTCACCGGTCGGGCTCCATCCATAAGCGTTCGTGCGAACGACGAGGGCCGACGGCACGATTTCAAGAACCCGCTCTTCCATCGAGCGGATGGCGGCGGCTTCGGCGCTGTTGCACTGGCTGGTGCTGTTTTCGCGGTGGAACATCCACGGACCGCTGAAAACCGCATCGGAAGAGATGACCGTCAGCGGGATGCCGGCCTCGGCCGCCGCGCGGGCCCAGCACTCGGCCGCATCGACGCAACCGGCTACCGCCGCACCGTCGACTTGTTCCCAGCAACTGCGGGCGGCGGCCCCGCATAGAATCACTCGCCCCGGAGCCGCGGTCGCCAGCGCATTCCGCACGGCCGACTCGCTCTCGCTCGCCAGGAAGGAGACTTCCACTCCCTGCAGGGCCACTTTGCGGTCGCGGGAGAGCCCGACGACGCGCCGCTCTTCGGAAAGGCCGACGGCGAGATTCGCGCCGACCACGGTTTCCACGCCAACGATCAGAATTGTGTCCACGGAGTGCCTCCCTGCATCGGTGGAAAACGGCGGCTCAGCCGCCCGGGTCCAGTCATGTTCCCCCACCCGGCGAAGCGCAATCTCTCACAGTGTGGGGGGGCGAAGTATATGCCGCAACTTTTCCACCCGCCAAGACCAATCCCGGGCCATTCATTGAACCTTCCTGACCCCTTCCAGCCCCTTAAACCACCCGCTCTCCGTCCAAACATGCCCGCGATGACGCCCCTCACGTCCCACCCAATCGCTTTCACCGCACGGTGCTGCGAAATTCTGGCCGCCTCCGGTGAGAAATGTTGCAGTCGCCCGTCCCTCTCCACGGGGAAACGAAGAAACCCGTCCAGTCGTCCGAGCGGCGCGTCCGGCATAGAGTGTGCCGTGGGCGTCTTCCCGGGGGTCTGGGAAAGATTTTTCGTCGCACCCTCCCCGCCTGCACAGTAGGATGAGATGCCCATTCGTGGGTCCGATTCCTTTGAAAGGGCCGTTCCGGCCGTTCGACTCCTGCACATGTCCTTGCCCTCTAGTCCACGCTCCTTAATCATTCGACAGACAGCCTTTGCGTTCGACAGAACCCGATCCTTGCTGCATCGGGTCCCGGATTGCCCGGCCAACTTCTGAGATTGCTGCATGTCTGACACCATGAATTCCGCGAACACCCAGGAATCGATCGCCCGCCTCAACAAGGCCTACGACTCGATCCGCGAGCAGATGAGCAAGGTCATCGTCGGCCAGCACGACGTCATCGAGCACCTCCTCATCTCGCTCTTCAGCCGCGGTCACTGCCTCCTCGAAGGGGTTCCCGGCCTGGCGAAGACGCTGATGATCAGCACCCTCGCCCGCACCCTCTCCCTCTCGTTCGCCCGCATCCAGTTCACCCCGGACCTCATGCCGGCCGACATCACCGGCACCGACGTCCTCCAGGAAAACCGCGACACCGGCCGGCGCGAGTTCCGTTTCATCAACGGACCGCTCTTCCACAACATGATCCTGGCGGACGAAATCAACCGCACCCCGCCCAAAACGCAGGCCGCCCTCCTCGAGGCCATGCAGGAACGGCAGGTCACCGTCGGCCAGGCCCGGCACCTCCTCGCCGACCCGTTCTTCGTCCTCGCGACCCAGAACCCTATCGAACAGGAAGGAACCTACGCGCTCCCCGAAGCACAGCAGGACCGCTTCATGTTCAAGGTCTTCGTCCGCTATCCGTCGTTCGAAGAAGAACGGCAGATCGCCAAGACGACCACCTCCATCCAGTCCGATGACATCGCCCCGGTCCTCGGCACGAACGACATCATCGAGCTGCAGAAGATTGTGCGGCAGGTGCCGGTCACCGATCACGTCGTCAATTACGCCCTGGCCCTCGTCCGTCAGACCCGCGTGAGCGAACCGGGCGCCCCCGGCTTCATCACCGAGTGGCTGGCGTGGGGCGCCGGCCCGCGGGCCGTGCAGATGCTGCTGCTGGGCGGCAAGGCCCGCGCCCTGCTCCACGGCCGCACCCATGTCTCGACCGAAGACATCGCCGAACTGGCCCAGCCCGTGCTGCGGCACCGCATCGTCCCGAACTTCTCGGCCGAGAGCGAAGGCGTGACCGCCGACAAAGTGATCGAGCGTCTGGTGAAGGAAACCCCGTCGAAAGAAGGCGAGCTGACGAGTGACCCACGACTCCAGAAGATTTTTGCAGCCTGAGGCGATCCAGCGGATCTCCCGGCTCGAAGTGGAGGCCCGCCAGGTCGTCGAAGGGTTCCTCTCCGGAATGCACCGCAGTCCGTTCTTCGGACAGTCGGTCGAGTTCGCCCAGCACCGCGAGTACGCGGCCGGCGACGACATTCGCCGCATCGATTGGAAGGTCTGGTCCAAGACCGACCGCTACTACATCAAGCAGTACGAGGAGGAAACCAACCTCCGCACTACGCTGCTGGTCGACCTCAGCGAGTCGATGCTCTTCGGCTCTGGCAAGCTCACCAAGTACGACTACGGCTGCTCGCTTGCCGCGGCGTTCGCCTACCTGCTCCTCCGCCAGCAGGACTCGGTCGGCCTCGTCACGTTCGACCAGGCGGTCCGTTCGCGGCTCCCCGCTCGCTCAAAGCAGAACCATCTGCACGCCATCCTCGCCGCCCTCGACGTGCAGGAGCCGCAGAAGAAAACCGGTCTCTACGAGATTCTCAAGCAGGTCGCCGAGGAAGAGACCCGCAAGGGCATGGTCATCCTCATCAGCGACCTCTTCTCGCCGCGCGACTCGCTGTTCAAGGGGCTGAAGATGCTCCGCCAGCGGGGCCACGACGTGATGGTGCTGCACGTCCTGGATGACGAAGAGCTCGACTTCACCTATGCGGGGACGACGAAGTTCGAGGGGATGGAAGAGGCGGGCGACCTCTTGTGCGACCCGCGCTCGCTCCGCGAAGGCTATCTGAAGGCAATGCACGCCTTCATCGACGAAGTGCGTCGTTTCTGCTCGAAGAACGTCGTCGACCATCAAGTCATCCGCACCAGCGACCACCTCGACGCGGCGCTAGCGCACTATCTCTCGCATCGCATCGGCATGCGGCAGTCGGTGAGGAACTGAGAAGGCCAGGGGTCAGGCTTCAGGAATCAGGAGTCAGGGAAATGCAAAAAGACAAATGCATCACGATCCGCTGCCTGAAACGACGTCGTTGAACCGCACTCACTTTTACCCCGCACCGCTTGGTCTCCCTGTTTCCTCTCTTCCCTGAATCCTGATTCCTGAATCCTGACCCCTCGGCTTCATGTTCTCCCAGCTGATCACATCCCTCGCCCCTCACTTCGCACACCCCGGCCTGGTGCCGCTGGGTGCGATGATGGTGGCGTCGCCGATCATCATTCACCTGATCAACCGCATGCGGTTTCGCCGCGTGCGGTTTGCGGCGATGGAGTTTCTGCTGGCGAGCGAACAGAAGAACCGCCGACGCCTGCTGCTCGAACAACTGCTGCTGCTGTTGTTGCGGATCCTGATCGTCCTTGGGCTGCTGGCCCTCATCGCGCGGCTGCTGCTCGATCCGTCGCAGCTGTCGCTGTTTCAAGGGGCGAAGGTCCATCACGTCGTGCTGCTGGACGACAGCGGTTCGATGCGGGACCGCTGGGGCGAGACCTCGGCGTTTCAGGAAGGGCTGGCGGTCGCCCGCAAGCTGGCGGTCGACGGGGCCAAGCGGCCGGGGACTGAGCGGATCTCGCTGTTGCTGCTGTCGCGGCCGTCCGAGCCCCTCTTCACGCAGGAAGACGTCAACGAGGACTTCCTCACGCGGCTCGACACGAAACTGGAGAACCTCAAGGGGCAGGCGACTTATCAGGAACTCGACGTCATTGCGGGAATGGAAGAGGCGCGTAAGCTGCTGGCCGACGACCGGGCCGCGATGAAGACGCTGCATGTCGTGTCCGACTTCCGCGTGCGGGACTGGGTCAGCCAGGGGACGATCGAGGGGGAGCTGAAGGGGCTGGAGAAAGCCGGGATCAATCTGAACCTTGTGCGGACGGTTCCCGACACGCACGGCAACCTGGCGATCACCGATCTGTCGGGCGACGTGCATGTGGCGGCGGCCGGCGTTCCGCTGCGGTTGCGGGTGGCGGTGAAGAACTACGGCAAGGAGCTGGCGAAGGACGTGCGGCTGGCGGTGTTCCAGGACGGGCAGAAGCTGCCGATGGCGATCGTGTTCGACAAGATCGATGCGGGGAAGGAGGTCGACCGCGAGTTCGACATCGTGTTCGACGTCGCGCAGCGGCATGTGATCCAGCTCACGCTCGACCCGGACTCGCTCGACGGCGACAACGCCCGCTGGCTGGCCGTCGACGTTCCGCCGAAGAACTCGGTGTTGATCATCGACGGCGATTCGTCCGGCGAAGAAGCCTTCTTCGTGGCGGCCGCCCTCGCTCCCGATGTGAACATCACGGGCTACGCCCCGCTCGTCGAAGGGGTCGATTACCTGCGGCGGCAGCCGCTCAATCCATTCCAGTCGATCTACCTGATCAACGTCCCCGAGCTGGCGGCCGACGCCATCGAGCCGCTGAAGGATTTCGTGAAGTCGGGGGGCGGGCTCGTCTGGTTCGCCGGCGACCTCGTCAAGCCGGCCTTCTATAACGACAAGCTCTACGAAGAGGGCAAGGGGCTGTTCCCGGTCCCGCTCGCGCCGTCGCGCCGCGATCTGCCCGCCAACGACGGCACCAACCCCGGGGCCGACTTCCGCTTCCAGGCGGATCATCCGATCTTCGAGAAGATCTTCGGCGAAGACAACCCGTTCAGCGACCTCGTGCTGGTGTCGACGTATCTCCCCGTCGCCGATTCCTGGCCGCGCGACGACAACGAGCGCAAGGACGGTGTCCGGACGATCGCCACGTTCCGCAACAAGCAGCCGGTCTTCTTCGAGCATCAATACGGCAAGGGGAAGGTCATCACCTGCCTGACGTCGGCCGCGAAGGGATGGAACAACTGGGCCAGCGGTCCGGGCGCGCCGAGCTTCGTCACCACGCAGCTCGAAATCGAGAAGTACGTCGCCCGGCAGGACCGCGCCCCCGAGCGCCGCACCGTCGGCCAGCCGCTCGACTTCGCCCTCAGCCCGACCGAGTACGTCGGCCAGATCGAAATCCGCTCGCCGAAGATGGCCGATATTCCCGTGCTGCTGAACGCGACGCGGGGAACCGACAAGCCGTCCGACGCGTCCAAACCCGGGACGGACAAGAACGACACCCCGGCGACGGGCAGCGAGCCCCCGGCCCGCCCGCTCGACGCCAACGCCCCGCTCCGCGAGACCTTCACCGAGACCAACGCCCCGGGCGTCTATACCGTGGCGCTCCTCAAGCAGGACGACACCAAGGAGGAGCGGCTCTACTCCTATAATGTCCCCGTGGATGAGGGAAACCTGGAGGTGGCGTCCAACGACGAAATTCGGAAGCGGGCGGGCGAAGTCCGGTTCGACATCCAGGATGCCGGTTCGTTCCAGTGGATCCAGGGACGCGAGCTCGGCGACGAGAACGGTGTCCGCACCAAGCTGCTGGCGCTGCTGGTCATCCTCTTGTTGAGCGAGCAGGCCCTCGCCTGCCGCCTGAGTTTCCATCCCAAGCAACTTGCCGCGGCGTGAGGGGTCGGGAATCAGGATTCAGGAGACAGGAGACAGGAGACAGGAGACAGGAGACAGGAGACAGGAGACAGGAGACAGGAGACAGGAGACAGGAGACAGGAGAATTTGATGCGGCGATGTGTCGGTCAAGTGCGCTGATTGCTAGCGACTCGTTTTTTGCCTGTACGCCAAAGGCGTTGTATTCCAAAGCCCAGGGTCGCGAGGCTTGGCGAGCGCACCCTGGGTGGAGATGAGAGAAGTCACAGTACCCCAAAGGGGTACTACATTGCGGTCACGAGCGGTCAAGCGATAGTCATTTGCAGGCGGATGTGTTGGGGTGTTTTATCGGTCGATCATCGAGTCAATATGGGCCACTATGATGCCCCAATCCTTAGCGCAGATATATCTTCATCTCGTCTTTTCCACTAAGGACCGCCAGCCGTTTCTGCACGGAGCAATCGAACGTTCGCGGATGCATTCGTATCTCGTCGGAACGTGCCAGAACCTCGGATGTCCGTCCATCATTGTCGGCGGCGTCAAGGACCACATCCACGTCTTGTGTCGTTTCGGTCGTTCGATCTCAGTGTCGGACCTGATTCGCGAGTTGAAGCGGGAGTCGTCGAAGTGGTTCAAGGACGAATTCCCATTGATGCAGGAATTCTACTGGCAATCGGGATATGGGGCTTTCTCGGTTTCTGCATCCCAGCTCGAATTGGTTACCGAGTACATCCGACGCCAGGAAGAGCATCACCGGAAGGTGTCGTTTCAAGATGAGTTTCGAATGCTATTGAAGAAGCATGGATTGGAGTGGGACGAACGATATGTGTGGGACTGACAGCTCGATTCTGTATGAGTTGATTGAGATGGAAGGTCTTCGAATAGGTGGTCGCTGATTGTACAACCCCGTTGGGGTTGTGGTTTGTGTGCATCGCTGACCCAGGGTGCGCTCGCCAAGCCTCGCGACCCTGGGCTTTGGAGTACAACGCCTTTGGCGTAAAGCACGAAAGTCCGGACGATTCACGACAATGACGCTTGACCGACACACCGGCCACATAATCTTCTCCTGACTCCTGACTCCTGACTCCTGACTCCTGACTCCTGACTCCTGACTCCTGACTCCTGCGTTCCATGATTTTCGCCCGGATCATCTCACCTCTGCTTGCGGCGGCCGACCCGACCGGACCGGTGCGTTCGATCGAGTTCGATTGGCCCACCACGACCTGGCAGTGGGTGCTGTACCTGGCTGTCATGGCGGTCTCGCTCGTCCTGGTGCTTGCCGTCTATCGCCGCGACACCGTCGAAACGCACTGGGGTTGGCGGGTGTGGCTCACCACGCTCCGCCTCGCCGTCTTCGCCGCCCTCGCGGTCATTCTGTTTAACCCGCAGGAGCGCACGCAGAAGACCGCTTACCGTCCGTCGCGCATCGACATCCTCTTCGATACCTCCCTCTCGTCGAGCTTCCCCGAGTCGGTCCCCGACGACGCCACCGCAACCGCTCCCGCGGCCGATACCATCAGCCGCTCCGAAGCCGTCAAGAAGGTCTTCGTCGACAGCCCGCTCATCAAGGAGCTGCAGAAGAAGCACGAGATCAAGATCGTCACGTTCGACTCCGAGCTGAGCCCCCCGCAATACATCTTCCCGTCGGGCCATCCGAAGGCGCGCCGCACCAGCACTCCCGAAGAGATCAGAGAGAGCCAGGCGGCATCCACCGAATCCGACTCGGCCGCGAAAGACGATCCGTCGAAACCGAAGAAGGTCGATCTGTCGAAGCCCGGCGGTCCCGACTGGAACGAGCTGCTGCGTCCGCGCGGATTGGAAACGCGACTCGGTGAAGCGGTCCGCAAGCTCATCGATGAGGATGCGGGGAAGACGCTCGCGGGAATTGTCGTGGTCTCGGATGGGGCCCTCAATGCGGGCGTCGATCACGCGACGGCCAATGCGGCGGCGAAGGCCCAGAAGGTCCGCCTGATGGCGGTCGGCGTCGGCAGCACGAAGAAGCAGTCGAACCTCAAGCTCGCGGGAGTGCAGGCCCCGACCGACGTTCACGTCGGCGACCCGTACGAAATCACCGCGTACATCCAGGGGCAGGGGCTCACCGGACGCTCGGCGGAAGTCGAGTTGCTGGTCTCGAACGCCGGCGATGAGACGTCGCCGCCCCAGGTCGTCGAGAAGCGCGAAGTGGCGATCCTCGAGGATGGCATCCCGGTTGATGTGAAGTTCTCGCAGAATCCGAATGCGGCGGCCAAGCTGAAGTACACCGTCCGCGCCAAGCCAACCGCCCGCGTTCGCGAAGCGGACGACACCGATAACGAAGAATCGGTGACGATCACCGTCGTCGACAAGAAGACCCGCGTCCTTATGGCGGCGGGTGGCCCGACGCGCGACTACCAGTTCGTCCGCAACATGCTCTACCGCCACAATGCGGTGAAGCACGACGTGTGGCTGCAGTCGGTCCTCCCCGAGACGGCCGGCAAGGTGAGCCAGGAATCGGAAAACCTGCTCATCAACGTCCCCGACAACGCGGCCGATCTGTTCCAGTACGACGTGATCCTCGCCTTCGACGTCGACTGGCGGAAGGTGCCGAAGGCTTCGCTCGAACTCCTCAACCGCTGGGTGGCCGAGGAATCGGGCGGGCTGATCCTCGTTCCCGGCGATGTTTACACGCCGACGCTCACCGCGGCCGGCGATGCGGTGCAGCCGGTGCTCGACCTGTTCCCCGTCTATCTCAGCGGAAGCGAGTTCGCCGTCGAGCGCGAGGCCGACCAGCCGTGGCCGTTCGTCTTCACCCGCGAGGGAGAGGACGCGGGGTTCCTGCAGCTGACCGATGACCCGCAGACGTCGGCCCTCAAGTGGAAGTCGTTCGAAGGAGTTTACGCCTGCTATCCGGTCTCGGCCGAGAAGGCGGGGACGACGGTTTATAGCCGCTTCGCCGACCCGCGAGCCAATTTTCAGGGGAAACAGCCGATTCTGATGGCGTCGCAGTTCTATGGATCGGGGCGGGTGATCTATCTCGCGACGACCGAGTTCTGGCGGTTGCGGTCGATGTCGGACGATTGTGCGGAGTATGACCGGCTCTGGACCAAGATGATCCGCGAAGTGGGCCAGGAGCGTCTGACCCGCGGCACGCAGCGCGCGATCCTGATGCCCGAGCGCGACAAGTATTACATCGGCCAGACGGTGCGGGTGCGGGCGCGGGTGCTCGATGCCCAGTTCAAGCCGATGGAAGCGGAGTCGGTCAACGTCGACATCATCTCGCCGGACCGCCGCCCGCTGTCGCCGGCGCGGCATCTGGAGCGCGACAAGAGCCGTGCGGGTCAGTTCGGCGGCGACTTCCGGGCGAGCCTGCCGGGCAAGTACATCATCGAGCTGCGGATCCCCGACACGAACGAAAAGGAAGTCAAGGAGATCGACGTCCGCGTCCCGGACGTCGAATCGGAGCACCGCGAACAGAACGCGAGCCTGTTGACGGACCTCGTCCGCGATACGGGTGGCAAGTACCTGCGGCTGGAAGAGGTCGAGAAGGCCCTGCCGAACCTGCTCCCTGACCAAGGCGAAGAATACGTGGTCGACGAGTTGCGAAAGCAGCTATGGGACCGCGACTGGCTCTATTATCTGCTGATTGGAATTCTGTCTCTGGAATGGCTCACGCGGAAGTTGCTGAGAATGGCGTGACGAGCAGGGGAGTGGAGAGGAGAGATAATTTCGGGTCGTGGGTCTCGATTGTGTTGAGTCTTTACGCCGAAGGCGTTGCACGCAGTAGCCCAGGGTCGCGAGGCACAGCGAGCGCACCCTGGGTGAAGAGTAGGTAGAAGCCGGTACCCTGAAAGGGTACTACTTCTTCTTGGTCGCTCGGCTATGTCGAACACCGCGAGTCGCAGCTATGCCGCAATCATTGGCACAACTCTTTCTCCACCTCATCTTCTCAACCAAGGATCGCCGGCCATTTCTGCGGGATGCGGATCAGCGCTCGCGGATGCACTCTTATCTCACTGGAACCTGTCAGAATCTGGAATGTCCCGCGATTACCGTTGGCGGGGTTGAGGACCATGTCCATGTGCTGTGTCAGCTTGGTCGGTCGATTT
>JADZEF010000363.1 GCA_020850695.1 Planctomycetaceae bacterium | reverse complement strand
GATCTTGAAGCCGATCTCCACCTCGCGTTGATGAGCCGCCTCAAGAGCAGCGCCGGCCGCACGCTCGGCCCGGGTGCGCAGCGTCATGACGCCGAATGCCAGATCGTCGGCCAGCTCGGTCAGGAGTTCCATCTCGTCGGCGCTGAAGGCATTGGGCTCCGCCGCGTAAATCGTCAGAGCGCCCAGGATCGTCGAGTCGGAAATCAGCGGAATGCCGACGCACGAGACATAGCCACGCTTCAGAGCCTCCGGCCGCCAGAGGGCGAACCGGGCGTCGGACGCGATGTCGGTCACCGCGAACGGCCGGCCCGTCCGGATGCACGTTCCCGTCGGCCCGTGACCCCGTTCCGTGTCCGCCCACGTGATGTTCAACTTCTCGAGATAGCCTTCGTCGTAACCAGCCTGTGCGACGGGCTTCACGGACCGGGCTTCATCGTGTTCGGCGTATCCCACCCAGCAGAGACGGTAGCCGGCCTTCTCGATGAAAATCCGGCAGATCTGCTGAAGTAGGTCCGCCTCCGCGGTCGCACGGATCAGAGCCCGATTACAGCTGCCGAGGGCCACGAGAGCCCGGTTGCTGCGGCGCAATCGCTCTTCCGAACGCTGGCGCTGGATCGCCGACCCCAGCACGTTGGCCACCCCTTGGAGGAAGTCGACTTCATCCTGCGTGAATATCCGCCGGTGGCGACTGTGGGCGCCCAGCGCCCCATAAGAGCCGTCCGGCGTGGCGATGACGACGCTCATGGCGCTGACGACCTTCTCGCCGAGCAGTTGCGGCAGAAGAATGAATCGCGTCTCCGTCGCCGAGTCGTCCACGATCACGGGGCGTTCGCTTTGAATCACGAATCCCGGCTGCGTCCCTTCGCACCTGACCGTCACACGGCCGACGAGTCCGTCCTTCCAGCCGACGCCTGCCCGCAACAGCAGTTCGTCCCCTCCCGGCTGTAGCTCGAGCACGTTGCAATAGTCGACCTCGGCGTTGCTGGCCACGACGCGGACCGCTTCGTCCAGCAGGCTGGTGGTGGACTCCGTTCGGAGGGCCCGCAGGCCGAGCTCTGCGACAGCCGACTGCAATTGGGCCAGCCGGCGGATCCTGTCCTCAGCCTGCTTGCGCTCGGTGATGTCGTGCGCGATCCCCAGGCCGGTCCTGACGCGGCCGTCGGTGTCGCGTTCGAGTTCCGCCTTCTCCCGGACCCAGCGCGTGTTGCCGTCGACGACGATGCGATGCTCGATGTCGTAGCAGGCGCCCTGCAGCGCGGCCATCCATTCCCGATCGACCATCGCACGGTCGTCCGGATGAACGGCGGCCAGGAATGCCTCGTAGGTCATCGGCGTGCCCTGAGGAACTCCGAACACCCGGTACGCTTCCTCCGACCACACAAGCTCGTTGCGGGCGATGTCGAGGGTCCAGCTTCCGATGTGGGCCACGGCCTGGGCGCGCTTGAGGCTGGCCTCGCTCCTGCGCAGTGCCTGTTCGGCCTTTTTTCGTTCGGTGACGTCACGGGCAGCGGCGAAGACACCGACGACCGTGCCGCTCTCATTGCGGTAGACCGCTGCGTTGTACAGGACCAAAATGGTGCTGCCGCGGCGATGACGGAGCTCGAGTGGATAGTCGCGGACCGAGCCTTCGCTGAAGACGCGCCGGTATCCGTCGCGGGCACGCTCGGGGTCGGTGAAGTAATCGGCGAAATCCTGCTGCAGGAGTTCCGTACGGGAGAAGCCGGTGGCGGCTTCGGTTGCGGCGTTGACGTCAGTGATCCTGCCGTCCGGGCCAATCGTGACCAGCGGGTCGAGACTGGCTTCGATCAGGCTGCGGTTGTAGGCATTGGCCTGCCGAATCTGCTCTTCGGACCGCTTCTTCTCAGTCACGTCGCGGACGATGCCGGCCACGTTGACGGTGGCGCCGGTCTCATCCCGAACCGGAAAGCACGCCAGAGAGACCCAGATCCGTTCCCCGTCTCTCCGCCTCCGGACCGTCTCGAAATGCTCGATGGGCTCGCCGCGAGCGATCCTCGCCAGAATCGCCGTCATCTCGCTCTGGTACTCGGGGGGCACGAGGACGGATTCAGACTGCCCGATCGCCGTCTCTGCCGGGTAACCGAAGAGTCGCTCTGCCCCCTTGTTCCAGCTGACGATGTTGCCGTCCGCGTCCCGGCTGTAGATCGCGTCATCCGACGATTCCACGATCGAGGCGAGTTGTCGCAGCGACTGCTCCAGCGCTTCGCGTTCGCTCAGCTCCCTCCGCAGAGTCTCGGCGGTTGTGACCAGTTCGCGGGCCCGCTCCTCGGTCGAGTGCTGCCCTTCGCGCAGTCGCCGGGTCATCTCGTTGAAGGCGTCGGCCAGTTCTCCCAGCGCGTCCCGGGATAGGTACGGGACGAGCTGGTCCAGGTTCCCCTCGCTGACGCCGCGGGCGGATCGCGTCACGGCACGAACTGGCCCGAGAATCGTGCGATAGGTATGCCAGACGGCAAGTCCGGTGAGGGCCAGCGCCAGCAGGAGACCGCCGGCGAACCCGGTGAGAGAAACGGCCGCCGTACGCTTCGCCGCTCGGCTGGCCTGCTCCATGTTGTCCTGGTTGATCTGGGCGATCCGGCCGGAGACCGACTTGATCCCGTTGAACGTTTCCAGGAGGCCGGAAGAACCGAAGTAATCCTGACGCCGGCGGAGGTCGTCGGTATCCCGACGGTAGAAATAGTCCCCCTGCTGCCGGTAGTGTTCGGTCAACGCCACCAACTCGTCGACCAATTCCTGTTCGCCGGGGAGCGTCACATTGTTCTGTTCGAACCGAAGTGCCTCTTGATAGTGGTCCCAGTTGGTCTCGTACTGTGTACGAGCCCTCTTTTCCTCTCCACTGAGAGTGAACTGAAACGAAGAGTCGATGCGCTCCACCGCTTCGCGAAGGCGCTCCATGGCAATGACGCTGTCGTAGTTCTCGCGGAGAATGGCATCGATGCGTCCCCCCAGGCGCGACAGCACGACGACTCCCGCGATCCCGAGGATCAGAAGCAGCGCCAGGACCGGAACCAGAGCAAGGACGATGCAGCCCCGGAGGGTGAGTGACATACGAGCGTCCTCGGAAAGTTTCTTCTCTCAGTCGTGCATCCTCGGCATCTTCAGCGCCGGGTCGTCCCGTGTCGATTGTTTCCCGTCCGAAAGTGCGGCCATAGAATCGCCCGACGATGAAGGATTTCAAGATGCCATCTCACGAAACCCGCCCGATTGTCGACGTCAGCGGCCGACTGACTGGAGCCGCTGTTCCGAATGGCACTCTGGAAGCATCTGCCGCTCGCGCGAGCGAGACACAATTGGACGAGCTCGAGCGGCTGCTCACGCTGTGCGAGGTCCAGTCGATCCGGTCGGGCACTCCCTTTCCGCTGGGCGCGCAGCCGCGCGGGAATGGGGTCAATTTCGCCCTCTTCAGCCGTCACGCCGAAGGAGTCTGCCTCCAGTTTTTCGATCACCCAGATGACGCAAGTCCGGCGCGGACGATCATTCTTGATGCGGCTCGGAACAAGACGGGCGACATCTGGCATGTCTGGGTGGAGGGGGTCCGCGCCGGCCAGCTGTATGGCTATCGAGTAGCCGGGCCTTACGCGCCTCGAGACGGTCATCGCTTCAATCCCGAGCGGCTGCTGATCGATCCGTGCGCGACGGCCATTGCGCTCCGTCCCGATTGCGATTTCCACACGGCGCTGGGATACGACCCCGCCTCGCCCGACAGGGACCTGACCCCGTCCGAGGTCGACAATGCCGCCACGGCGCCGAAATGCATCGTCATTCACCACGACTTCGACTGGCAGGGCGACCAGCCGCTGCGCCATCCGTGGGAGTCGACAGTCATCTACGAACTCCATGTGCGCGGCTACACCATTCATCCTTCGTCGGGGGTCTCCTCGCCGGGGACGTACCGGGGACTGACGGAAAAGATCGCGCTTGAGGCGGTCGATCAGTCCCGGATG
>JADZEF010000362.1 GCA_020850695.1 Planctomycetaceae bacterium | reverse complement strand
GCCATCAGACCGCCGGCCACCGCTCAGCAACGACCTGTCCTTCGCCCAATACTTTTCCACAGCACAAAGGACTGTGGATGCTTTCCACCGCAACCATCCCCAATGCGCAGCCTGCCTTCACTCTGCTTCCTTCCACAGAGATTTGCGACAATCACAAACCGCATGCTGTGTGGTCCAGACAGACGCCGTTCCGTCGAATGAAGTCTCTGCGAATACCCGCGGACACTGTTCATCCGAGGAATCCTCCGGCAAGATAACAAGCACTTTGCCTGACCCGCGCAACCCGGAAGGAACCCGCAATGCCTCGCCAGTCCGTCTCGACTCCAAGGTGGAATCGACCCTCCGCGATCCGACCGCTGGCATGCCTCGGGTGCTTTGTCGCAATCCTTGCTTCTGCCACGACCGCCAGCACAGCGGAGTCCGCCCGTCCGCCCAATGTCATTCTGATTGTGGCCGATGACCTCGGAGCCTCGGACCTCGGGTGTTGCGGAAGCAAGTTTCACCGCACGCCCCACCTCGACCGACTGGCAAACGAGGGCGTGCGGTTCGCTCAGGGGTATGCCGCCTGCCCCGTCTGCTCGCCGACGCGGGCGGCCCTGATGACGGGGAAATACCCGGCACGACTCCAGATCACGGACTGGCTTCCCGGACGTCCGGACAATTCCAGCCAGAAGCTGAACCGGCCCGCGCTGCGGCAGCATCTTCCCTTGAGTGAAATCACGATCGCCGAAGCGCTCCAGGCGGCGGGCTACGCCACTGCCAGCATCGGCAAGTGGCACCTGGGCGGAGAAGGCTACGGACCTGCCCAGCAGGGCTTTGACGTCAGCATCGCAGGAGACGCCGCCGGGTCTCCCCTCAGTTACTTCGCCCCCTATTCGCGCAATGGCCGGTTCATCCCGGGAATCGAGCAGGGGCCCGAGGGCGAATACCTGACCGACCGTCTGACGTCTGAAGCGGTGAGCTTCATCCAGTCGCATCGCGAGCAGCCGTTCTTCCTCTATCTCCCGCACTATGCCGTTCACATTCCGATGAAGGCGAAGGAAGCGCTCGTCGAGAAGTACCCGAAGGCGACGCCCTTCCGCGGAACGCAGGCCAATCCGACCTACGCGGCGATGCTGGAAAGCCTCGACGAAGGCGTCGGCGCAATTCTGAAATCCCTGATCGAATCAAAGCTCGATCAGAACACGATCGTGATCTTCACGTCCGATAACGGCGGGTTGTGCGTGACGGAAGGACCGAATACCCCGGCCACCTCGAACGCTCCGTTCCGCGAAGGAAAGGGCTACTTGTACGAGGGGGGGATCCGCGTGCCGCTGATCGTCAAGTGGCCGGGGCGCGGGCGAGCGCAGGTCGTGTCCCAGACTCCCGCGTGCAGCATCGACCTCTTCCCGACGATCCTCGAGATGTGCGGGGTGAAGGCTGACGCGAATGCGAAGCCGAACGCGGTTGACGGCGTGAGTCTCGTCCCCGAACTGACCGGCAAAGGAACGATCACCCGCGACTCTCTTTACTGGCACTACCCGCACTACGCCAATCAGGGGGGACGCCCCGGCGGCGCGATCCGCGAGGGAGAATACAAGCTCATCGAGTTCTACGAGAACGGCCGCCGCGAACTCTTCCACATCGCCAAGGACGTCGGCGAATCGCAGAACGTCTCCGATAAGCACCCGGACATTGTCGAGCGACTCGCCCTCAAGCTCGCCGCGTGGCGTGAATCGGTCCACGCCGAGATGCCGACGGCCAACCCCGCTTACCGCCCCAACCCGCCGGGAAAGGACGGAACCATCGTGATCCCCTCACGCACCGCCGAAGTCTTCGGCACGATGCTCCGCTACGAGCCGATGCCGCACAAGAACACGCTCGGCTACTGGGTCCGCCAGGACGACTGGGCCCGGCTCGAGTTCACCATTGAGAAACCCGGCGCATATTCCGTCGCAGCGCTCGTCGGTTGCGGAAACGGGAGCGGCGGAGCGGACGTCGAGTTCTCCGTCGCCCCGGCCGCCATGACACTGAAGACCAACGACGGCAAGGAGGACCCGCCCCCGCAGATCCTCAAGCTCAAGGTCGAAGAGACGGGGGGCTTCCAAAACTTCGTTGCAAGAAAGCTGGGAACCGTCAAGCTGACGGAAGCCGGCCGGTACGAACTGACGGTACGGGCAAAGTCAAAGCCGGGCGTCGCCGTCATGGACCTCCGCGAGATAACGCTGAGGCCCGAATGATGGTCAGTGGTGCGCCGCCGGCGGCGGGGACACCGGCAGGTGCGTCTCCGCCTCACCCGAGCCGAACCACGCCAGCAGCCGGTCGGTGACCGCCTGGATTACGAAGAAGAAGACCGGAGTCAGGAAGATTCCGAACAGCGTCACGCCGAGCATCCCGGCGAACACGGCCGTTCCCAGCGTGCGACGCATTTCGGCCCCGGCCCCTTCGCCCAGCACGAGCGGCACCACGCCGAAGATGAATGCCAGCGACGTCATGATGATCGGCCGCAGGCGGAGCCTGCAGGCTTCGAGCGTGGCGGTGCGGAGGTCGGCGCCCGCCTCGTGACGGGCGCGGGCGAACTCGACGATGAGGATGGCGTTCTTGCAAGCCAGGCCGACGAGCACGACGAACCCGATCTGCGTGAAGATGTTGACGTCCATGCTGGCGGCCGCCACCCCGGCGATCGAGCACAGCAGGCACATCGGCACCACGAGAATGACCGCCAGCGGGAGCGACCAGCTTTCGTACTGGGCCGCCAGCACCAGGAACACCAGCACGACCGCGAGCACGAAGGCGTACATGGCGGTGTTGCCCGCCATCTGCTGCAGCATGGCGAACTCGGTCCACTCGACCCGCATGTTGGGAAGCAGGTTGGCCTTCGCCACCGACTCGAGCTTCTCGATCGCCTGCCCCGAACTGATGCCGGGCGCCGCGTCGCCGTTGATCGCGGCGGAAGAGTAAAGGTTGTACCGCGTGATGAGCACTGGTCCGCTCGTGTCCTTCAGCGAGGCCACCGACGCCAGCGGAACCATCGTCCCCTGGGCTGTCTTCACCTTCAGACGCTTCAGGTCTTCGACCTGCATGCGGAACTTCTGGTCGGCCTGAATGTTGACCTGCCACGTGCGGCCGAAGCGGTTGAAGTCGTTGATGTAGAGCGAGCCGAAATTGACCTGGAGCACGTCGAAGACTTCGTTGAGCGAAACGCCCAGCCGGCGGGCCGCGTCGCGGTCGAGGTCGATCGACAGCCACGCCGCATCGGCCCGGAAGCTCGTGAAAAGCCCGGTCAGAATTCCCGTCTCATTCCCTGCATCGATGATCTGTTCGGCCGTCGCCTGCAGCGCCCGCGGGCCATCTTCGCCGCGGTCTTCCACCATGATGCGGAAGCCGCCGGCCGTGCCGAGTCCGTCGATCGGCGGAGCCCCGACGACCTCGATGAGCCCGTCCTGCACTTCGGCGTTCAGCTTCGTCCGCAATCGGTCTGCAATCACATCGGCCGAGAGCTTGTCGTGAGCCCGCTCGTGGAACTCATCGAGCATGACGTACATCGACCCGAAGTTCGGAGCATTCGCCCCCATCAGGATCGACTGGCCCGTGATGGCCACCGTGTGATTCACGCCGTCTTCGCTTCCCGCAATCTTTTCAATGCGGCGCATGAGCTCCGACGTCCGCTGCACTGACGACGAATCGGGCAGACGGATGTTGACCAGCAGATATCCCTTGTCCTGGGCGGGGATGAACCCGGTCGGAGTCGTCTCGAAGTAGTGTTGCGTGAGATACAGGAGCCCGCCATACCCGACAAATACGATCACCCACGCACGGAGCGACACCCCGACGATGCCGACGTATCCGCTGGTGATCCAGTTGAAGACCTTGTTGAATCCGCGGAAGCCCAGCGTGAGGATGTGGTTGATCGGCTTCGCCAGGATCCAGGAGACGGCCGCCCCCAGCGCCGCCGCCATCCACGGAGCGAAGCGGGCCGCATCGGCGGGAGCGACCTGACCAATCTGCGGCAACCACGCGGCGATGGACCCCGTCAGAAACTCCCACGACAGCCACGTCCCCGCGAGCACGATGCCGAACGGCGGCAGGGCGTCGGCGGTCCGCTCTTCCTTCGGCTTGAGCAGCAGCACCGCGAGGGCCGGGCTCAGCGTCAGCGAGTTGAACGCCGAGATGATCGTCGACACCGCGATCGTCACAGCGAACTGTCGGAAGAACTGCCCGATCACTCCCGAGATGAACGCACACGGGATGAATACGGCTGCCAGCACGAGGCCGACCGCGATGACCGGCCCCGACACTTCGTCCATCGCCTGGATGGCCGCGTCGCGCGGCGACATTCCATGATCTATGTGATGCTCGATCGCCTCGACCACGACGATTGCGTCGTCGACAACGATTCCGATCGCCAGCACGAGCCCGAACAACGTCAGCGTGTTGAGGCTGAACCCCGACGCGGCCATCGCCGCGAATGTTCCCACAACGGCGACCGGCACGGCCACCATGGGGATGATGGCCGCCCGCCATCCCTGAAGGAACACCAGCACCACGAGGGCCACGAGTACGACGGCGTCGCGCAGGGCGTGGAACACCTCGTTGACCGACTCCTGAATGAACGGCGTGGTGTCGTAGACGATCGAGTAGTCGACGCCGTCCGGGAAGCGGCCGCGCAGCTCTTCCATCTTCTGTCGCACCTGCTTCGCCGTATCGAGGGCGTTGGTGCCGGGAAGCTGATACACCGACAACGCGACCGACGGCTTGCCGTCGAGCGAGCAAACCTGGTCGTACGCGAGTGCCCCGAGTTCGAGTCGGGCGACGTCCTTCAATCGGATGGCACGGCCGGCGGCGTCCGTCTTGACGATGATCTCTTCGAACTGTTTCTCGTCGACGAGCCGGCCGAGCGTCGTCATCGTGTACTGGAACACCTGCCCCGCGGGGACCGGCGGCTGCCCGATCTGCCCGGCCGCCACCTGGGCGTTCTGCTGCTCGACCGCATGCACGATGTCGTCGGCCGTCACATTGCGGACCGACGCCCGCTCGGGGTCGAGCCACACCCGCATGCTGTAGTCGCGCTGGCCGAGGAACGAGATGTCACCCACGCCCTTCAATCGGGCCAGTTCATCGCGCAGCTGAATCGTCGCATAGTTGCTCAGGTACAACCCGTTCCGGCTCTCATCCGGCGAGAAGAGGTTGACGATCATCAGCACGCTGGGAGACTTCTTCTTCACCGTCACGCCGCGGCGCTTCACCAGGTCGGGAAGGATCGGTTGGGCAAGAGCGACGCGGTTCTGAACGAGAACCTGCGCGAGGTTGAGGTCGACCCCCGGGCGGAAGGTGACGGTCAGCGTGTAGTTCCCGTCGTTCGTGCATTGCGACGACAGGTACATCATCCCTTCGACGCCATTGACCTGCTGCTCAATCGGAGCCGCAAGGGTGTCGGCCACGACGCGGGCATTGGCTCCCGGATAGACGGCCGAAACTTCCACCGTCGGCGGCGTGATTTCGGGATACTGGGTGACCGGCAGCGCGAAGAGCGTGATGCCCCCCGCCAGCGTCACGACAATCGACAGAACCGACGCAAAGATGGGGCGGTCGATGAAGAATCGCGAGAACATCGTGTTGCCGGAGCGGAAAGGGCGGGACGGCCGTCATCGACCGGAAGGCGGGCAGACAGAGGGGCGCAGCACTCTGAATTTCCAAGTATACTCCCCCTCGAAGTGAGGGGAACCCGCCAAACCCCACCCGATCGAAAACTGCCGTGTCCGGAGCCACACCTCACATGTCCTGACCCAATCAGTCGTGACGCTCCGACTCCACCACCCTCGGGGCCACCCGGATGCCGGCCGTGAGGCTCGACTCCGGGGCAATCACGACCTGGTCCCCGGCCGCCAGCCCGCTCTTCACTTCTGCCTCAAAGTCATTGATGAGACCGAGTTCGAGCGGCGTGAGGACGAGCTTCCCCTCGCGCACCGCAAAGCACTGCCAACCGCCATCCGGCCCGCGAAACAACGCCGCCCGCGACACTTTGGTCACACCGTCGCGGCTTTCCGTAAACACCCGCACGCGGACGCGATAATCGACACCCAGGTTGCGGCCGGCGACTTTCAATTCCGTCAGGTCACGCGAATCGAATCGGATGATCACCAGCACCCGCTGCTGTTCAACCCCCAGCGACGAGATCTTAGTGAAGCCCTGCGGGTCGATGCGATGCACGACGCCTTTGAGCGGGGGACGATCAGCGGCGACCCCTTCGATAAGGACGTCGTCTCCTTCGTGGATCTGGATGGCGTCCTGCGTGAGGATCTCGGCTTCGACTTCGAGGTCTTCCATCCGGCCGAGATCGAGCAGCACCTCGCCGGCGGGTCGGAACCGTTCGCTCGACTCATGCCGCTTGAGCACGATGCCGTCGATCGGGCTCTTGATCTCGGCCCGCTTCCGATCGCGTTCCCTCCGTTCTCGCTTTACCGCCGCGTCTTCCAGGCCAAGGTTCGTGTAGGCCCGCATCGCCTCGTACATCTTCACCTGGAGACGATCCTTGGTGAGGTCGATGTCGGTTTCGATCTTGGCGAGGCGTGCGGCGTCTTTCTCCGAATCGCTGAAGGCGCGGCTGGCCGTGGGGCCGGTGCGGCGTTCAAGTTCCTTGGTGACGTAGTCGCGCTTGGCCTCGCGGGCTTCGATGGTCGCGGCGGACGACTGCACGAGGCTGACCATCGACTCGACCAGCCGTTCCTGCTGGCTGAGGGCTTTCTCCGACTCCTGCAGGTCGGCATCGAGATCGGCAAAGTCCATCTCGGCGACCACCTGGTCGAACTTCACCCGGTCCCCTTCCCGGAGGCGGATCGGCTTCACGCGACCGGCGAGGGGCATCGTGACGCGGTGGACTTCTGGGAGACGGGTTCGGGCCCGTTCTTCGACCCAGGTGCTGATCTTCCCCGTCGAGGCGACCGCCACATCAATGGGAACGCCGGGAGAGAGCCGGCTCCACAACACGCCCGCGACCACCACGCTCACCACCGCCAGACTGATCAGCAGACGAGCCATTGCGACGTTAGTCCCCAAAGCCAAGACGAGGCGGAACCCACCGCCGTTCCCGCTCGCATCATAGTCGAACGGAAAGCACGCGGCATCCAGGGGCGAGGCCAGAAGTCAAGACGCCGTTCGAAGCAGCGATCTCACGATTCAAGAGTGTGCGGTCGGCAGGAAGACTCAGAACAAGTCCCAAAGGCATGTTCGCACCACGAAGACGCTGGCCTGCGAAAAGCCAGAACAGAAAGGCGGAAAGCATTTTTAACAGGAGCAAACAGAGGGAACAGAGGAAATCCATGAATCGAACGGCGTCAGGGGGATGCGAATTACTCGCTTCCTCTGGTTGTCTTTTCTCCGCTTCCTCTGTTCTCTCCTGTTTAAATGACATTTCCAAATCTCTTTCGTCGCGCGAGCTTTCGCGATTGAACGCCTTGATCGCGTTGCTTCTGCTTTCACGAGTCGACGGGTCCATCTCGCACGGTGTGATCCGCAACTCTCTCCTGTGCGACTCGTGATATCGCCCCATGCAACACGCCTTCGCATGAAGTGATTTCGCACCGGTTCTCGGTATAGTGTTCGGATCGTCCCGCAGTCTCCGTTTCCCGCCGCCGGAACCTTCCGCACCTCGCGCCCTTCCGGCTCCTTCACACCAGGGTTTCCCGAATGTCGACGCCTTTGACCGCCAGCGATCTTGCCGCCCTCCGCGAGTTCGACACCCCGACGATCTGCAACGTCATCGAGCTGTTCAATGTCCGCCCCCGCAACACGGGCTACATGAACCACCACATCAAGGCGGCCTTCCCGAAGATGCCGCCGATGGTCGGTTTCGCCCTCACCTCGACCTTCCGCAGCATGGCGGCCCCGCGCGGCGGCGATGCCTATGCCAGCATCGTCAAGCAGCTCGAAGTCATCCCGTCGCTTCCCGGCCCCGCGGTCATCGTCTTCCAGGACCTCGATGAGCCGACAGCCGCCGCCACCTTCGGCGAAGTGATGTGCACGACCTACAAGGCCTTCGGATCGACCGGCCTGATCACATCGGGCACCGGCCGCGATCTCGACCAGGTCGAACGGATCGGCTACCCCGTCTTCACCAGCGGGGCGAACTGCTCGCACGGCTATTGCCACATTCTGCAGGTCGGACTGCCGGTCTCGGTCGGCGGCATCACCGTCTTCCAGGGCGACCTGCTGCATGGCGACCTCAACGGCGTGACGACCATCCCGATCGAAATCGCCCGCGCCATTCCCGAAGGTTGCCGCGAACTGGCGGCGGCGGAGAACATCATTCTCGATTACCTCAAGGGTCCGGGCCTGACCGCCAAGGGCCTCGACGACGCCCGCAAGGCGTGCGGCGACGCCATCGCGAAGCTCGGCAAGCGGCTCCGCGGCGATAAGTAAGCAGCAGCGAAATCCGAATGTCGAAATTGCATAGAGGTCGAGGATGCGCGAGGCCTTCGAGACAACTGTGGGTCGCGCGGGAAGATTCAGTATGGATACTGCCATGGCTTGATAGTCGTTGACCAAGCAACCGACAGACGGTGCCGCGGCTCATGGGCGCATCCTGAAAGCGCTCGCGAGGCGACGAACGTCATCGACAAACTGCCGCGAGAGAGGCTGCCCGCTCTCGCTGGTCAGTTCTCAGGCAACGGCTGTGACTTCGGCCCGCTCCGTCGGCGGACAAACGCGGCGGACGGCCGGAGCGCGGACGATCCTCCCAGGAAAACTCACCCGCCGCCCAGCGGCGTCGCCGTGTCCGGACGGAATTCTCATGAAGGCCGACGGCCCGTCCGGCCGCCACATTGTCGGTGGCCGGGTTCTCGTCGAGCACCACCACGAGCCGCGCTCGCTGCCAGGTCCGCCGCGGCACTGTGCGTGAAACGACCAACGCACGAGCCTGCTCAACAGAAACCGACGGAAACGTTGGCTGATAAACAGGCGCAGGTCCAGGCATGCGGTTCCCTCCGCAAGAGTCATCCACTCATCTTCTCCTGAAGT
>JADZEF010000361.1 GCA_020850695.1 Planctomycetaceae bacterium | reverse complement strand
CCACCTTGGGAAACTCGACGATACCTGGCATGGCCGTGCCCTCCTTGGGCTGTCTGCGCCATCCGACCAACACTCCATTCCTCCCTATTTTCGCAGCGCCGCTGCGTGAAATGCAAAACTTCAGTTACTCATTGAAAAATCGACTTCGTTGTTGGCCAGTAGTTGGTGGAGCTGTGCCACCCCTTCCGGGAAGGTCTCCCCCTTCCGCCACAGCGACGGCTTCAGTTCACGCAGGTACGCCCAAAGTTTTTCCGAGGCCGACTGATAGAGCTCTTCGTTCATCGGTCCGTTGAAAGCTTCGCGTCCGCCGCCGAATTCGTAGAGCAGACCTTTGAGGAACGTCATCCCGGTGAAGCTGTTGTCGAAGGTGAACCGCCCTGGATGCTCCCTGACCCACGACGCCAGCGCCTCTTTCGTCCGGGGCGGATCGGATACCCGCTCGCTGTGATAGATGATCGCGAGCTGCACGTTGCCCCACGGACACTCGTATCCGGCGACCGGGAATTGAAAGTCCTTGTTGACGAACGGATTCTCCCAGTCGAGATATTTGTTGTTGGGGAGCCGCTCGGTGAAAGGACCGTACAGGGCGTCGATCTGTCGCAGCTGGTAGAAGCTTTCGCCGTTGATCCACGCAATGTCGATGTCCCCCGTCTCGCGCCCCGCCTCGCGGTCCACCATGATGCGGCTGACGAGGGAGCCAGTCTGCCCCCCACCGGTTTCGAGCGTGACGCCATACTCCTTGTTGAGCGACGGCTTCACGTAGTCCCGCATGTAGGCATTGATGAGCGGATCGCCATCCCACATCGCCATTCGGACGGTCGTGCCACGGGCTGCAGTCGCAATCTCGTCCCAATTCATCGACGCGAACGAAGTCTTCGCGGCTGGCGAAGGGACTTCGGCAGCCTGCTCGCGGCAGCCAATGAGGGCCACCGCAACGAGCAAGGCCATCGTCGGGAACGGAATGCGGATGATGTCAGCGAGTCGGGCCCTGTCCAATCCTCGCCTCCGGAATTCAGATGATGTGACCAGTCGATGTGTCGTTCGTTTGAGTGTCAGAGTATTCCGCTCGCAAGCAGACCCGTCAATGCACGCGACGCGGTGGTTTAAGGCGGGTGACTGCGTCAGACTTCTCACGCACACGACCGCCCATCCCAACCTCTTGGCATTCAGGCATCACGAAGGTGGCTTGTCGTCCGCCTGCGCGACGCCTCGGCGGCCGGCGAAGAGCTTGTGCACGCCCCATGGCAACGCAATGACGAGGGCCAGCGGAATCAGGAATCTCCACGCGTCGACTGCGATCAATCGCCCCGAGCGAACTTCGGTCATCGACGCGAGATGGCTCCCAGCCAGCACGTACAAGACTGTTGCGGGAAGCATTCCCAGCTGGCTAGCCACCCAGAATTTCCGAAGCGAGACGTTCGTCAGCCCGAAAATCGCGTTGACCAGAAAGAAGGGAGGGCCAGGCATCAACCGCACCAGCAGCAGATAGACGACCCCATCCCGCTGCATGGCCCGATCGGCGACTTCCACCGCATGTCCCAATCGTACGGTGGCGATATCGCGAAAGAGCCACCGACTCGCCATCATCGTCAGCGTGGCGGCCAGCGTGGATCCAAAGCTGACGACGACGGTTCCGGTCCGCCATCCGAGCAACCACCCGCAAAAGAGACTTGCCACAACCGCAAACGGCAAAGGCGTCGAGGTGATGATGGCGTAGCCAAGGCAACACAGTCCCGCACAAGCAATCGGTTGCCGCCCTCGAAACTCGACGAGCCAGTTCCCCACCAGCTCGACGTTGAACCACCCCAAGGCCAGCGGTGCCACGATCAGCGAGAGGGCGGCGAGCCAAATCAGCAACGGAAAGACGCTTCGGCGGCGAGACATTGAGGGAAGATCGACGGACATCGATATTCTCGACGAAGCAGCCAAGGCCTGCCGCGGCCTGCCATCCACGATCAGGATCTCGATATGTTCCACATGAGGCGGGCTTGCAATCCGTCGTGTCACGCTCTCTCCTCTGAGGAGTATAGCGGGCCTGTGCAGACACTTGGATCGCGTCGTGTTTCCACGGGAAAACATCCAGGATCATCACCGTTCTGCACCGGTGGTTTGCCAGTAAGGGCCAGACGGATCCCATGACCGATCTTGAACTCCCCGAATCGTCCGCGTGGTGGAAGGCCGCGGTGACGATCGGCGGTTTCACCCTCTTCTGGACGTGGGAAACGTTTTGGCCCTTCATTGCCCCGGCCGAACATCGTCTCCGACACGCGGGGCGGAATGTGGCGATCGCCATCGCGAACCGGCTCATGCTGGCGATTCTCTTTGGAAGCGCGATCGTGGGTGTCGTTCAGATCTCCGCACAACGTGAGTGGGGCCTGCTGCGTCAGAGTGGCATGTCACAGGGCTTTCAGTTCCTGATGGCGTTGCTCTTGCTGGACGGATGGATGTACGTGTGGCACCGAGCCAACCATCGCATCCCGTTCCTCTGGCGCTTTCACCGCATGCATCACTCGGACCGGTCAATGGACGTCACGACCGCAACGCGTTTCCACATTGGCGAGCACCTCATCTCGTCGCTGCTCAAGCTCGGATTGATTCCGCTCTTCGGTTTATCGCTCGGCCACCTGCTGCTCTACGAGACGCTCGTGGTCGGCATCACCATGTTTCATCACGCAAACATCTCTTTGGGTCGCTGTGATGCGTGGCTGCGATGGATTCTGGTCACGCCGTTCATGCATAAAGTGCATCACTCGCGAGAACATGTGGAAACGGATTCCAATTTCTCGACGGTTTTTTCAGTATGGGACCATCTCGCCCGCAGCTACCGGATGCGGACTGACTGCGCGACGATCGCTTTTGGACTCCAGGACCTGGCTGACGCTGATTGGCAGACCATCAAAGGCATGCTCATCACCCCACTCGTGTCGATCTCCAGCCGTGGCAGCGAGCCTGAGGATCAGTAAATGCGAATTGCATGCTGCCCCAACGATTCTGGCAAGGGCAGGATCACGTTGCTGACACTGTTGCGAACCCGAACACGCCACCTCAAGCACTCGCACTCGGTCAGAAATAAGCGAACCACCCTCCCCAACCTTGGTCTGATTCCGGTCTGATTCTGTAGAACGCGGACGCTTCAATCACGCCGACTGCATCGACAAAGCGCCTTATACTACGACGCTTCGGTGTTCACGACCGAAGCGGCGAAGGGAATCAGCCAACCTGATTCAACCCATGGCTCGAAAAAAGTCGCGATCGACGACGATCCCAAGCGACTCACGGTTGGCGGCAGACAAGAAGTGGATCGGGTTGATTTCCCGGTCAATGCGAACCATTGATCGGCAATCTCTGCGATCGTCGGCGTCGTTTTCGGTCTGACGCCCTCCACGCGAGAGCCATCGCCCTTCCAGGATGACGGCGAGAACGTGCTCCTCCACCGGTGATCAGCACGTGCGCAGGTCCATGGAGGTGAAAAGAGGTCTGCACTTACGAATGGCCCAAAATCTCGCCTCGGGACCTGAATTTCGAGAACAGACGCGTCAGAAAAGAGTGGAAGCGAGGCATTGCCGTCTCCGTGCCGCAAGTCTCAGTCAATCTGGGTCACGATCGTTGATCTCGTGCGGTCCGGACTGATGCAGCGTGTCGTACGCCCGATCAAACCCATCTGAATCGTCGAGGAAGGTCGTGAACACACCACTGCTTTGTTTTCTGTCTCTGGCCCTGCTCGTCGCCGTGTTCGCGTTCGTTCGCGAACGGCGTGCCCGACAGGTGCTGGAAACCTACATCCGACGAATGTCCGAAAGGAGGTGATTCCTGATGTCGAAGGCCCGCGTCAGCGGGATCGTTGTGTTGTTGCTCGCGGGCTGTGGTGGAAGCGACGAACGCCTGGCCCGTGTGGCGCTCGAATCGACCGGTCAGCAGGCCGATCAGAACCGGCGGATGGGTGAACTGCAGCGGGAGATCGCCGGTGGAACCCGCGCGTTGATCGAGGCCGATGCCCGAGCCCGGCAGCAGTTTGCCGAGCTTCAGCACGAGATGACCCGGCAGCAGACCGAGATCGGCCATCAGCGGGACCAACTCGAGCGCGATCGACGTCGACAGGCCGAAGACCGCCATCGCGAAGGCGTCCTCGCCAAGACGCTCGAGGGGATCGCCCAGCTGCTGGCTTGCCTGCTCCCCTTGGCAATTACCCTTCTGGTTCTCTGGCCCCGCCCCGAGACACCCGAGTCCGCTGAGCTGGCCGCGCTGTTGGTCCACGAGCTGGTCGATAACGCGCCGAAAATGACGGGCCCCGCATTGATACAAGAACGCCCCAGCGATGCCGAGGGTCCGGCTCCGGTATCAGACGAACGTCTCTGACGCGGCAGCGGATCGCAATCCCTGCCTTTCGAGCCGGAGAGCGACGTCCAAAGGGCGGCCGCCTTCTGCGCGGTGACCCCCGGCGGGCGGTGCCTGAACCGCTTGGTGGTCGGAGCACCGCGTCCAATGGTCGGCCGCTGGCGGTCGGCCCGCGTCGTCACGCCAATATTCTGCCCGGGCAGAAATTCTTCCCCTCTGTCTATCCCCTTTGTGAGGAGGATTCATGAGTCACGTCGTCCAGATCGAGACCGAGGTCCGCGATCCGGCGGCCGTCGAGGCCGCCTGTCTGCGGATGAACCTTCCCCTGCCGGTGATGGGAACGCACCGGCTTTTCAGCACGGAAGTGACGGGTCTCGGCGTCCAGTTGCCGGGATGGCGATACCCGGCGGTCTGTGACCTCCCGACCGGCCAGGTGCGATTCGATGTTTTCGAGGGGCGCTGGGGCGATCCCGCCTGGCTCGACCGCTTCCTTCAACGCTACTCCGTCGAGAAAGCCACCCTGGAAGCCCGCAAACGCGGACATGCCGTCACCGAGCAGTTGCTCAGCGACGGATCGATCCGGCTGACCGTCCAGGTCGCCGGATAAGCGTGGAGTTCCCCAGACCAGCGTCCCACCTCATCCCCCGTCAGAAGGAACCGTCCCGCATGAAGCAGATCGAGATCCTCATCTCCCCCACTGGCCAGAGCCGGATCGAAACCCGCGGCTTCGTGGGTTCCGAATGCCGGCAGGCCAGCGAGTTCCTCGAACAGGCGCTCGGCCGCCGGACGAGCGAGCAGCTCACCAGCGAGTTCTACCAGACCGTGTCGCACTCCCAGCCGCTCCAGGAGGGGTCATGACCACTCCCCGACGGCGGGTTCTGCGACCGGAACGAGTTGCAGAATCCCGCGACCGCAGTCCCCGCCTGATCGCCCGGCGGCAGGCACAACTCGAACGCGAGCGGGACGGATTCGAGCGTTGGATGACCCGGCTGCGGCGTGCCGCCAACGAAGTCGCCCGCCGCCAAAAACGAATCGTCCGTCTCGAACGCACGCTCGCCCGACTGCAGGCCGAGTGAACGAGCCTGCCCGCATCACGCGCCTCAGCGCCCCCTCATCCCGGCGGACCGTTCTGGTCCGTGACATTCCCTTCAACACAGGAGTTCTTCATGACGCTCGCCGAGCGGGTCTCGGAGTACGTCCGCGCCTGCTTTACGGGGCTCTGGATCGAGTCCCACGAACACCAGGATGCTCTCGCCGAGATCGCGGCCGTCTGCCGCGAGCAGGGCTGGTCTTTGGCCGCCTGGGATCTCGCGACCGGACTCTGGAATCCGGGACAGCCAGGAGTTCAATCCCGTTCGGAAACCAACTCCGGTTCGGATCCGCTGGCCGCGCTCCGGTCCCTTTCCGGGATGACTACGAAGGACGGGACGGCCATCCTGGTCCTGCCGAACTTCCATCGCTTCCTCGGATCACCGGAGATCGTTCAGGCGCTCGTCCGGCAGATCACGGCCGGAAAGCAGAACCGGACGTTCGTCGTCATCCTGGCGCCGGTCGTCGCCATTCCGGTCGAGCTCGAAAAGCTGTTCGTCGTCGTCCCGCACGAATTGCCCGGACGCGATCAGCTGCAGGAGATCGCCCGCGGGATCGGAACCGAGCCGGGCGAAATGCCGGACGGACCCGAGCTAGAAACGCTCCTCGATGCCGCGTCGTGACTGACCCGCTATGAAGCGGAATCGGCGTTCAGCCTCAGCCTGGTCCGACAGGGCCGCCTGCAGCCGGAAGCGGTGTGGGAGCTCAAATGCCAGACGCTCCGCAAGGGCGGACTCGTCACCCTGCACCGGGGGACCGAGAACTTCCAGAGCCTCGGTGGGCTCTCGGCCCTCAAGGCTTTCTGTCGACGGTCGCTGCTCCAGCCGGGGCGGAGTCATCCGCTGAAGCGCCCCCGTGGCTGTCTCCTGCTGTCCCCGCCCGGGTGCGGAAAAGCGCAACTCGCGCAATGCCCCTCTGGGGATGGAAGCCTGTGACCGGCAGGTCGCCGTGACTGACCCCGCTCATCCGCTGTTTGGCCGCGTCTTCAGACTTCTGGGAGTCACCCGGCTGCCTGACGGCGTTCGGCATTGCCGCGTGGAAATCGCGACAGATCAATCCGTCTTCGTCCCCATCGACTGCACGGATCTGCATTCCGTTCCCCGCGCAGAACCCACGGTCCTTACCTTGGACGCAATGGCAGAGCTGGTGGCAGCCTGCAGGGCGTTGCGGATTCCAGGGAGGAGGACTCATGCGGTCCGTCGTCAGTCTCAAGGTCTGGACACTTCTGACGCCAGGGGTTCGTGCTCTCGTCGTCGAGGAGATCGTCCGCATTCTCACGGAAGAGGTCGAAAATGAACGGTTCCATCAAGGTTCAGGTCACCCACCTGGAACGGCAAGCCTTCGTCTACCTGCGGCAGTCGAGTCCCCGGCAGGTTCTGAAGAACCGGGAGAGTGCCATCAACCAGCGGGCGCTCAGAGACCGCCTTCTGGAGCTGGGATGGAAGAAGAGTCAGATCGTCCTCATCGAGGACGACCAGGGACGGTCCGGCGCGGTCGCGGCCGGACGTGAGGGATTCCAGCGGCTGGTCGCAGAAGTCAGCCTGCGGAAGGTCGGCATCGTCATGGGTTACGAGGTCTCACGACTGTCGCGCAACTGCGCGGACTGGCACCGACTGCTGGAGCTGTGCGGCCTGTTCGACACGCTGATCGCGGATGCGGACGGAGTCTACGAGTCGCATGACTTCAACGACCGGTTGCTGCTGGGGCTGAAGTGACCCTCCCAATAAGGCACAGGATTCAACTTTTCGAGCGGCGGGCGGCCTCCGGCTTGCCGTTCGATCGAGTCCATCCGCGGCTGCGGACGATGTAGCCGACGACCTGTTGATTGTAGGCCAGACCTTTGGCGGTTCGAAATCCGTCTTCGTTGAGCCGTTCTGCGATCGCTGCGTAATCGAGTTCGGCAAGCAACTCGTGCACGCGATCGACGGCTGCGTCTGGAGTCCGTGGAGCCCAGACGCCGACGAGCGGACGATCGATGGTCGTCGAGGTGTGAGCTCCCGTGTGCCACTCGACATCGATTCGGATTCGTCCGGATTCACCGACACCGTCGAGATGGACTCGCTTGACGAGGAATCGGAGCAGTGTTTTCCGCTCCTCCATCGACGTCGTCTCCGCGCGCCACACCCGTTCGAGATCCCCCGAAAGTTCCTGGACCAGGCGGCGGTCCTGCGCACTAAGCGGTTGGTCCTGCCGTTGTTCCCAGACTTTCTGTTCCTGCTGAAGGCGCTCACGCTCTGCGAGGGCTGTTTCCCAGAGTGCTTCCAACTCCGCAGCGACGAGTCGATTCGACGGGTCCACAGCTTCGTAGCGGCGGCGGGCCAACCCGATCTCATAATCGGCCTGCTGCAGCTGGAATTCCCACTGGCGCCGGGTCTCCTGGCGGTTGGCCTGGAGCTCTTCCATCGCCTGCAGTGCAATCTCGATCCGGGCGGGCGTGACGGCCCTGAGAAACAGATGCGTCACCGCCTCATCGACGCCCGCGGCGCTCATGCACTGGCAGGTGGCCCCCCCTTTGCGGTGGTAGGCCTGAAAGCAGCCGTAGCCGGGCGAACGCTTCTCCTTCGTCGAGTAATGCAGGACGCTCATTCGCGCGCCGCAGTGGCCGCAGAAAACGATTCCCTGCAGCAGGGCCGCTCCCTTGCGCGGTGCCCCACGGCTCCCGTTGCGATACCAGTTGGACCGCAGCAGCCGCTGGTTCTCCACGAACTCGTCCCAGCCAATGTAGGCAGGGTAGGCGTCCCGCAGACAGACGGACCAGTCTTCTACAGCTCGAGGATGCACACGGGCTTTGCCGGTCGTCGGGGAACGGTCGAATGTGTCGTACGCGGCTTGGCCGTAGACATAGGCGCCGGCGTAGGTCGGATTGTGCAGGACACGGATTAGATCGCTGAAATCCGGCTCTTTCCAGCGGATTTCACCGTGACGGGGGCCGCCCCAGATCTTCGCCGGGATCTTGAGCTTCTCACCGACCAGCTGGACCAGAACCTGCCGCGCGACCTTGTGCTGTCGGAACAGCCGGAAGATGTAGTTCAGCCGCCCCTGCACCTGTCGGTCCGGGTGCTTGACGGCCTCGCCCGTCTCCGTGCGGATGTAGCCCGCCGGCAGAGACCGCACCAGTTCGCCCCGCCGCGCCTTGTTCCAGCGCCCTTCCTGCAGCCGGCACCGGAGAGTGAACAGCTCTGCCTCCGAGATCGTCCCCTTCACCCCGAGCAAGAGCCTGTCGTTGGGATCGCGCGGGTCATAGACAGCGGACTCGTCTGCGAGCAGCGTTTGCGTGACCACGCAAATCTCGACGAGCCGATGCCAGTCCGCCGAGGAGCGAGCCAGGCGCGATGCTTCGAGAGCCAGCACGATCCCCACCTGTCCGGCTCCGATCTCCGCCAGCAGTTTCTTGAACCCCTGACGATGGGTGGAACTGGTGCCGGAGCGCCCCTGGTCCTCGTCGATCGTCTTCACCGATCGACCGGGCCATCCCAAGGACCGGGCGCGTTCGGTGAGAGCATACTGGCGTTGCCCGCTCTCGCGGTTGCTGCGGATCTGGTGGGCACTCGACTGCCGGATGTAGACCACGGCGAGGCGACGCATGTGATCCGCCCGAATCTTCCCGGACGTCGTTTCGCGCGTCATGGCACTTCCTCCAGGATCGGAACGCGGCAGGTCTCAATCGCCTTCAAGAGCATCCGGGAGAAGCAGTCTCCGAAGTGGACGCGTTCCTCCTGCGGAAGCTCGAACCAGAGCTGCTGAAGCGTCATGCTCGGCGCGACGACTTCTTCCTCGGACGCAGGTTTCGGCAATGACGCGCCAGCTCGACCAGCGAGGAAGCGAGAACTTCCGACATCCCATCTCGACTTGGCAGCGCGTTCAGGGGCAGATCGGTCCAGGCCGCCGGAACGGCGACTCGGGTTCCTGACGGGAATTGCAGTACCAACCATGGTTCCCTCTCCTTGTAGAACACGTCACGAACCGTTCCCGCCTCGCCGCCAACCTTGCGGCGATTCTTCACGATTCGAATATACCTCCCGTCAAGTGGAACTTGTGGCTTATGGCGCATGCTT
>JADZEF010000360.1 GCA_020850695.1 Planctomycetaceae bacterium | reverse complement strand
GAAGTCTTCGTCTTGCGATTCCGGGTTGAAGATGTGGAGAGAACGGCCGGCGTCCACTATGATCGGACCGGGACCTTCGCTCGATTGGAGTGGAGGGATTTCCTGTCCGTCCGTGTTGTGATTGTGACTTTGCTCCCTGCCGGTGCATTGCGCTGGCTCGTTTCGGCAGGACCGATTCCGTGTCTCAATCCGCTGGTGATTCGACTCGCAAGCCCGGCGCGGCCGGTGGTGCGGCAGGGGCACGGCCGCGCGCCGAAGCGTCGAGCCGCGCGACCCCGACACCGTCCGACGAGACGGGACCGGCAACCGAGTACCGAGGCTCGAACGGAGCGTCTTCCGGAAGCCATCCGCCGACGCTCGAAGACCTGCAGGGGCGGCAGATCGGCGAGTTCCAGATGATTCGCCGGCTGGGACACGGCGGCATGGCCGAGGTTTACCTGGCCGAACAGACGTCGCTGAAGCGTAATGTGGCGGTCAAGGTGCTGCGGGGGGAAGCGCTCGGCAGCGACGATGTGCTCATCAAGCGGTTCGAGCAGGAGGCAAAGGCGGCCGGTTCGCTTAACCATCCGAACATCATCCAGGTTTATGCAATCGGCTCGACCGACGGAATCTACTACATCGCCCAGGAATATGTGCAGGGAATGAACCTGCGCGAGTTCCTGTCGAAGCGAGGAGTTCCCGATGTTTCCGTCGCCCTGCACATCATGCGGCAGGTGGCCGCCGCGCTCGAAGCGGCCGCCGAAGCGGGGATTGTCCACCGGGACATTAAGCCCGAGAACATTATGATCACCCGCAAGGGGGGGAAGGTGAAGGTCGCGGACTTCGGTCTCGCGCAGGTCACGCGGAAGGAAGCCGGGCAGGTCAATCTCACCCAGGTGGGAATGACAATGGGAACTCCCCTTTACATGAGTCCCGAGCAGGTGAATGGAAGCAAGGTCGACCAGCGGAGCGACGTCTACTCGTTCGGGGTGACGTGCTTCCACATGTTGACGGGGCAGCCCCCGTTCAAGGGGCCGACGGCGATGAGCATTGCGGTCCAGCATCTTAAGGAAGAGCCCCCTTCCCTGCAGGAGCGGCGGCCCGACCTGCCGCCGGCGCTGTGCCAGATCGTCCACAGGATGATGGCGAAGGATCCCGAGAAGCGCTATCCGTCGGCGCAGGCAGTTTCGTCCGACCTCAAGAAGCTGGCCAAGCTGGTCAAGGAGCAGCCGGAGGCGGCCGCCGAGATGAGCCTGTCCGAGCCGGCATCGGCTCGCCAAGGCTTTCGGCCCCCGGGCTGGGCGGTCCGTCACCCGCTGGCGGCGTTTCTCGTGGCGTGCGGACTAGTGAGCACCGCCTCGGCCGGCGTCGGCTGGCTGATGCGGCCTTCGAATCCGTTCCGCGCGCCACCCCCTGAGGCAACGCGCGAGCCGCGCGAGTCCTCCGCGTCGGCCCAATACTTCCGGGCGAAGCAGTACTTCCCGAACAGTCTGGAAGCCTGGCAGGCGGTCATCTCCTATTTCCCGAGTGAGCGTCAGTGGACGCAGAGGGCACAGGCGGAGATCGCTTTCCTGTATTTGAAGGGCAACCGTCAGAGCGAAGCCAGGGCGATCTTTACCGACCTTGCCGCCGTCACCGACGACGACAGTGTCTCGGCGCTGGGATATGCGGGTCTGGCCGTCATCCAGAATCTCGAGGGCCAGTACTTCGAATCGCAGAAAATCATTCACGACAACCTGCAACGGTTGAGGCAACGCCTGCCGCCGGACGTCGACCGGTTGTTGCGGGAAGTCAGCAACCGCAATCGCGTCAAGTTGCAGGGGAAGGGGTTTGAGTCCCTCTTCCCGCCGGAACACGGAGAAGGCGAGCCCGGCGCGTGAACGAGTCGATCGCATCGACGGGATTTCAGACGGGACGGCAGGGCCGGTTTGTCCAAGGGGTGGCGGTTCTGGCCGCCATGCTTCTGGGCGCGCTCGTCCTGGCGCAGCGGTCCGAGTTGCGCGAAGCCCGGGCGCAGCTGGCACGATTCGAGGCCGGCGGCGAATCGTGGGAAGGGGAAGTTGCGACCGACGATGCGGACGCGATACTGATCGCCCGCGTCGTCGAACGCCTGGACCTGATGCACGACGTCGCGCGGTGGAAGTGGACCGCCCAGAAGCCGATCGACGATCCCGACCGCGAAGCTGCGCTCCTCGCGCGGATCGTCATTCAGGCGACGAACCGCGGAATCGACGCGGACGAGGCGAGGACTTTTTTCGAGGATCAATTCGCCGCCGCCAAGCTCATTCAACGCGCCGACTTCGACCAGTGGACGCGGGAAGGACGCGGCCCGTTCGAGGATGTCGCCGACCTGGCCAGCGTGCAGCGCCCGCGGATTGATGCGGCCACCGAGCGACTGCTCGATGCCTTGGCGGCGCTGCATGAAGCGGATCGTCACCCGCCACCTCCGGGGGCGGAACCGTCCGGCCTTCGACGCAAGCGGATGACGGCTGCGGCTTCGTCCCGTTTCGCCAGCCCCGCCGATCCGGTGCGGCGGGCACTTCGCTCGATTGCGGCGGATCGCTGAGGGACCTGTCCCGGTCCGCGCCGCATAAGCGTCACAAATGGAACGACGGGATTCCTTGTTTCCCGTCGGCAGGTCGGGGAATTGTGACGTAGGCTTTCGGGACGGCGCTTTCGAGCGTCCCGGCTCAGGAACTGTCCCCGCCCCGTGATCCCCACAGCCTGCCATGCTCGACTTCCTGTTCTATAAGAGACGCAACGAAGCCTCGCGCCTTTTGACCGGCCGCATCAATCAGCAGACGATGGCAGGACTCGATCCAGGCGAGCGGCGCGCCTCGCGGAGCACCTATTGCGAGGTGGTGTTGCTGATTGAGAACGACGGGTATGGGCAGCCCGATTACGCCGCCGCGGAACCCGTCGTGAGCAAAGACATTTCGCCGACCGGGCTGTCGCTGATTCACACGCGGCCGGCGCGCGGGACGCACGTGGTGATCGGGCTGAAGCAGGCGGAAGGAATGTCCTTTCTCAAATGCCGCCTCGGCCACTGCACGTCGCTCGGTTGCGGGTTCCATCAGATCGGGCTGTCGCCCGAAGGGCTGGTGTCGGTTCCCGCCCGCGTGGAGACCGAACTCCGTGAACGGTTCGACGCACCGCGGCAGGAACCCGTGACAGCCCGCTGAGGCGGGCCCTATGATGGGGATTTGCCGCTCCGAACCTCCGCGATCCCCCCATGCCGGCCGAACCTTACCTGATGCAGTTGGCATCGCGACTTTCCGCCGGGTCGAGCGGCTGGAGCGATGCGTTCCGAGAGCGTCACCGGGCGTTCGTCCTGTCGCGTCAGCAACCGGATGGAGGCTTCGCCGGACGCGAGGGGGATTCGGACGTCTATTACACCAGCTTTGCCGCGCGCTGCCTGACGGTGCTGGGAGGAATCTCCGATGCCGCGCGCGACGCCCTCGGCGGGTACGTCTCACGCCAGGATTACGAGAGTCTGAAT
>JADZEF010000359.1 GCA_020850695.1 Planctomycetaceae bacterium | reverse complement strand
TGATTCAAGCCATTGCGTGTTCGTCGATCCGATAGGCGAAGAGATAGGCGTCCTCGCCGGTATCCTCGAAGTGGCCTCGGTCAACCCATTCCGCACGCAATCCGCATGCGGAGAAAAACCGCTGAGCCACCAGGTTCGATTCGCGAGTCCGAACGAAGAATGAGTGGCGACGCTGCTGATTGAGCTTGTCGATCAACCGGTTGACCATTGCCCGTCCGATCCCCTTGCGGCGAAAGGCGGGATGAACCGCGAAGTTCACGATCGTTAGCGAGCCTTTGTCGAGTTCGTAGACCATGAATCCGAGCGGTTCAGCAGTTCCGTCGTCGCATGGCTTTGTCGCCACCATGCCGATGCAGTTCTTTCGCCGGAGAGCATTGAGGAAGTCTTCCTCGGTCCAATACGGCGGATTGCCCAACTGCTCGATGTTCAGAACGGCCGGGAAGTCCCGACGGATGAGCCAGCGGATTGAGACTTTCATGGGGTGAACTCCTTTCGAGTCGCCAGATCGGGAATCGAACCCGTTGACCCTTTCCACGCGGCGAGGTCCTGAGAGACCGCATGCAACGTCTTCTGGCGAGTCCCCGCAGCGGCGCGTCGACGATCACACTGCGGGGGTCTCGTGAACCGCTGGTTGCGCCAGCTCGCGTACTCCGTCACCGGGCCGCCGTGCCCGCTCCTACTTCCGCTCCGCGATCCAGCAGAGATGCCCGAGCAACTCCCGCCGCGGGCCTATCGGTTCCCAGAAGAAGAACGCCGTCGCCCTGCACCGGCATTCCTGAGTCCAGATCCAGGCGGCCGGAGGAGCGTCCTGATATGGGTTCAATGAAGGGTCGAGGGGCATGGGTCATTCACCTTTCGCTTTGGCGATGGCCGCACGGGCCATGCACATTGAGCACGGAGCAGGAGACACGATGTCGTCCGGTGCCGGAGCGCAGCACGCACACTTGCAGTCGGGACATTCGTCGTCCCAAGCCGTGAGCATCGATTCCAGGGCCGCAAGCAGGTCCGGCGCGGACGCCATCAGCCGCATGTTGGCTTCCGACTCCTCGAACCGCTGTCGAGTCTTCGGGTGCTCCTCGTCATCGGAGAGTCCGTGTCGGCACTCCCAAACGTGGACCGTGGAGTACCGAGCGGGATTTTCAATGGCCGTGGCCATCCGAATGACGTGCGACTCTTCGCTTTCGTCGTACTCGCCTTCCCACGGTCCCGGCGTATGCTTCTCCGCCATCCCCCACCTCCCAGAAACCAGCCGCCGGATCGACCCAGGCGGAGGAAGACAACGCGGTCTCAAGTCCCCGAAGACGGGACTTCAGTTGCACGACTTCGGACGAGGCTGGTTCTTTCCGACCACGCCGCACTTCTCGTAACGTCGCTTGTCGATCTCCCGGCGCAGACGCGACAGGAATCCCCGGCGAGCGTTGTCGGTCTTCAGCACCGACAGAAGGACGTGGTCGATCAGCATCAGCACCGGATCGGCCTTCGCCTTCGCTTCATCTCGTTCGACGAGACGCGGCTTCAGGTGACGATTCGGGTCCGTCATCGCAGGCTCACTCAGTCGTCAGCCGACGACCGGCCCACGCGGGAAGCGGGGACGAACGATCGGCGTTTGTCTCAATTCACCGTCGACTCGACTTATCAAGGTCAGGTCGACGAGCGGGATGGTATTCTATCGGCTACCGATCGTCAAGCAAAAAAGAGATAATTTTTTTTATCCAGCCGCAAGCTCTTGAAGGCAGGACGCTTTGAACTCGTGTGGCGGCTTCAGCATGTCCGACAGGTCGAACTTCAAGGCATCGGCCATCTGGTCGCACATGACCAAGCTAGGGTCTACCTTGCCTACCAAGACGCGGTTTACGTAGGGATGCGACAGCATTGCCCGTTCTGCAAACTCGCGTTGGCTTAGACCGCGAAGATGCAGCGCAAAGCGAAGATTCTCGCGGAAGTGCTGGGGGGATTTCACTTGCATTCTCGCATGATAGCCTTCAGACTACCGAACGCAAGAGCCAAAAAGGCCGGCAGGTGTTGATAACTCGCGAGACAAACGCCGAAGCGTAGCGAGCCCACGTACTTCGCAGTACGCAGCACCTGCCGACTTTCTTGGTTCTTGCCCTCAACCTTTTTGCGTCCCGCGCCGATCGAGGGGCACACTCGGATGATTCATCTCCTGCCCACGGCCCAGCCTGCTTGCAACGGCCGGGGATGGTAGTGAATCAAGGATCTGCTCGAACAAATCAGCCACCAACTCGTCTCGTTCGCACGTTGCCAGTTCCCGAAGCCGGGCTACCTTTTCCCTTGTCGAGTCCATGTCATGATGTCCGAAGAGCAGTGGATCGAGTCTCGTCGTGAAAAGTTGCAGGAAGGGCTTCGCAAGGCCGAGCGATTGATGGAGATTGCCGATGATGCGCAAACAAAACTGATCGCCGAAATCTTCCTTGCCCTCTGCCGAGAACGCCTCGCCGCTCTCGATGTTGTTCTGTCCTGACCGCCTTGCGGTATGGAGCCGACTACCGATTTCTCTGTTGTCGTCGCGGTTGCGATCGTGCCTCACGACACGAACTGTCTTCCGACTTTCTCTTGTTTTCAGCCGTCTTCTAAGGACCACTCAATGCTTGATGCCGCCGAAGAACAGCGACTTCTTGGTGTGGCTCGCCGAATGAAAGATGACCCGTCTCGGCCCGAGATCGAAAGGGCTCTCGGTGCTCTCATCCTCGAACTCCACAAAGACACTCAGGAACTTCTGGCCGAAAAATCGAGGCTGCAAGTTGAATATGAGCGGCTGCTGGCCGAGCGGCAGTCCCTCATTTCTGGTTCGCCCTGAGCCTTTCGTTTTCCTTCTTCAACTCTGCGATCTCTGATCGTGCCTGGTCGTATAGAGCTTTCATTTGCAGCGCGAACGTCGCGGCGTCTCTGAGGTCTGTCGAAGCGGATTCGTCCCGCGAGATCCGCAGCACAAATTCGTAGACCGTTTCCTTGCTCATTGCCGACTACCGATTTCTCTGCGTTCTTCCGTCTTTTTCAGGATCTCTCGATGGCCACCAACCTCATCAGCCTGCACAAGCACGATCGCGAGTTCGCCCACATCGTCGAACTGATCGACGCTGAGCTTGCCCTGGTCTCAAAGCAGACCATCGAGGTTTCCCGTGAAGCCGTCCTCACCTTTGATGACCCGGAATTTCTGGTTGACTTGTCCCGGAGACTCTTTCAGCACGAGAACACGCTGAAGGAAATCCGCGCGGAAGTCATCCGCCGCTTTGGTCCTCAGTCGAAATCCGAAGCGGCACCCCAAGCTGATTTGCCCTCTGTTCCCGCGTCGGAATCGGCCTCGTAGCCGGGGACGGCGCAGGGATCAGATTGTCGATCATTTCCTCAAGAATCTCGGCAATGAGCGTCACCTCGTCGGTGCTCGCGTTCCGACTCAGTTGTTCGATCTTTTCTCGGACGCCCATTTCTCCACCTCACGACACGAGCCGACTGCCGGCTTTTCTGTTCTCTGTCTTCAGGAGTTTCCGATGGACGAATTCGACCGCGTCAAAATGCGGCTGGAGTGCTTGAGGGTCGCGACAGCCATTGCCCATCAGGACGATGCTGTCTCACTTGCAAACAAGTTCTCCGCCTTTGTTCTCGGCGGCATCACACAATCGGCACCCGTGACTTCACCGGCACCGGCCCGGAAACCGGCGAAGACTCGGAAGGGTTCACGTCGCCGCGCCGCTTGAGCCCGCCCGGTTCCTTCTCGGCAAGTTTCAGGAGTGTCGCGTGAAGCGACTCGATACTGTCTGCTCGTGAGTGCTGCGACGGGGCGGCCATCACGATATTGACCAGCGAATCGAGAACCGGATTGCCCGTATCCTGAGCCATACGACACCGCCTTATTCGCACCTCGGATCGGTGCGACAACCTGAACAAACCCGGCCACGGAGGCGACCCGCTTTCGTGGCTTTTTTACTTTGATGCCTTCGCCCTGACTCCCGGCATGCCAAACGGTCTGCTATCCGTGATGTCCTCACCTGTTGCCATCGCGATCCTTTTCACGACCTCAGACACTCGACACGCCTTGCACCACCGCCGAACGAAAACGATCCCTGGGAATGGTTCCGCCTCATCAAATGCCACGTCGGCCGATCCGCAGGCTGAGCATTTCGCTTCGATTCCGTGGTCCATTGGATGTGTCCTAACTGAACATTGATGGCCCGCTGCGACACTGAAAAAGGCCTCAAAACTCGTTGTTTTCGGCTGTAAATATTGCGCAAGACAGGACTTGAACCTGCACGAGGTGTTAACCCCACCAGGCCCTCAACCTGGCGCGTCTGCCAATTCCGCCACTTGCGCGATGAAAGAACAAGAGGACCGTTTCCGGTCGCTCGATGAGGCTAGTATAGCCAGCGTTCAGAACGATTCAAGTCGACCGAAACGAGTTGCGGCAGACAAGTTGCCGTGGCGGATTCCTGTGATGGTCAACGCCGGGGATGATCGCGTCTCTTACTCACGTCGAAGCCGTCGGTGACGTCAATTCCCTGACCACGGCCGCATTGGCTTCAGGGAAGGCCAACATTGCGAGCTCGCCTTCGGCGACCCATCGGAATCCCTGGTGCTCGTCGCGTATGGCCGCCGGGTCCACCACACGGCAAAGCCAGAATTCCAGGGCGACGGTGGCATGAGCATAGGCATGCTCGCGCGCCTCGACCCGCCTCTCGGGAATGACAGCGAGGCCCGTCTCTTCCAGGCACTCCCGCACCGCGCACGCGGCAGGGGATTCACCCGGATGGCATTTCCCGCCGGGAAACTCCGCCCTGCCCGGCAATGTCTTATCCGGTCCACGAACGCCCACGAGATATCGTCCTTCGTGGCGGACAATGGCGATGCCAATGGGGACCGATGCCGACATGCCCACTCACGTGAATCATTGCCACGTGGCAGCCTATCCAGCGCCCCACCGGGACGCAGGATCAGACGACCATCTGATGACGATCGGAGAAGGATCGCATCATACTGCTCGTCAGAACGAATTCCGAATTATTCGTCCGGATTCGCGATTTCCATCGCTTTTCGCCGGCGTCGTCCGCGGTGGTGCCATGGGTTCGACCCGATCGGACGGTTTGAAATGCGAATCTCCGTCAATTAGGATGCGGCACTGCTACTGGAAGAGTACGTCCACCGGCGGACGAGTGACGGGCGGCCTGGGCCGTCTTCAGGATTTGTCACCCCGACGACTTCAGAAAGAGAGTCTCCCATGATCTGCACGCGTCGATTGGCGGCCGCCCTCACGTGCGCCCTGGCCCTCGGCGGGTTCTCGTACCCGCTGGTGGCCACGCCTCTGATGGCTCAGGAAGAGAAGAAGGAAGAGGCCAAGAAGGAAGAACCGAAAAAGGAAGAGGCCAAGAAGGAAGAAGCGAAGAAGGACGAGCCCAAGAAGGAAGAATCGAAGAAAGAGGAAGCGAAGCCGGCTGAAGAGCCCAAGTTCAAGGTCGTCATCAAGAATCTCGACAACCCGTCGGGCATCGCCATCCATCCGGCCACCGGCCACATCTTCACCGCCAGCCGCCACGGCATTCACCGCTGGGTTCCCGGCGAGAAGGTGGCCAAGCTCGAAGTGAAGGACTTCCCGACCGACATCTACGGCAAGGGGCCGAAGTACAACATCGGACCTCTCGGCGTCGCGTTTCTCGACAACGACCACCTCATTGTCGGGGACGGCAGCCGGCCGGACGCCGATGAACTCGTCCGCATCTACAAGATTCCGGCCGAGAAGCCGGCGAAGCCTCTGGGCGAAGGCGAAGCGGCCTTCACCCTCGGCCCGCAGAAGGCTCAGGAAGGGGTCTCGGAGAAGGGCGAAGGAAACTTCTACGGCATTGCAGTCGGCGGCGGCTCGATCTTCGTCACCAGCAACGGCGACGACACCAAGGGCTGGATCTACAAGGTCGAAGTGAAGGAAGGCAAGCCGGGCGAGTTCAAGCCGTTCATTGCGACCAAGGAAAAGGTGATGGTCGACGCTCCGGTCCCTGTCACGTTCACCGCGGACGGCAAGGAACTGGTCGTCGGTCAGATGGGCGAAGTGTCGGTTGCGAACGACGCCCTGCTCTGCTTCTACGATCCCGCGACCGGCGATCTGAAGAAGAGCCTGAAGATGAATCTGAGCGATCCGTGCGGGTTGGCCTACAGCCCGAAGACCGGCAAGCTCTACGTCACCGACTTCTCGTGGACCGACGCGTCGAAGGGGGGCCTCTTCCGCCTCGACATCGAAGGCGAAGAAGTGAAGGCGACGAAAATCACCGCGCTCGACAAGCCGACCGCCCTGGCCTTCGACAAGGACGGCAAGCTGTACGTCGCCACCTTCGGCACCGCGAAGGAAGGGGACACCAAGCCGACCGGCGAGCTCGTCGTGTTCGAAGCCGGCCTGTGATCTGCGTTTGTTGCGGCATCAACCCGCGACAGAAATGACGAAGACGCCTCGCGAAAGCGGGGCGTCTTTTTTTGCGCCATCGCTCGATGGCTGGAGTCGGATTGGAGCAGTCGTCAGACGAAGATTTGCCTGCGAATGACGCGAATCAGCGCGAATAAAACCAGGAATAAAGCCAGAAGAGGAAAATGCGTTTGAGCTCAATTCGGCGTTCGCATTCGTGAGACGATTTCGAGTAACGCGCGATGGAAGTCCATTGATCGACAGTGAGAGGGGCAGGCCGCGTGGCGGGATCTTTGTCTCTACGCCAACGGCGTTGCACGCAGTAGCCCAGGTGCGCTAACGAAGTGAGCGCACCCTGGGTGACTGTGAAAAACGGCGAGAACCCTAACGGGGTTCTACAATGCGCGCTCACCTGGTGCACGTCACTGATTGTCGCACCCCGTTGGGGTGCCAGGGAAATGGGACGTCAACCCAGGGTGCGCTCGCCAAGCCTCGCGACCCTGGGCTACTGCGTGTAACGCCTTCGGCGTAAAGCACGACCATCCAAAGCCGTGCCCCACAATCGCAATCGCTAATTCGGGTTCCGAATCGTCGCTCTTTTCTGCATTCGCGATGATTCGCGTCATTCGCAGGCCAAGTCTTTCTGCCCGCCCGCATCACACGACTCACAATCATTAATTCGGTGAGGTCGCGTCGTCGTTGAACTTCACACGCCACGCAAGCTGTTCGTCGAGCCCGAGGATCCGCTTGATTTCGTCGAACGACAGCATGGAGTCGAGGGTCCCGTCCACTCGCCCGGACGCCAGGTACGCCTCGGCTGCCCGGCGCACGGCGAAGCCGGTGGCCAACAGCGTCGTGACGGGGCAGACCATGATGCGAAAGCCCAGCCGCTGAAGTTCATCGGCCGAGAGGAGCGGGGTCGTCCCGCCAATCAGCATGTTCGCCAGTTGGGGCGCGCGGACTTCCTTCCCGATGCGGGCCAGTTCCTCGCGCGATCCCGGAGCCTCGACGAAGCACACATCCGCCCCGACGTCCCGATATCGATTGGCCCGATCGATGGCCGCATCGATGCCTTCGACTGTCAGGGCATCGGTGCGGGCGAAGACGAGAAAGTCGGGGTTGCGGCGGGCTTCGAGCGCCACGCGGAGCTTGAGGATCATGTCCTCTGCGGGGATGACCTGTTTTCCGGCGAAATGCCCGCAGCGCTTCGGAAAGACCTGGTCCTCCAGGAGGATTCCCGCCGCACCCGACCGTTCGAATTCGCGCACCGTGCGGGCGACATTGGGCAGGTCGCCGTGGCCGGTGTCCCCATCGGCCACGACCGGAATCGACACCGCTCCCGTCACCCGCCGGATCGCATCGGCCATCTCGGACATCGTCAGCAGGCTGAGGTCGGGAACCCCGAGATGGCTGGCCGCGATTCCGAATCCGCCGAGGAACAGCATCTCCATTCCGGCGTCTTCGAGGATGCGGGCCGTGAAGACGTCGTGGGCGGTGAGAGTCCGAATGATCTCGGGCCGCTCGAGCCGCTGCCGCAACCGCCCGCCGGGTGAGACCGCTCTGTCGTTCGTGCTTTGCATCGAATCGCCTTTGGGCTGCAAGAGTGAAAGTCGCTCCACGGCAGATTACACTCGGTCCTTCGCGTTCCCTACCCGGAGTTCCCCCCGTGCCCACGACGCTTGCCGCTTCCATTGAACAGGCTTATCGCGAGAAGTTCTCGCACTCGGCCGAGCTGTTCAACCGTGCCCGCGACCTTTTCCCCAACGGCGTCACGCACGACGGCCGCTATCTCGAGCCCTTCCCCGTGTATGTCGACCGGGCGGCCGGTTCGAAGAAGTGGGACGTCAACGGCAACGAACTCATCGATTACTGGGTTGGGCACGGGGCGCTGCTCCTGGGTCACAGTCATCCGGCGATCGTCGAAGCGGTGCGGCAGCAGGTCGAACTCTCCACGCATCCGGGGGCATGCCACGAACTGGAGATTGAATGGGGCGAGCGGGTTCGCCAGCTTGTGCCGTCGTGCGAGCGGGTCCGCTTCACCAACAGCGGGACCGAGGCGACGCTGATGGCGCTCCGCATCGCCCGCATCGTTTCGGGCCGTTCGAAGGTCCTGAAGTTCGCCGGACACTTCCATGGCTGGCACGATCAGGTCGTCATCGCTTCGGAGCCCCCGCACGACACCGGCGACTACACCGTTCCCGGGGTGACGGCCGCCGTGATGGGCGACCTGGTGATCGTCCCGCCGAACGATCTGAAGGCACTCGAAGCAGCCATCGACCAGCATCAGCCGTCATGCGTGATTCTCGAAGGGAATGGCGCCCGATGGGGTGCGGTGCCGATGCGGGCCGAGTTCCTCAGGGGAGTCCGAGAGATCACGCAGCGGAAGAAGACGATCTTCATTCACGACGAGGTCATCACCGGTTTCCGCGTGGCCCCGGGGGGCATGCAATCGGTGGCGGGGATTCAGCCGGACATGACGTCGATGGCCAAGGTGCTCGCCGGCGGACTTCCGGGAGGATGCCTCGGCGGCCGGGCCGAACTGATGCAGGTCCTGGCCTTCAACAATCCGCTCGGCAAGAAGATGAAACATCCGGGGACGTACAACGGCAACCCGCTGAGTGCGGCGGCCGGCGTGGCGTGCCTCGACATCGTCCACACCGGTGAGCCCAACCGCAAAGCGAACACCATGGCGACGCTCTTGCGGAAGGGGCTCAACGAAGTCTTCGCCGACAAGCAGGTGCCCTGGGTGGCCTATGGCGACTTCTCGGGGATCAAGATTCATCCCGAGTATCACGGCCCGCGGCCAACCGGAGATGACTTCATTCCATATGACAACGACTACCAGAAGCTCGATCGCAAGTTCGACGGCAAGCTCGGCCATGCGTTCCGTTGCGGGCTGCTGCTGAACGGCGTCGACTGGATGGGCTGGGGCGGATCGACGTCCGCGGCCCATAGTGAAGAAGACATCGCCCGCACCGTCGAGGGTTTCGCCAGCTGCGTCGATCTGCTCAAGCAGGACGGTTTCATCCGCTGAGCGGAGAATCCGGGATCTTGGATCCAGGGCGGCGCTTCGCTTGCCCTGGGCTATCGACTTCCTGCCTTCAGGCCGAAATCCTGGTGAGCACCAATTCGACGACGATCCATCTGCTTTTGTGACTCACACACTCCGCCGGGTCCTTCGGCGGCGGGCATCAACGAGAACGCCGAGGCCGCTCGAATCGAGCGGCCACGGCGTTTCGCTTCGGGAGTGCTCTCCATGGGAGCGGCGACTCCTCTTCGGGCGAGTCTGCTATAGAAGCGTGTCGAGCAACATCCGCAGCTTCCGCATCTCCAGTCCGCGGTTCAGCGGCGGGGCGGACGGGTCTTCGGCCAGAAGGTCGACCGAAAGGGCGCGGTTGTAGTTCCTCTGCTTCAGCTGGTTGATGATCCGGCTGTAGTCGATCTCGCCCAGTCCGATCTGCACCTGGAGCTGATCAGGAGTCGTATCGCGGAGGTGAACATGGAACACGTACGGGAAGACCTGGTCGTACGACTTGTTCTTATTCGGACCGCAGATGTAGTAGCTGGGGTCGAGCGTCAGGCCGAGTCCGGGGACCGACTGGCACAACTCGACGGCGGTGTGCGGATCTTCCGTCAGATCTCCGGTGCGGGTCTTCAATGAGACGCGGACCCCTTCGACATTGGCCAGGCGGACCGCTTCCCGCAGTCGATCGATCTCGGTGTTGAAGGGGGTTCCCAGGGGGCCCGCGGGGATCGTCAACTGCGTAATCCGCATCAACTTGGCGGCTTTGCAGAGCCCCTCGAAGACGTTGGTTGGGACGTCGTGTTCGAGGTAGAAGGCACACGGCGAAAGCCGGCACTTGTCCCGGTACTGGGCGAAGAACTGCTCGGGGTCGTTCGCAACGTGGGACGGCTTGAGGTGAGAGCTGTTTTCGTCGAGCCAGATCTCGATCTTATCGTATTCCAGCTCCGTGATTTGCGCGCACGCGGCTTCAAACGGCTCGGAGGCCAGAGAACGTGTGGACGCAGCAATGAACACGCGGGGCACTCCTTTGGCAACTCGGGCGTTCGAGGGGTTGGTGGCCGTTCCGTTCGGCAAAGTCCCCCCAGATTGCTCAATCGATTGGTAATTTATCCCGATTAGAGCGAGTCTGCAAGGCGGATGGATTGTTGTCGGGAATCCGGCGATGCGACCGAGACGGATTGTTCTCGTTCTGTCGGTCGCCCGGTCGATAACTGAATTGGACGCTACGGCCCGACCTGCCATGGTTCATCAGGTCGTTTCGGCGCAAGCACTTGCCACGAGGGGATGGGTTCAACCATGTGCCACCGGACGCTTTGCGGATTCGTCGCTTGTCTCGTGCTGCCGATGGCCGTCGGCTGCATGAACGCCAACCACGGAATCGTGCGCGGCCAGTCACCGTCGGCCCCTGCCGCTCCTGCCGCGGCCGCCCCGCAATACGGATATGGCGTTCAGCAGGCGGGCGGTCTCTACGGCCCGATGGATGGCAGCATCCAGCAGCTCGGCGGGTCGTGCGACCAGTGCGCGACCTGCGGAGATTGCTCCGGACGCTGTGGCCATCGGGGCCACCTCGCCGGGCATCTCGGCCTGCGTCAGAGGATCAACGACATCTCCGAGATCCGCAACGGTCCGGGGGGCGCCTGGTATCCGACGCACCACCATCACTTCTCTTACGACGCCCCGCGCGGACTGCAGTATCCGCCGGCCAATGTTCCGCCTTCGGTCGTCGTGTACCCGTACTACACCGTGAAGGGCCCGGACGATTTCTTCTTCACGGGCAACTGAACCGATCGACGGACCTCCCCCCGTCCTCAGGAATCACTCGGGCTGCACGCTTCCAGGCGTGCGGCCCGTTTTGCGTTAATCGTCCCAACACCTTCGCAGTTCGCGAAGTACAGCAAAGTGCGTCCGGTCTTAGGGTGCAGTGAGTTTTCGTTGCAGGAATTGCCGAAGTCGTGCGTTGAGATGCGAGGGGGTATGAAGTGCTCCGTACGCCGAAGGCGTAGTGAGGCTCGCCGCGTCTCTGAAGTCCACCACGACAGGCAATGCAGAAATCCGCTCCTACACCCTCCGGTCTTCCGGTCATACGAAGCGATCCAGCGACTGGTTTCGACGGTGAAACGCGCGTATCATCGGGGCAGCCTCTGATGGCTTGTCGCCAGCAGGCAGACTCTCGACAGCACGGTTTACGTTCGATTCAGGCACTTCTCGCAAATCGCCCCGGAGGGCTCTGTGACGACGGATTCGAACCGTCTTGTCGAGGCGTTGATCCACAATATTTCGCTCGCCCTGCTCGGAAAGCCCGAGCCGGTGCGTCTGGCTGTCGTCGCCCTGCTGGCCGAAGGACACGTGCTGATCGAGGACGCTCCCGGCGTCGGCAAGACGTCGCTCGCGAAAGCCATCGCCCGCAGCATTCATTGTGAATTCCGCCGGCTGCAGTTCACGCCGGACATGCTCCCCAGCGACATCCTGGGTTCGAGCATCTTCCTTCCCAACCTGGGGGAATTCGAATTCCGCAAGGGGCCGATTTTCACGAATGTCCTGCTGGCCGATGAAATCAACCGCACCACCCCCCGCACGCAAAGCGCTCTGCTCGAAGCGATGAGCGAAGGGCAGGTGTCGATCGAAGGACGCACCTACCCGCTGGCCCAGCCGTTCCTGGTCATTGCGACGCAGAATCCCTACGAGTCGGAAGGAACGTATCCGCTTCCCGAGAATCAGCTCGACCGATTCATGCTGTGCACGGAAATCGGCTATCCAGACCGTGCGGTGGAGCTGGAAGTGCTGACGAGCCGCCGCAATGGCGAGGCGGTCGACACGCTGAAGTCGGCGTTGACGGGGGAAGACCTCAAGCGTCTGCAGAGCCTCAGCCGACAGGTGCGGGTCGACGGATCGCTCAACGAGTACATCCTCGACGTCGTGACGGCCACGCGCAAGCATCCCGAGCTGCGCGTGGGAGTCAGCACCCGCGGAGCCATCACGCTGTATCGCGCCACCCAGGCGCTCGCGTTGATTGAGAAGCGGGATTACGTCATTCCGGACGACATCAAGCGGCTGGCCGTGCCGGTGCTGGCCCACCGCGTGGCCTGCCGGGGCATCCTGCATGAGGGACAACGCGAGCGATCGAAGGCGGTCATTCGCCGCATTCTCCAGGAAGTCCGTGTCCCCGCGTAGTCAAAGCATTCCGGCAATCCGAGAAAAAAAGAGGGCGTGATCCTGAGTGGATCACGCCCTCTCGCATTCGAGATGCAGCCGTCCTTCTGCAATCGCGGCTCACCAACCCCACACCGGGCCGTAGAACGGAGCGTAGCCCCAGTAGGCGGTGTAGTACGGATAGCCGTAGCCGTAACCATAGGTGCCGATCGGGCTGTAATAAGCGCCGTAGGCGTAGGGATATGGGTAGGCGGCCGGGCCGTAATAGAACGGGTGGCCGTAATAGGTCGTCGTGGGATATCCGTAGGGGAAGCCGTACGGATACGAGGCCGCAAAGGTGTAACCTGGTCCGTAAGTGTATGCGGGCCAGTTGTATCCCCAGCCGAGTCCGTACGCTCCGTAGTAACCAATCCCGCCGGCGTAGCTGACGGCCGAGTAGTCGGTGTAACCGGGATGGAAATAGCAGGTTCTCGGACCCGCATGCAGCGACCAATGGGCGAAGCGGTTTTCGCCGCCGGAGCCCTTGGTGTGCGTCGCGTGCTTGACCTCAACCGCCTTCTCGCCCGCGTTCGCGGCGCCGACCAGCAGGGCCGACGCGGCCAGAGCGCTGAACACGCTCCGTGTCCACTTGTTGCCAATCATGGGAGTCTCTCCAGGATGTCGAGTTGGCCGGCCCGCAGTCCCACCCGGTGGGACGCCTTCGATTCGGACTGAGCTCGGATCGTGCCTCGCGGCAGACCACCACTCCGACCGGCAAGATCGATCGTTCCAGCCTGTTCACAGAAGTCACCCCAGAATACCCAGCCTTCCCTCTCTGTCAATTAGTGGGATTTCAGAATCGACGCCGCTGACCTCGGGAAATCTATTCCCGGACCGGTTATACGAACTCGAACCAGTCTCGGCACTTCGAACGCTCGCTTTGTGGTCCGGGGGCGATTCCATTAATCTGAGCGGGAAGGGAACCCTGTCAGGTTCCGAATCCCGGCTGCGCTCCGGCACGCTGACTTTCGAGCCGCTTTCATGACGCTGCAGTTGACGTATCGAGGCGAGACGACCGTGCCTGTCGAGGTGGAAGGATTGACGCCGGACTGGGCTGCGGACAAGACCGTCGCAGCGATTGAACGCTTTGAGATCCTGCATGGAAACCACCGGGTCCCGCTCGCCGAGATGTTCAAAGTCTCAGGGGACGCCGGCGACCGAAACCTCGTGATCGAGGGGAACCTCGCGGGCGTACACTGGATCGGCGCGCAGATGTCTTCCGGAAAGATCCATGTTCGCGGAGCGGCGGGACGTCATGTCGGGAGCCGGATGAAAGGCGGGTCGATCGTCGTCGAAGGAGACGCCGGCGACTGGCTCGGGGCCGAGATGCGAGGCGGGTCGATCCACGGCAAAGGGAACGCCGGGCATCTCGTCGGAGCGGCCTACCGCGGTTCGGCCCGCGGAATGACGGGCGGAACCATTCTGATCGACGGCGATGTCGGCAATGAGCCTGGTCACTCGATGCGTCGCGGGTTGATCGCGGTGGGACGAGCCGCGGGGGACATGCTGGGCTTCAACATGATTGCGGGGACGATCTTCGTGTTTGGAGAGTGCGGCATCCGGCCGGGCGCCGGGATGCGCCGCGGCACGATTGGATTGCTGGGACCGAAGCCCCCGAAACTGCTTCCCAGTTTCCGTTATGCCTGCACATCGCAATTGCCGTTCATGCGGCTGCTCTTGCATCGGCTGTCGACGCAGGGATTCCCTGTCGACCCAGCTTTGATGGCAGCCGAGTTCGATCTGCATCATGGGGACATGATTTCGCTGGGGCGCGGGGAAATCGTGTTCCGCCACGTTGCGGCTTAGCGAATTCCTGGCGCAGGAAGAGGCCTGACGGGCCGGCGGTTCCACGGTCCAGCCGGCTTCTCGCGGCATCCCCATTGCGGGGACGCTTAGCGCGTCCACTTCCAGAGGCGGGCGCTCCCGTCACGGCCGCCCGAAGCGATCTCCGACCCGTCGCGGCTGAACGCGACCGCATGCACGGCGATCTTGTGACCGAGAAATGTGCCCAGCAAAGTCCCGTCGGCGGCGTTCCACAGCTTCAACGAGGCATCGTGGCCGCCCGTGACGACCTGCGAGCCATCGGGCGACCAGGCGATCGTCCAGACGTCCCCCGCATGGGCCTCCCACTTCTGTACCAGGTCGCCCGTCGCGGTGTCCCACAGTCGAACCTGCCGATCCCAGCCGACCGACGCCAGCCGCGTCCCGTCATGGTTGAATGCCACGGAATAGACCGGACCGCTATGCCCTTCGAGCGGCAGCTTCTGGGTCAACGTCTTCGCGTTCCACAGCCGCACGACCTTGTCGCTTCCCGCGGTCGCCAGCACCTCTTCATCGGGAGACAGGGCCACCGAATAGACGGCCGCCGGCAGATTCGTCTGGGCCACGGGCTCGGTCGAGTCGAGCGACCAGACCTTCAGCCCTCCTTCGCGATCTCCCGCGTACAGCGTCCGCCCGTCGCGGGCGAGCGCCAGGCCGCGCACCGCATTAGGGTGCTTGAACTGCTGCACCGGCTCTGACTTCGATGGATTCCAGAGCTTGATGAACCCCTCGTCTCCGGCCGTCGCCAGCACGCTTCCGTCGTGAGAATACTGCGCGACCCAGATCACTCCGCGGTGTGCGGGGAACGTCGATTTGATGCTCTTCGTCCGGATGTCCCACACACGCACCGTTCCGTCCTCGGCCGCCATTGCCAGCGTATCGCCGGCGGGGTTGAACCCGACCGACCAGACGGCTCCCGCGTTGGCCGAAAGCACGGCGACTGGTTCGGCCGACGACTTCAACGCGGGTGCGGGTTCATTCGCCCCGCCAGAGCCTGAGCCCGGAAGAGAGGGGGCGAGTCCCGCCGCACTCAGGGGGGCAGCGCCGCCGCGAGCGGCCACGCCTCCGGCCGGACCGAGATAACGTCCCGCCAGCAAGCCGAGTCCCAGGAAGGTGGCGCCCACCGCACCTGCGATCCAGCGACTGCGAACGACCCGCTTGCGCTCTTCGATCTCGCACACCATCGGCACGTTGTCCGACGTCGTCTTCATCAGCGCCCACTGGAAGTCGAGCAACTCGGCGAGTTGCGCGGCCGTGGCGATGCGATCGGCCGGCTTCTTCGCCAGCAGGCGGTCGATGGTGTAGGCCAGCCAGTCCGGGATCGCCGGATTGATCTCGCGGAGCGGGCGGTGCGGGGTGTCCGTGATTCGCTTGAGGATGGCCAGGGCCGAAGTGCCGTTGAACGGGGGCTGCCCCGCACACATCTCATAGAGGATCGCTCCCAGGCTGAAGAGGTCCGACCGGTGATCGGGCTCCTCTCCCATCGCCTGCTCGGGCGCCATGTAAAGCGGCGTTCCGGTGACGTATCCGGTGCGCGTCAGCTTCACGTCTTCGGCCGCGCGGGCGAGGCCGAAGTCGGTGATCTTCACGCGGTCATCAGGAGGCTCGAGCAGGATGTTGCCCGGCTTGATGTCGCGATGGATGAGGTTCTGAGCGTGCGCCGCGGCGAGCCCGTGCGCAGCCTGCATTCCAATGCGAACGATCTCGCGGATCGGCAGGATGCGGACTCGTTCCAGCCGTTGCTCGAGAGACTCCCCCGTCACCAGCTGCATCACGAGGTACGGGAGCTGATTGTCCCCCGCACGCTCGACCTGGTGCACCGCGACGACGTTTTCGTGCGAGACCGACGCCGCCGCGCGGGCCTCGCGGCAGAACCGCTGCCGGGCGGTTTCATCGCCGGCCAACTCGGGGTCGAGCACCTTCACGGCAACGCTTCGTTGCAGCTTCGAATCGAAGGCTTCCAGCACCACACCCATGCCGCCGCGGCCGATCACCCGCATCACGTCGAAGTGGGCGAGGCGACCGAGGTAGACGCTGTCGGTGGGCGGTTGCAGGAAATCGAGAGGCACCTCCGTGCGGCGCGGAGCGGAACGCGGGACGACGGTCACCTGGCGGCTCGGATCCGCCTCAAGCGACTGGACCATCGGCCAATAGGCCGAGTCCGAGGCGGGCTCGGACTCGCGGCAGCCTTCGACCAGCCGGCTGAGGTTGGTCCCTCCTGTAGCCTGTTCTTCGAGCTTGGCCTGGCAGCAGAGGCAGGCTTCGAGGTGGTCGGTGCATTCCGACTGTCGCTCACCGGAGAGGGTTCCGTCGATCAACTGGCGCAGTTCATCCGTGGGCGGGCAGGCGATGGTGGTTTTCATGTCAGTTTTCCTCCTGCTCGCGAATCGCGTCGACCTCGGACTTGAGCCGCGCGAGGACCCGACTTTTGGCGACGTAGATCGCTCCGGCCGACATCCCGACGGTCTGTGCGACATCGGCGGCGGATTGGCCTTCCACCGCCGTCAGCCAGAACGCCTGCCACGTCTTTTCCTGAAATTCCGACTTCACGCGTTCCATGGCGATGGCCGTCACCCGTCGCTGGTATTCGAGCTCCCAGGCTTCGGAGGCGTCGGTGCCGTCGGGATGGGCGTCGAGAAGCTTGTTCGTTGTCGTATCGCCCGAACCTTGGGGTCGGATGCGGCGGGCGGAAAGAAAGTTGAAGACCTTGTTGCGGGTGATGGTGAAGAGCCAGCCGCGGAACGTCCCGTGGTTGCGGTCGTACTCGAGCCGGCCGATGGAATTGGAGACCGACCGGAGCACGTCCTGCGTGATGTCGGCGGCGTCGGCGTCCTGCAGTCCCCGTTTGCGGGCGAAGCCATACACGACAGGGCCGTAGAGCCGCATGAACTCGTGCCAGGCGGCATGGTTCGTGCCGTCGCGAAGCTGCACCAGCAGGCTCGCTCGTGTCAGGGGACTCTCATCCGAGGAGAGCATTGCCCCGGGTTGTGCCATTCGCCGCCGTCCTGAATGGGGAGGCCGTCCGCGCTGACCGCCGTATGCGGCATGATACGCGGCCCGCACCGCGCGGGCGAGTGGGTCGACGAGAGGGGCGATCATGAAGATTCGAAAACCGGGTGGCGAAGGGGGTTGAGCCGATTTCCTATCGGGGAATACCGCCGGGTCGGGCGAACCTTACAGGAAGAAGGAACTTTTGCGTTGAGACCGGCGAAGGAGCCAGGCCAATGGCTATGGAGCAATACCGGCGGGTGTTCCGCTTCGTAGCCTGGCCTTCCCAGGCCGGGCGCGAGGTTTTGTCCGGCCTTGGAAGGCCGGACTACGGAAAACGCGGTGGGAACGCGTTCTAACGCATCGACCGGTCGGCCATCCGACCGAATTGTCGGGCTTTCTCGCCCGGAGAGGGTGCGTTATTGTCGAAGCAGATGTCCCCCTCGCACTCTCGCCCGTGTTCACCATGCACCGCTCGAATCTCACGGGATGGAACTGCTGGAGTTCGCTGCCGCTTCTGGCTCGCTGCACTGCGATAGCGGGAGCCATCCTGGCATCGGCACGGGCGGAGGCCGAACCGGCTCCGTTCCTCGCCAGGCATTGCGTCGAGTGCCATGGCGGCACGGTCAAGGAGGGGGGGCTCGATCTCACGTCGCTCAAGACCGAGTTGAAGGACCCGGAGAATTTCGCGAAGTGGGTCCGGATTCACGACCGGATCGAGAAGGGGGAGATGCCGCCAAAGGATCAGCCGCGTCCGACGGCTGCGGAGATCGCCGACTTCACGCGGCCTTTGCGCGATTCGCTGCGGAAAGCGGAGCGAGACCGGTTTGCCGCTGGCGGGAGGACCGGCCTGCGACGTCTGACGCGGGCCGAGTACGAGAACACGATTCGCGACCTGTTCGACATGCCGGGGATCGCCCTGCAGGGGATTTTGCCCGGCGACGGCTCGGCCCACGGCTTTGACAAGAACAGCGACGCGCTCGACATCTCGCACGTCAACATCGCGAAGTACGTGGAAGCGGCCGACCTGACGCTCGACATCGCGATTGCGACGCGGCCCGTGCCGCCGACGGTGCAGAAGCGGCGGATTTCGCTGGCCAACGGGGGGGGCTTTGTGGCCCATGTCATCTCGAATGGGGACGGCGTGCTGCTGAAGAACAAGCAACCGTCGCCCGACTTCGTCCCCGCGGCCGAGCAGAACCACGCCGACGAGGGAGCCCATGAGCGGATGGGATCGTTCCGCGTGGGAAGCACCGTGGGACTGTTCCGCCACGAGGACGAATCGCTCAGCCCGTACTTCATCGAACACGTCACGATCTACCCAGGCCTCTACCGCGTTCGCACGTCCCTCTGGAGCTTCCAGTGGGATAAAGGGAAGGTCCTACCCGCCCGCGGCACCGAGGCGGCCCGGCTGTCGGTGGTTCAGCTGACGGGGGACGGGCGGGGCGGGCAGCATCCCAGCTATGTCCTGGGCTACTTTGATGCGCCGTCGATGACGTCGACCGAGCACGAAGTCACCACGTGGCTCAACTGGAACGAGATCATCGGCTTCAATACTGCGTCGCTGGCGCCCGCGGCGAATTACTACAAGAAGAAGCGGGCGATGGAGTTCACCGGGCCGGGCATCGCCATCGACTGGCTCGACATCGAAGGACCGCTTCACAAGGAATGGCCGCCGAAAAGTCACAAGGTCCTGTTCGGCGATCTGCCGCTGGCAGAGGTGAAGGCGGGCGTTCCAGGGGCCAAGGGGCCGCGGCGTGTGAAGATCCGGCAACTGGGCGCGGGTCGCAATCGCCCCGACGTCGAACCGGGGATTTTCACGGTGGCCTCCACGGGCAATCCGGTTGGCGATGCGGACCGGTTGTTGGCCTCGTTTCTGCCGAAGGCGTTCCGGAGGCCTGTCGATCGCGAGACGCGTCAGCAGTATGTCGAGATGGTGGAGAACGGGCTCAAGGCCGACGCGGGCTTCGAAACGGCGATGCGGGCGGCCTATCGTGCGGCCCTTTGTTCGCCCGACTTCCTCTATCACGTCGAGCCCGAAGGCCCACTCGACGACTACGCCCTGGCCTGCCGGCTTTCTTATTTCCTGTGGAACTCGCGCCCCGAGGCCCGGCTGACCGAGCTTGCGACGTCCGGGAAGCTGCGCGATCCGGATGTCCTTAAGGGAGAGGTCGAGCGGCTGTTGCAGGATGAGAAGTCACGGCGGTTCGTCGAGGACTTCCTGGGCCAGTGGCTCAGTCTGCGTCGGATTGCGTCGACCGATCCGGACAAGAAGCTCTATCCGGAGTTCAGCCCCTATCTTCAAGACTCGATGGCGGCCGAGACGCGGGCGTACTTTCGCGAACTGGTCGACAAGAACCTCGATGCCAGCCACCTCGTCCGGTCGGACTTCGTGATGATCAACGAGAAACTGGCCGTCCACTATGGAATCCCCGGCGTAAGCGGATCGCAGATCCGCCGCGTCCCCCTGCCGCCCGATTGCCCGCGCGGCGGCTTTCTCACGCAGGCGGCCATCCTCAAGATCACCGCGAATGGCACGACGACTTCGCCCGTACCGCGCGGGGCGTTCGTGATGGATCGGCTGCTGGGCCAGCCCCCCGATCCCCCGCCGCCGAATATTCCCGCCATCGAGCCCGATGTGCGGGGGGCGAAGACGATCCGCGAGCAGCTCGCCAAGCACCGTTCCGTCGCCGTGTGCGCGACCTGCCACTCGAAGATGGATCCGCCGGGTTTTGCCCTCGAGTCGTTCGACGTGATTGGCGGGTTCCGAACTCGTTACCGCTCGATCGGCGACGGGGATCCTGCCCCGCGTGGTTCGATCGATCCGTTCATCGGCATCGGCTTCAAGCTGGGCCCTCCCGTCGACGCCACGGGAACGCTGCCTGACGGGCGTGACTTCAAGGATGTGAAAGAGTTTCAGTCCTTGATTGCGTCCGACACGGGACGACTGCTGACGAATCTGGCCGAGCAACTCACGATCTACTCGACCGGCCGCGGCGTGGCCTTCAGCGACCGCGAGGCGATCGCAGCGATCGTCGCCGCGACGCAGAAGGAAGGGGGCGGCGTGCGGACGCTCATACACCAGATCGTGCAGAGCGACCTGTTCCGGACGCGATAGCGTTTGCACCAACGAACATCCCGCTCAGGGGCCACGGAAACGACGGATTCGACGGAGAGCACGGATGGGATTCTCCCGTTCGATGGATTGCCGTCCGTGAACGCCGTTCTTTCCGTCGTTTCTGTGGCCCTTCTATCATCGCGCTCGCAAAGCGGCCGTCGACTACTTCCCGATGAATTCGGGCGCGAGCTTCTCGAACAGCGGCTTCACGCGATCCTTTTGCACGGCGAGGATGCGGGTTGCGTCCTCGTTGGTCAGATAGCCGGCTTTGTGCAGGCGGCGGCATTCCGCATCGAGCTTTGTCAGGTAGGAATCGATCCGCCCGTACCGTTCTTCGAGGGACGGCCGCGGGTCGCCGGACTTCTCGCGATCGGCCTTCGTGACGGCGAACGGGATCATCGAACCCTTGAGACTCACCAGCTCGTCGACCGCCCCCTGCCCCTCGGCCCGCAGGTTCCAGCCGGTGTAAGTGGCCACGGGGACGGCGACTTCGGCCGGCGAGAGACAATCGACCTCGTTGCCGTCCGCACCGCACTTCGGCACGAGGACCGGATAACGTCCGGCGATCTTCGGCGGCGTCTCGTCGATGATTCGCTCGGTGGCCCATCGCGGGCCGAGGTCGAGCATCGGCGGCTGGCGGATCACTTTCGGGAAGCGGATGCCGGGAATCAATGGGAACTGAACGGCGTCTCGGTTCTGCCATGTCACGAGAGTGCCGGCGGCGATCGTCGGATAGACGCTCTTCGGAGCGGGTTCGCCTCCTGACGCCCAGCGGTCGAGAGCCAGCAGCAATCCCCGCAGGAACGGCTTGTAGTCGCCGGGGTTGTCGAGGTTCTGGCCGACACTTCGCGTCGGAGGGTATCCCGACGGTCCGTGCTGCGTGCCGCCGAAGAGATAGATGCGGACGTTGTCGGGGATCTCGGCGTCGGTCTTCGCGAGCGGATCGGTGTGAGAGAGGGATCCGCTCCGGGTCCAGTACTCTGCCGCCGACTGGGTGTGCAGGATGTAGGGGACCGTCTTCGTGGCGATGGCCTTGGCGAGGAGGCTGTCGGTCGTGCCGGTCAGCGGATCGGTCGATGGACCGTAGGTGAAGGGGAAGCGGTCGGCGAGGCTGTCGTCGTGGTCATGCTGTCCGGCGTGGCGCGTCGGCTGGGCGAAGCGGTGGTTGAACGATCCCAGCCCCGAGCCGGAGACGTGCGGGATCAGTCCGTCGAAGACCTTGCGGCCGGCTTCGTCCTGGTTGAACCCCGAATAGAGGAACTCGCGAAGAAAGCGCCCGCTCTGCGAGACGCCGAAACCGTGCGCCCGCTTGAGGACGGACTTCCCTTCGACGAGCAGCGGGTTTCCTTCGCCGCCGCCATGCCGGAAGGAGGTGATGAGATCGCGGACGCCGGCGAAACAGACGCCATGGACGAGCGGGTCCTGGGCTTCGTAGATCAACTCGTAGAGGAAACCGGGCTTGAGCCCCGCGGCGACTTCGATTTCGACCTTGGGAAGCTGCGACAGTCCCGGGTCAGGCCCCTCAGACATTGGGGTCTGCACATGCAGCTTCCATTGGACGGGTGGAATGATCTCGCGGGTGTCGCCATGCCGCTCGCGCATGGTGAGCGTCGCTGTCTCGAGTCCGTTTTTCGTCGGACGATACGAACCGTGCCCGGCCCAGGGGACCACCAGGCTTCGCGGGCCTTTGTCGGCGGCCAGCAGTTCGCACCGGACCATCCCGACGATCGGCTCCCCATCCTTCCGCGCCACCGGGCACTGCATGCGGAGCCGCTGCGGGTCGGGCAGGAGTTCGCCGTCCCATCCGCTCCAGACGATCGTGAAGCCGTGCCGCATCAGGAAACCGTCGCCAGCGTCCTTCTCGGTCTTCGGATCCGCGCCGCCGCCATAGTTGAACATTCCCAGGGCCAGCTTGTTGCCGCGGTTATTGACGTCGTAGAGGATCGCACCGTTTCCCTTTTTCAGATCGGCGGGGGCCAGGATGAACAGGTCGCCCGAGAACTCGACCTTTCCGTCGCCGTTTCGCGGGGCGAGTTGCAGATCGACGATCGCGCGGTTCTGCGGCAGATCGGGATCGATGGCATAGTGCACGCGACCGATGATCCGCTCGTACGGCCCCGCGTCGCCGTAGTTCTTTCCCTCGGCGAAGGGCTCTCTCCGAGTGATCTCAAATCGCACCACTTCGGCGCGGGATTCGTTCGTCGCGCCGGCGGACAAGAGAGCGATCAACGCGGCGGCAAAGCATCGCGCGAATGCGATGCGGCGCCCGAAGGGACGATGCGGGAACTCGACGCCGGCCACGGGGAGCGCAGTCATCATCAGAAACTCCGGAGCGGAGGCTTGAACGTCATGTCGTCGAACTGAGGTCAGACTAACGGGGCCCAAGGCCTGCTTCAATTCCCGCCGATCGGTCGACACGCTGTTTCCGTCGAGCATCAAGGCAATCGAGGGTCTATCCAATCGGGTGCATCCTTTATTTGGTGGGGCGTCGCCTGTTCATGGCGATCAGCCCGCCAATCGGATTCACAGCGAGTTTCACGACGGAGACACGGAGTCACGGAGTCACGGAGAAGACAAAAGGCACTCAGCAGGAGCAAGCAGAGGAAGCAGAGAAAAAGCAGACAGAGGTAACGAACATCCGGTCGCAGGCATGATTGCTGGAGTCATTAGACACCTGCGTTTGCTCTGCCCCCTCCTCGCTCGAGGCAGTGTCTCTCGTGTTTCTGCCATGGGCTTTCTCCGTGACTCCGTGTCTGTTCCGAAAATAGGCGTCACGCCCCCAAGCCATGCACAGGTGATGCCGTTTTCATCATTGAGAGTGCGGCGAAGGCCTCATTCTCGACTCCGTGGAGAAAAAGTGCTTGTGAGTTCGACAGAGGCCAAAAGACGTGATCAGACGCAACGCCGCCGGTTGAAGGACCCTGTTCAAGCCAGTTCGCGTGGCGCGCAGGAGGAAATCGTGGAAGTTCGATATCATGAGGCTTCACTGCTCGCGGCGTCGACTTCCACCACGACTCCTGGCGTCCCATTCCGGAAAGGACGACCGACGGAATGACCGAGTTCTTTTCCGCGGCGATCCTCTGGGGGCCGGGACTGGCGGCGATGCTTTGCCTGACGGTGTTGTCGGGATTTTTTTCCGCCAGTGAGACAGCGCTGTTCTACCTGTCGCACGACGAACTGCGGGCCTTTCGTGTCGGACGACCTCGCGAACGGCTGGCAGCCCGGCTGGTCAGCGACGCCGATCGCCTGCTGACGGGCGTTCTGTTCTGCAACCTCGTTGTCAACCTCACCTATTTCGCCATCAGCGTGATGGTGGGGCATCGCCTGGTGCGGTCGGGTCAGCACGCGGCGGCCGGGATTTTTTCGCTGATCGGATTCGCGGCGCTCCTGACGCTTGGAGAAGTCGTGCCGAAGAGCCTGGGGGTCGTTTACCGGCGGAGCCTGGCGACTCTGGTCAGTTATCCGCTGACGTTTCTGCTCCGCGGTCTTGATCCGGTGATGCCGCCGCTTCAGAAGTTGACTCGCGTGTTGCGGCGTGTTTTCTGGCCCAACCTGACGTCCGAGCCGTCGCTCGATGCGAACGATCTCGAGCGTGCGGTCGAAGTGTCGCATCAGTCGGAGGAAGTGGTCCGTCACGAGCGGCAGGTGCTCCACAACATCCTCGACCTGTCGGAAGTGCCGGTCGAGGAGATCATGCGGCCGCGCGGGACGTATCTCGCGCTCCCCGCTTCGATCGCCATCGGGGCGCTGCGGGGGACGGCGCCGCCGGGGGATGTGATTGTCGTCCAGGATGAATCGCCGGATGACATCCGCGCGGCGGTGCTGTTGTCGGACTTCACGCATGTGCCCGAGCAGAATCTCGACGCGGCGGCGGAGGAAGTGGTTCACGTGCCCTGGTGCGCCAAGGCCGCCTTTACGCTGCAACTGCTGCGCGACAATTACTGCAGCGTGGCCGCGGTAGTGAATGAGTACGGCGAGACGATCGGCGTGGTGACGTATGAGGACCTGCTCGACACGATCTTGAACGCCGACCCCAGCCGCGTGCGGCGGGTGTGGCGGCGCGAGCCGGTGCGCGACCTGGGGGATGGTCGCTGGGAGGTCGAGGGGATTACGACGTTGCGGTATCTGGCCCGCAAACTCGATATCGACTACGACCCGGACGAAGACAATGCGGTGACGGTCGCCGGGCTGCTTTCGGAAGAGCTGGAAGCGTTGCCGGCGACGGGGCAGGAGATCGTCTGGCAGGGGTGGCGGGTGCGAGTGACGGAGGTTTCGGGACGCGGGCGGTTCCAGGTGCTCGTCTCGCGGGAGGCGGCCGATGAGTGAGTATCTGCCCTGGGCTTTGGCGCTGTTGCTGCTGGGAATCGGGCTGCGGCTGTCGGCCTTTTTCAGCGGCACCGAGACGGGGTTCTATCGCGTCAGCTTCCTGCGACTGCAGCTCGATGCCCAATCGGGCGATCGCGTGGCGAAGCGGCTGATGTGGTTCGCCCAGAACCCCAGCTATTTCGTGGCGACGACGCTGATCGGCAACAACGTTGCGCACTACCTCATTACCGTCGCGATGGGATGGCTGACGCTTCTCGTCTTTCGCCAGGAGACCG
>JADZEF010000358.1 GCA_020850695.1 Planctomycetaceae bacterium | reverse complement strand
TGCTCGCCTGGAACGCCGCCAAGAAAAGCTGCATGTGCAGCTTGCGATGAAAGAGGTTGTCCCAGAGCCGCCGTGAGATGCAGAAGCTGAGATGCCCGCCGTACGAGTTTCCCTGGCCGTCGCTGTTGTTGACCAGCGCCTGCAGCCGCAGGCCTTTCTTCGCCTTGCTGTTCACGTTGAGCTGTGCCTGCTGCGCGACACGCAGCATCGCATGCCACGCGGCGACGTAATCGAAGGCGCTGGTCACCTCCGGAGTGCATAACTCCAGATGGTCGAGATCGATGTAGGCACAACCGCCATTCGTCGGCAGGTACTTGCGCCCCCAGTCCTGATTGCCATTGGATGACGTCGACAGATCAACCGTCGACTCCTCCGCCTTCCGCCGCGCCACGCACGCGTCGCAGTTGCAGCGACTCGAACCCGAGGCCGACGAGGAATACCCAGCAATCTCCCGCAACAACGCGCGGGACGCCGTGGCCCCCGTCGAGCGGGACGAGTCCGCGCCGAGAATGAAGTTTCCGAGTTCCGTGTCGGAACCAATGACGATGGGACGGGGAGACATAGTGGGTAGTGGGTAGTGGGTAGTGGGTAGGAAGAAGGAAAGTCACTGCAGTGACACACGCGGGCAAGTGCTTGATGGTTGGAACCGGTCGCCTTGGACTGAGCCGATTCGACTTCGTCGTCGAATGCCGCTGGCCGCTGCCCCTCAGCTTTTCTGGCGACCCACTGCCAACTACCCACTACCCACTTCCTCAAAAAACAAACCGGCTCGGCCGCGGAACCTTCCGCACCACGGGCGTCACGCTTACGACCTCAACATCCTGAGGCAGGTCGTCGAGGTAGCTCCGCACGTTCGCCCGCGAGAGCATCGTGCTCAGCTTGGTCAGCGTCTGGTCCACGGCGTCATCCATGTCGCGTGTCTGGATCCCGGCCTCTTCGCCCTCCAGTGCCCGGTAATACGCCGCCTGCTTCGCCGCCGTGCAGATCTGTTCCATCACGCGGCCGCTCAGAAGTTCGCGAGCGGCCACGGTGCGGACGGTGCTGTCGCGGAACTTCACCGTCGCCACCTGGTTCTCCGCGTTCGGGCTGTAGAGCCGCGACACGGCGACGTCGATGACTTGTTGCCGGGTCTTCGCCGCCAGGTCGCCATTCGGCGAGAAGGGGAGCGAAGCCGGCAGGTGAATCCCGAAGATCTCGCGGGCCGACCGCAGATCTGGACGACGGACGTGCAGTTCAACGTCGCTCAACCGCTCGGCCAGAGCCTGGTCGAGCATGTCTTTTCTGTTCGTAGCCGAAATGATCACCGTATTCTGATTGGCCCGGAATCCATCAATCTCGGCCAGCAGGGCGGCGAGGAACTTGTCGTTGTGGTTGCCCGCCATGCTGCTGCCGCGGACCCGTCCGACGGACTCGACTTCATCGAGGAACAGCACGCAGTACCCCGTTTCCGCGTGCTTGCGGAGGGCATCGAAGCAGCGGCGGATGTTGGCCTGCGTCTCGCCGACCCACATGCTCTCCCACTCGGCGGGTTTGACGACGAAGAACTTCACCTGCTTGCCACCGATGCGGCCCACCTCGGCCGAACCGACGCGGGCCAGCAGCGTCTTCCCGCAACCCGGCGGGCCGATCATGAGGATCGAACGCTTGCTCGGAATTCCGAACCGCTGTGCCAGATCAGGCGACAGCAGCGCCGCCGTCATCGCCCGGATGAGCTGCTTGAGGTTCTCCCGCTGCCCGCCGACCTGCTCGGGGCGGCCGTCGGGGATGTCCTTCATGAGGTAGCTCTCATCGACCTGCCGCTCGACCTTTTCATACGCCATCCAGGTGCCGCGGTCCCAGCGGACGAGGTCTCCCGTTTCGAGGTCGTGATCGCGCAATGCTCCCGCCATGTCCAAGATCAGTTCCTCGTCGCGATGGCGGATGACGACGCGTTCCCCGTCGTCCATCACCCGCTGGAACGTCGCCGTCTCGCCGACCTGCGGCATGCCGAAGGGCGACTTCTCCATTAACAGGTTGAGGTCGTTGTTGAGGAACACCTCGTCGCCGGTGCGGAAGGTGAGCCAGTCGAGGTCTTCGCGGAAGTTGACGATCCGTGTCTTGCCGCCGAAGTACACGATCGCCCGGCGGCCTTCCGGCATCTCGCAGGGACGGACGAAGACCGCGGGATGCCACGGCGGCGCGGTCGCCGCTTCGAGCAATTCGCGGAGCTTCTCCTGGTGGGCCATCGCTTCCGTCAGGGCCCGCCGAGAGCGCTCAGAGTCGTTGACGAGCAGCGTGTCGATCCGCAGCCCGTTGTCGCTCGACGCGGCGCGAAGCATCTGAAGCGTGCGGACTTTCTCCTCGGGGGCCAGCGCCCCCTCTCCCACCGTCAACACCTGCTGCAGCAGGCGGCGTTCTTCCAGCTGTTGGTCCAACCGAGGCATGAGCGGCTCCGAAAACCCCAGTCCCGGTGGCCGGAAATGACCATCCACGGGCGACTGGTTTTCTTTACGCCCGATGGAACGGCTTTTTGCACGCTTTGTGGTGCGATAGTCGAAACGCTGACCACGAACAAAGGACTCCGGCTCACTCTTCGCTGGTAACACCAGGTGATACAGGAAGCGAGGAAGAAGGATTTCGCATTTCATCACCTGACCAGCATTCGCGCCGATTCGCGTCATTCGCGGGAAATCGCCTTTGAGGTTCACTGGCCTGCCGCGAAGAACGGCGTTCCGGGTTTGCCCGCTTGGCGACCCCCACCCCTCGCCCTAGAATCAGGTTCCGCTTTTTTCGTTTCTCAGTGCGGATGATTCCGCGGGCGAATGGCCAGCCGGCCGTCGCTCGACTCTTTTCCTCGCGGCTCCCAATGACCTCGACTCTCGCGCCGACGCCGATCGCCTCCACCCTGGTTCCCGATGCCTCCGGGCGGTTTGGCGAGTTCGGACGGCGGTTCGTGCCCGAAACGCTGATGCACGCCCTCGAGGAACTGACGGCGGCCTATGCGGCGGCGCAGAAGGATCCGGAATTCGACAAACAGTTCCGCAGCCTGCTCGCCGAGTACGTCGGCCGACCGAATCCGCTCTACTTCGCCGAGCGGCTCACCGAACATTGCGGGGGGGCGAAGATTTACCTCAAGCGCGAGGACCTCAATCACACTGGCGCTCACAAGATCAACAACACGATCGGCCAGACGCTGCTGACTCTGCGGATGGGGAAGAAACGCGTCATCGCCGAGACCGGAGCCGGCCAGCACGGCGTCGCGACGGCCACCGCCTGTGCCCACTTCGGGCTGCCGTGCGTGGTCTACATGGGCGAGGAAGACATCCGTCGGCAGAAGCTGAACGTCTTCATCATGAAGACGATGGGAGCTGAAGTTCGTCCGGTGACGACCGGCTCGCGAACGCTCCGCGACGCCATCAACGACGCCATGCGGGACTGGATGGCGAGCGTCGCCGACACGCACTACATCATCGGCTCGGTCGTCGGCCCGCACCCCTTCCCGATGATGGTCCGCGACTTCCAGGCGGTCATCGGCCGCGAGGCCCGTGAGCAGTGCCTCGCCCGCACCGGCATGCTGCCGTCCGAAGTCATCGCGTGCGTCGGCGGCGGGTCGAACTCGGCCGGAATGTTCTATCCGTTTGTGGATGATGCGGGGGTCGAGCTAACGGGTGTCGAGGCAGGGGGCCGCAGTTCCGAGCCGGGCCAGCACGCGAGCACGCTGAGCTACGGCAAACCCGGCGTGCTGCATGGCAGCTACAGCTACGTCCTTCAAGACGAAGACGGTCAGACGGCCGATGTCCACTCGGTCTCGGCGGGGCTGGACTATCCGGGCGTGGGCCCCGAGCACAGCTACTGGAAGGACTCGGGCCGCGTGAACTACGTCGCCATCCGCGATGACGAAGCCCTCGAAGCCTTCCAGAAGTTGGCAACGCTCGAAGGAATTCTCCCCGCCCTCGAAAGCTCACACGCCATCGCCCAGGCGATGAAGACGGCCGGAAAGCGCTCGCCGGACGACATCGTCGTCGTCTGCCTCTCCGGCCGCGGCGACAAGGACGTCTACGAAGTCGCCCGCGTGCTGGGTCGAGAGATCTGAGTGTGTGGAGATGGGGCCGAGGCCGCAGGTCTCGGCGGTCCTGATGGCCAGAGGCTCAAAGCGACGATGGGTCGACCTTATAGTCGATCAGATGCCGCTGCGAAGTCCACAGATGGGGTCGAAGTCGGCGGTCGGCCCAGTGCACCGGCGCAAAAACCGGTTTCAGCCGCTGGAACCGGTATTGCGGTTCGACATCCATGACGATGACGAAATGGGCCGGTTCACGGAAGCTGGTTCCGACCGACGTCGGAGCCATGGTGCCGAAGTAAGCACCGACATAGGCCGCGATTAGCAGCGTCAGCGCCGCAATCGTCCTCGTTGCGAAACCCAGGCCGCTCGTTTTCTGATGCATGGCTCACCTCGCGGGCGATTCTACCGCATCAACCGCTGGCCGCGTGGATCAATCCACACTGTCGCGGCACGGCCCGCCTTGCAGCCCCGCACGGCCTCTGCTTGAATTCGCGAGTCCCCTTCTCCTGCAGCGAGGCTCGAGATGATTGTCGGCGTTCCACGCGAGATCAAACAGGATGAATACCGCGTCGCCCTCATCCCCTCCGGGGCCGAGGAACTGACCAAGGCCGGGCATCACGTCCTCATCCAGAAGGGGGCCGGCCTCGGCAGCGGGATCACCGACGATCAGTACATCGAGACCGGCGCCGAGATCGTCGAGACGGCCAACGAGATCTTCGCGCGGGCCGACATGATCATCAAGGTGAAGGAGCCGCTCCCGGCCGAGTGGCCGCTCTTGCGCCAGGGGCAGATCCTCTTCACCTACCTCCACTTCGCGGCCAGTGAGGAGTTGACCAAGCGAGTCCTTGCCACCGGCGTGACGGCGGTCGCCTATGAGACGCTCAAGGGGCGTGCGGGAGACCTCCCGCTGCTGACGCCGATGAGCGAGGTCGCCGGCCGCATGAGCATCCAGTCGGGGGCCAAGTACCTCGAACGCCCGCAAGAGGGTCGCGGCATTCTGCTGGGCGGCGTCCCAGGCGTCCCACCTGCACACATCGTCATCCTGGGGGGCGGCGTTGTGGGCAAGAATGCCGCTCGCATCGCGGCCGGCTTCCAGGCCGACATCGTGCTGCTCGACGTCAACGTCGACCGCTTGCGTTACCTCGACGACATCATGCCGGCGAACGTCAACACGATCTTCAGCGACCGCCACAACATCCGCGAACAGCTGCGGCTGGCTGATCTGGTCATCGGCTCGGTCCTCATCCCAGGAGCCCGCGCCCCGAAGCTCGTCACGCGGCAGGACCTCAAGCTGATGAAGCCGGGGGCCGTCATCATCGACGTGGCTATCGACCAGGGGGGCTGCACCGAAACGAGCCGCCCGACGACCCACTCGCAGCCGACTTACATCATCGACGGCATCGTCCACTATTGCGTGGCCAACATGCCGGGCGCCGTCGGCCGCACCAGCACCTATGCTCTCTGCAACGTCACATTCCCCTACGCCCTGAAGATTGCCAATCAGAAATTGGAAGCCGTGTGTGCCAAGGACCCCGGCGTGGCCGAAGCGGTCAACATGCACGCGGGGCAGGTGACGAACAAGGCCGTTGCCGACACTTTCGGGTTGGCTTATCGGCCGTTCTGCTGACTTTACAATAGCCTCTCATGTGACTTGGAACCTCGGGAAAACCAACGCCGACTAAGAGTGGGGAGCTGACAATGGATCCACAGTCCCTCGACGCGATGCGCTCACATTATCGAAAGATACGGCGCGCCGTTTATGAAGAGGCAACGCGCCCCGCCACAGGTTCTTCGGCTCAGCATCACAAGAACCAAGAATTATTCAAGAAGCACGTTATTCAATTCTGCAACTTGGCCGATCTTTCGAAATACAAAGGGGGAGATGAAACCACGGCCTTGGAATTGTGGCGACACCTGTGGACCAAGATTCGCTATGCGGGGATTCGATCCAGCACGGCAACGAAGGAAATCGAGGATATCAAGTTTCACTTCGCTGACTTCCGGAACTTTGCTTCATCTGCATGGGAGCTGAAAAGCTCGGGCTACTCGATTCATTCAGCTGGTGAGAACGTTCGCCATTTCGTCAATCGCACTGGATTATTCGAGAATTGCCAAACGGTCGGCAATATTCCCAAGCTGCAGAAGACGATTGATATCGCAAGGAAGTATACGACCTTCGTTCAAACGAAAGGTGACAGCACTCCGTGTCTCAATTTCATCACCGGTGGAAGATCGCCACAGAGTCCGTGGCCAATCCACGAGCACCTGCTTTCAATTGGATACACAGGAGCCCTCACGGCGCTCCACCTTATGATGGAACTCGGCTTTCAGGTAATGAAGCCTGATATTGTGATCTCCAGTCTCTTTCTTGAATGGGGCTGGTTACATAAGATCATTCCTGATTTGCCAAAAGACCTGAAGGTTGAAGACCTTCATGGAAAAGGGCGGCATGGATCGAAGTGGTGCTACACGAAGCCATGTCTTTATAAGCCATCGATCGAGTTGGCGCGTCGCATTTCTGCTGCTGTGAAGCCGGAGGATCTGCGCAACGACATTGGCTGGGTCACTCAGAATCCGCTTCGCGAGTTTGACGTGTTCGTCGTCAAATACGGTCAGATGCCGGAACCGCAGCTTGGAATCGTGACGCAACTGAGCAAGTCACAGAAATCCTGCAACATCGATTCCGGCGATCTGATCTGAATTCGTTCGAGGGACTCGCTTTCGAGTTCGTTCCAGCCCTCAAGCCGCGCGGCGGACGTAGTTCTTCGTCGCGATGTCCAGCACCGCCTCGATCACGTCCGCCACGTCGGCATCGGTCAGGCCGGGGTGCAGCGGGAGGCTCAGCATGCGGTGGTAGGCATCCAAGGCCACCGGGAAATCTTCCGGGCTGTAACCGTACGTCTCGCGGTAGTACGGATGCAGGTGGATCGGAATGAAATGCACCGACGTGCCGATGTTGCGGGCCGTCATCTCGTCGATGAAGCGGTTCCGGGCGATTGACAGCCTCTCCGACTTCAACCGCAACACATACAGATGCCACGCGTGCCCGACGTGCGGGCGGACCACGGGCGTCTCCAGCAAGTCGCAGGCGCTGAAGGCCTTCGTGTAGGCCGCCGCAATCTCCGCCCGCCGCTGCTGGAAGCCGGCCAGCTTCTTCAGCTGCCACAGCCCAAGCGAGGCCTGGATGTCGGTCATGTTGTATTTGAAGCCCGGCGCCAGCACTTCGTAGAACCAGCTGCCGCTCTTGCTGTACCGCTTCCAGGCATCGCGGCTCATCCCGTGCAGACCCAGGATTCGAGCCTTGTCCATCAGTTCGGCCGAACCGGTCAGCATCCCGCCTTCGGCGGTTGTCAGGTTCTTTGTGGCATAAAAACTGAACGCACAGGGATTCTCGCCCGAGCCGATCGGCCGTCCGCGATACGTCGCCCCGACCGCATGCGCCGCATCTTCCAGGATGGTGATCCCGCGCGGCTCGGCCAGCGCCCGCAGCGCATCCATCTCGACCGGATGCCCGGCGTAGTGGACCGGCATGATCACCTTGGTCCGCGGCGTGATGGCCGCTTCAACCTGCGCGAGATCGAGGTTCAGCGTGTCGGGCTCGACGTCGACCAGCACCGGCGTCGCGCCGACATGCTCGATCACGTTCGCGGTCGCGGTGAACGTCATGCAGGTCGTGATGACCTCGTCCCGCTTGCCGATGCCCAGGGCCGCGAGGGCGAGGTGCAGTCCCGCGGTGCAGGAAGCAAGGGCGACGGCGGACTTGCAATCGAACTGTCGGACGAAGTCTTCTTCGAAACGCTTCGTCTTGGGACCGGTGGTGATCCACTCGGACCGCAACGTATCGACGACCTCGGCGATCTCTTCCTCACCGAGTTTGAGCGGGTTGAACTTCAGAAAGTCCGCGCGCATGGTGCGTTCCTTGCTGCGAGGCGGAGAGGTGTGAATCAGCAGTAGAATTTCAACGCAAAGGCGCAAAGACCGCGAAGGATCGCAAAGGGAAGACGGATTACCAAAGCACTCAGGATCTCGCAGGCCTGTTCAACTGCTGGTTGGACTCGGCGTTGATTTCGAGTTTCCTGAGCGTCCCTTTGCGTTCATTGCGTCTTTGCGTTGAACGCCTTTCGGATTTCACGCCGCGTGAGTCAATTCTTCTCGCGGAGTTCGGACCGGCATCGGCGTTTCGGCTTCGCGGCCGGGCATGATCTTCATGATGGTTTGAAGGACCACGACCACGTCCGACCAGGCCGAGGCTCCTTCGGCGTATTCGAGGTTGATGCGGATCTTGTCGGGCATCACGATCTCGACGTAGGTCCGCTCGGGGTCGGGCGACGTCGCGAGGAAGTCGCTTTCGTTGCGGTAGCGGATCGAGCTCGGATCGGTGATGCCGGGGATCAGGTCGAGCACGCGCTGCTGGTGCGGCGAGTACATGACGACATACTTGGCGACTTCAGGCCGTGGTCCGACGAGGCTCATTTCCCCTTTCAGCACATTGATCAGCTGGGGAAACTCGTCGATTTTCAGCTTCCGCAACCAGTGGCCGATGCGGGTGATCCGCGGGTCGCGGCCGACGGTGAGCGGTGCGCCGAGATGCTCGGCATGCACGACCATCGTGCGGAACTTCCACATGCGGAAGGGGATCCCGCCGCGGCCGACCCGTTCCTGCCGGAAGAAGATCGGCGCGCCATCCTGCAGCCGGATGATCAGGGCGACGACGGCGAAGAGGGGGCTGAGAAGAATCAGTCCCAGTGTTGCCGCGACGATATCGAAGGTCCGTTTCAGCGTCATGCCGAAGGCGTCCCGTGAGTGGAATCCGTTCCAGGGGGCGGGATTCTACTCCTCGGGGCCGATTGCGGATACGGCAGTTTTCCCAGCGAAAACATTGGAACGCAAAGACGCGAAGGGCGCAAAGTAACGCAAAGGGAGAGGCCAGGCGGAAGGTCGGACGAGAGTGATGTCAGCCACATTCACGTCCTGCTTCCTGTTTGCTCCTGGGTTTTCCCCTTTGCGCTTCTTTGCGCCCTTCGCGTCTTTGCGTTCAAATTCTTGTCTTGCCTCACCCGCCAAACGCGCTATACCGCCGCACGCCGCGGGCGAAGGCCAGGCGGCACAGGGCGAAGAGGATCACGATCCAGGCGAACTGGATCGCCAATTCGCGGGCCAGCTCGGCGTGCGTGTACTTTCCCAGCATCACCGCCGCGGGGAAGTAGGCGAGGTACTGGAACGGCAGCCACCGCATCACGCCCGAGACGGTCGGTCCGAAGAAGTCGAGCGGGATCATGTGCCCGGAGAGGAAGTAGTTGAGCATCATGAAAATGAAGATCAGCGAGCTGACTTCCAGGAACCAGAAAGCAATCAGCCCGATCAGGCACTCGATCAGGAATCCGACCAGGAACGACAGGATGAGCGATACCAGGAACGCGGCGATCGTCCAGCCGTCGGGCCAGCCGGGGAAATACTCGCGGCAGAGCCAGAAGACGAGGGCGAACGGGGCGGTCGCCACGATGTAGTAGACCAGCTTGTGGGCGACGCGATGCCAGAAGAGATAACCCAGCATGTCGATCGGCTGGGTGAGGTATTTCTTGATCGTCCCGTCCCGCACATCGCGGGCGATGCCGCTTGCCAGCCCCGGCATGCTCGAAAAGGCCCGCCCAACCATCGCGATCAGGTAGTACGCGACCATGTCGCCGTACGAGTAGCCGTTCATCAACCGGCTCGAGTCCCCTGCATAGATCGCCCGCCACAGAAAGATCTGCGTGACGATCGGCAGGAACCGCACCAGCGTCGAAAACGCGAAGTCGGCTCGATAGACGAGCCGCTCTTCAATGCAGGTGCGAAGTATGACCCAATGGACACGGAGATCGGCGAACATGCGCGGCGGGGAAGTCGAAGAGGGAGGGATCTGAGGGGAATGGATGCAGTGAGCCGACTCATCGGCCGCCGCAACGATCGGCGCTTGCGGGTTCGCGATGACTGTGACGTCGTACCAGTCTACCGTGTCGGGCCTGATGACTTCATGCCATTCCTCAAGAGCCCCCGACGACGGCCCGCATGTTCCGGTTGCAGCGAGTTTGCGGCTCACAGCTTGTCAATCGGGTACGAACGCCCTCTGCCCGCCCCACTCCTTCGACCCTAAAATGCCATTGGAAGTGATGGATACGATATCCATCGACCGATGACAAATAAGGAGCTCGCAGAGCGGCACTCGCCCCGTTCCCGCCAGCCTTCGTTCGGCCGGTCGCGGGGTTTCCCGAAAGGGGGAGCGCGATGATTCCGGTCTTTTCCCGGTCCGACGACCTGCGGCGGTTGTTCGCCGCGGTCACCGAGCAGACGTTCCAGACCGAGCTGGGGGTCGCCGACCCGAAGCTCATCGACTACCTGGTCGATCTGCTGTTGCGGTTCGTCCGATCGGACGCCATTTACCGCATCCGCAACACGGCCGGCAAGCGGCTTGAGGAAGTCGCCGAGCTGATCATCGAGGCCGAGCAGCGGCAGGCGAAACCGAGGCGTGAGATCCACCGCCACATCGGCGACTTCACCCTCTTCTGGTCCGGTGTCTATCCCGAGGCCCTCCCGCACCTGAAGGCCCCGGATCGCCAGGACCATCTCGTCAGTTACCTCGACATGGGGAAGCGCTCGTACTACATCGCGAGCACCTTCGACGACGGGCCTTATGAAGAAGAAGCCCCGGTCCTGCGGCGGCTCAGCGAGGAATTCGAGCTCTGCAGCTATGGCCTCAACCGCGTCCGCAAGGAGTGGCAACGGAGTGCGGTGGGGAACAGCGAGGCGGGCTGACGTCTCGTCCGCGAACTCATTGCGACGTTTCATTGGGGGCTCAACACCGGGGCCACGGAAACGACGGAGACCACTGAGTGACGCGGAATGAATTCGTTCTGATTCCGTCCGCTCCGTCTCATCCGTCGTTTCCGTGGCCCGCCTTTCTCTTTTCCGGCCTTGGCAAACCCGACTTCCATCGGCACATCCGAATGCGTTATGCTGGGGCGACCGACTCGCGGGAGATGGACGTTTTCGCCGCCTTCACTCATGGTATGAGGACGAGGTCGAAGCGACCGCAGTCGAACCGGGGATCGTCGTCATGCTCACGATTCACGATTCGAGTTCGCGGCTATCGCGCCGGCGGCTGCTGAGCGTCGGCAGTCTGGCGTTGGGCGGGCTTTCCCTGTCGAACCTCTTCGCCGCGGATTCCGTGCGCGAGACGTCGGCTGCGAAACCGAGCCTGCTGACGGGCAAGTCGGTCATCTTCCTGTTCCAGCAGGGAGGGCCGAGTCAGTTCGAGACGTTCGACCCCAAGCCATCCGCACCGTCCGAAATCCGCACGGTCACCGGGGTGACGCAGACGTCGCTTCCCGGCGTCCTCTTCGGTGACACGCTCTCTCAACTGGCCCCGCTGGCTCACAAGCTGGCGATTGTCCGCTCGTTCCAGACCGGCAACGCCACGCACAACATCCAGCCCATCGTCGGGCCCGAATCGCTGAATGCGAACATTGGTTCGCTCTATGCACGGATCGCAGGGGCTACTCATCCCGAGACCGGAATGCCGTCGAGTGCGGTCCTGTTCCCGCAATCGGTCAGCACCAAGGCGGCAAAGGGTTCGGGCCGTGGCGACCTCGCCGCAACGGGTGCCTTGGGAGCTGCCTACGCGCCGTTCATTCCGGGTGGAACGGGTCAGCTGCTGAAGAATCTCAAGCTCGCCCTGTCTCCCGATCGCTTCCAGGACCGGCAGGAACTCCGGGCCCAGCTCGACGGGCTGGCCCGCCATTTCGAGGACGAATCGCCGTTCGAGTCGTTCGATCGCAACCAGCAGCAGGCGTGCGAAGTGCTGCTGAGCGGCTCGGTGGCCGATGCCCTGGACCTGTCGCGCGAGGATCCGGAGCTGGTCGAACGCTACGACACGACGCGTTACGCCGCACGCGACGACTGGCGGAAGTCGAACCGCGGGCAGCGCGGGTACTACACCGGACACGCTCGATCGCTCGGGAAGTCGTTGCTGCTGGCACGGCGGCTGTGCGAAGCGGGGTGCGGGTTTGTCACGGTGCACTGCGACTACGAAGGCGTGTGGGACATGCACGCCGACGGAAATAACCTCAACATGCTCGACGGCATGAAGGCGGTCGGCCATTCGTTCGATCATGCGGTGGCGGCGTTCATCGAGGATGTCGAAGCCCGCGGCCTCTCCGAGAAGATCCTGCTGATCTGCACCGGCGAGATGGGCCGCACTCCGCGGATCAACCGCAACGGCGGTCGCGACCACTGGGCGAAGCTCGCCCCGCTGATGATGTATGGGGGCGGCGTAGCCGCCGGCAAGGTGATCGGCCAGTCCTCGCGCGACGGCGGCGAGCCGGCGACCGATCCGCAGACGTCCACCGCGCTCATCTCGACGATCCTGCACACGATGCTCGACACCGCCCAGGTGCGGCTGCAGCCCGGCCTCGGCGCGATCGCCCGCCTGGCCGAGAAGGATCCGATCACGGGGTTGTTGTGATCGCTGGATCACCGTCCGCGATTGCGAGACCCGTTCGCAAAGAGAGGGTTGAAGGCCATTGATCGAGAATTGGACGAAATGGCCACCCCAGCGGGTCTGTTGTCTTTACGCCAACGGCGTTGAACGCAGTAGCCCTGGGTCGCGAACGATGTGAGCGCACCCTGGGTGAACGGCGAAAAACAGCGCGAACCCCAACGGGGTTCTACAGTGCGTGCGGCTGAGCTGGGGGGACTCCACTGATTGTCGTACCCCGTTGGGGTACCGAGGAATTTGGCCATCAACCCAGGGTGCGCCCGCCGAGCCTCGCGACCCTGGGCTA
>JADZEF010000357.1 GCA_020850695.1 Planctomycetaceae bacterium | reverse complement strand
TCCGCGGTTGTCGGGCTGATCGAGCCGAAGAGATTGGCGCTGGGGGCCGCAATCGGCGTGTCGGCCGCCCGCAACAACGCCAGCGCCAGCGGATGCGACGGGATGCGGACGGCGACGGTGGAGAGGCCGGACGTGACCAGGTCGGGGACCGCGGCGGTCTTCGGCAGGACGAGTGTGAGCGGGCCCGGCCAGAAGCGAGCGGCGAGTGCTTCCAACCCCGGAACCGATCGCGCGACGATGCGCGGCAGCCAGGCGGCTTCTGGAATGTGGACGATCAGGGGATCGAAGTGGGGCCGGAGCTTGGCTTCGAAGATGCGGGCGACGGCGAGTGGGTTGAGGGCGTCGCCGCCGAGGCCGTAGACGGTTTCGGTCGGCAGCGCGACGAGTCCGCCGCGACGGATGATCTCCGCGGCGCGGGGGACATCGTTTCCGACAGGGCAGGGGGGAGGCATCTCGACATGGTCGATTGCCGGTGAGGATGTGTCAACGCGAGCCCGCAGAGGAAAAGTGAGCGAAGAGATTGATCGTTGGTCGTTGATCGTTGGTCATTGCGGTCGAGATTGATCAATGACAATTGACCAACGACCAACGATCAATTGACTCTGCAAAGAACAGAGAAAGGGACCGACCGCTTCGCAGTCCGTCCCTCAATCTCTCCGTCCCTCAATCTCTCCGTCCCTCAATCTCTCAATCCCTCAATCTCTCAATCCCTCAATCTCTCAATCCTCCGTCGTGATTCACTGCCGGCGCTGATTGAGGAACTGCTGGTTGCGGGGCGAGTAGGGCTCGGGCTCGACCGAGTGGCCGCCGCCTGCGGGGATGGTTCCCTGGTCGACGTCGGCGTGCCCCTCATTCCCGAAGGGGACCGTGCCGTCATTCGATGCGGTCGAGCGGCCGGGCCAGGAGGGAAGATCGGGAGAGCTCGGGTTCAGCGGACCGTTCAGGGCCGCGGAGCCGCGGTCGCTGTTCATGCCGCCGTTCCATTCGACGGGTTCGCTGGGAGCGTTCTGCGTCAGATCGGTTCCGCGATGTCCTTCCTGGTATTGGGCACGGAGGGGACGCTGGGGCGACCGGTCGGCCACGGGGAAGGGGAGGCTCCGCTCAAGTCGCGGCTTGTCCTTCGAGGAAGCGGGCAACACCTTCGGCTGTCCCTGCGTGTTGCGGACTTCGTCGAGCATGGCCTGGGCGGCCGCGAGGCTCGGCTGCTTCAGCGAGGCCGTCAGGAAGTGCTTTTCGGCGGCGGCGAGGTCCCCTTTTTCGTAAAGGATGTAACCGACGTTGTAGTGGGCTTCGGCCTCGCCGACTGTCTTGGCGAGGTGCGGGAGGGCCGATTCGGGGTCGCCCGAGCGGGCAATCGCCAGTCCGAGGTGATAGCGGTAATTCTTGTCCTGTGGGTCGGACGTCGCCGCTAGTTGCAGCTCGTGAATGGCTTCGGGCCATCGCTCCTGCGAGGCGTAGAACTGGCCGAGAGCGTCGTGCGACTTCGCGTCATCCGGCCGGAGCTGCAACGCTCGCTTGAAGCCTTTTTCCGCGCGCTCGGTTCGTCCCGCCAGCTGATCGAGCCGCGCCAGTCCGAGCGTCGCTTCGGCCGAGCGGGGATCAGCGCCGAGGACAGTCTCATAGGACGCGCGGGCCTGGGCGTAGCTGCCGGTCTGTTCGAGCAACGCCGCGTGGGCCAGGTGAGTTTCCGGTCGTGCCTTTTCCTTACGGCCCCAGGTGGGGGCGTCGCTGGCGCTGCCGTGAGTGCTCCACAGGGCGGTTCGCGGAGGTCCGTTGGTTTCGGTCACGCACCCTGCGAGCGCGGCGCACAGGGTGCCCGTCCACGCCAGAAGCTTTGCAGGGCGAATCATGACCGGACCTCCTGTCCGCACGACGATCGATCAGAGCCGGGGCACTGCGAGTGCTTCAAAAGAATCGAATTCCGAAATTCAAATGCCTAAGGAAATTTCAAAAGACCAAATTCGAAAAGCTCGAATCATGGCTCTTTTGTGATTTCGAGTTTTCGAATTTCCTTAGACATTTGAATTTCGGGCTTCGCATCCTCACGGTGTCCTACTCGCTCTACTAATCACACCTGGACGAAAAAGCGTTCACTCGCCTGGGCGATCAGTTCGCGCGTTAAGATTGTGGGCTGATTGCTGAATCGACAGATCGACTGGGCGATCTCCAGTAAATCTCGCGGGTCGCTCGATCTGGGGGGTTTGCCCTGATCGTAGTACCTCGCATAAAGGAAATCGACGACGTCCGGGTCGTATGCAATTTGCCTCTGTTCACAATTCAGCCGGAAGATGTGCGTGAACAGATCTCTCTCGGGGGGCCCGATCTGAATCTTGTGGCGGATGCGGCGGAGGAAGGCTTCGTCGACCAATTCTCTTGGATCGAGATTCGTCGAGAAGATGATCAGTTGCTCGAAAGGGACCGCCATCTTCTTGCCGGTCGCCATCGACAGGTAATCGATGCGTTCTTCGAGCGGGAGGATCCAGCGGTTGAGCAGTTCTCGGGGGCTGACGATCTGCCGCCCGAAGTCGTCGATCAGGAAGACGCCGCCGTTGGCCTTGAGGTGCAGCGGGGCGGTGTAGAAGTTGCTGACCTTGTTGTATCTCAGCTCGAGCATGTCGAGCGTCAGTTCACCGCCGGTGGTGATGACCGGCCGGCGGATCCGCCGCCAGCGGGGGTCGGCGATGCCGGGAGTGTTGCTGCTGTACGGATCGGGAACTGCGTTCGGATCGTTGGCCTGCGAGATCTCGGCGTTGTCGGTCGTCTGGTGAACGGTCGGGTCGAAGAGCGTGATGATCTGCGATTCCATCTCGATCGCGTAGGGGACATAGATTTCCCCGCCGAAGCGATTGAGGAACCGTCCCAGCCCCTTCGAGATCATCGACTTGCCGTTGCCAGGCGGTCCGTAGATGAAGATCGAGCGGCCGCTGCAGACGGCGGGGCCGACCTCTTCGAGCAGCCCCGGACGCAGCAGCATTCCCTCGAAGGCGTCGATCAGCGATTGTCGCTGGCAGGGGATGCCGGCGACCGTCTGGCGGCGGCATTGAGCGATGTAGTCGGTCAGCGTGATGGGGGCCGGCCCGACATAGCGGCAGGTTTCGAAGGCATCTCGGGCCCGAAGCCGTCCCAGTTCGGTGAGGTGGAAGCGATACGACGCCGGCCCGACCAGTTCGCCGCCGGACACCTCGACGCACTTCTCGTCGCGCAGGTAGCGGATCGCTTCGTCGACGACCGCGAAGGGGAGCCGCGTGTTGCGGGCGAGCTGCATGCCAACGAGATTGGCCTGGAGATAAAGCTCTTTGAGGATCAGGTCGCTGACGAGGGCCAGTGAGAGGCCGGTGTCGCGAAGCGTATTGGGGGCTCGCGGCGGAGCGACGAACGGAGCGTCGAGCGGCGAGGCGGTTCGAGGGCGGAAGACATTGACCGGGCCGGCGGGGGGGGCGGTCGGATAGTTGACGGGCGGGGCGGCGGGCTGGGTTCGCGGGATGCCAGGCGCCGTAAACAGATCGGCGTAGAGCTCGCGGCCCGCGTCGCCGGGACGATCGCCGCCGCGCGGCTGAGGCGAGGGAATGCTGTCGGGTGCGATCATGCGCGGCTCTTCCGCAAGGTCGTCATTCGCTCCGCGAAAGAACGCGAGCGTTTCAGAAGGGAGGAGGATGGCCAGCCGTCGCCGCCACAGGTCGCGACGGCGCCGCTCGGACTTCGACGAACGCTTCTGCCAGCGCCGGTTACGGCATGCCGCTCTGCTGTTGCGACGAACTCCCGCTTCCGCCGCTGCTGCCGCTTCCGCTCCCCGTGCCGTAGGCAATCCGCGGCGCCGGAAGCGAATCGAGTTCCGCCCGGCGGATCGCGACGATCTCGGACGCGGGCCGGCCGTAGGGCGAGGTGATGCGCACGAGAACCGGCGGGACGGCTTCTGGGCCTACCATCAAGGCCGCTTCCTGGCGGGCGGCCAGCAGCCGACGCTCGGTGATCTCGGGCGTCGTCCCGTACTGCACGTGAATGGTGCGGCGGGGAATCGGAGCGCTTTCGAGAATCCACCGCAACTGCATCCGCCCCGCATGATTCAGCTCGTGCGTGTCGTCCTCGAAGTGATATTCGTAGAGTGTGGTCGCGGTGATCCAGCCGTTGTCGGTCTGCATCGCCGAAACGTTCCGCACATACGCCCGGTCATCGAGGCTGTAGGGGTACGGCCAATAGTGAGCCGCGTGGTACTTGTGCGAGAACTGCTGCTCTTTGCCGGTCGGCCGCGGGAACGGAGGCCACAGCTTCCCCTTCTTGTAGACCTGACGCTGCCCGACCGGGGTCTGAGCTTCGCGGGCGTACCACTCTTCCGACCAGCGACGGGGCCGGTCGTTCGGGGGACAGTAGCCGGGCGTTCCAGGCGGGACCGTTTCCTGGGCCGGAAGTTCGGCCGTGGCCAGCAGAGCCAGTCCGAAGACTGCCGAACACAGCATGGCGGGTCCGCCGAGCCGACCGAGAACGCGCGCGACCATCGTGGCCACCCCCTGGTAGAACCGGATCGAACTGATCCGATACGCCTCCTGCGGAACGCCGAGTCGACGGCGGTTCCCTTCGTCGGTATCGACGCGCGGCCGGTCGACCCATGACGAAAAGACCGGCGGTGCGGGGCAGGAAAAGACGGGTGAGCGAAACGGACGCGCACAATTTACCGCGCTTGCCGCCGTTCCACTCGCGAGCGAGTCAGTCGCAACGCGGCGTTCTCTTCGATGCTTCGCGCGTCACGGAAGCTCGACGAAGACGTCTTCCCCTTCGATCGTCACTGGGAACGACGGCTGCGTGAGCGTCGCATTCAGCCGGTGCCGGCCAGTCGTGACGTCGAACTGCCACCCGTGCCACGGGCAGGTGACAATGCATCCGGTCATGCGGCCCTTGGCGAGCGGTCCCCCCGCGTGCGGGCAGATGCCGTCGAGGGCGTGAAACGTCCCATCGACATTGAACAGGGCGACGATTCGCCCTCCTGCAACAATCTCTTTGCCCGTACCGGGAGCAACTTCGGAGACGGCGGCAATGCGGTGACGTTCAGGCATTGAAGGCGGAGCCGGAGAGAATTCATCATTTCGCGAACCGAGAAGATCTTAACGCAAAGACGCGAAGAGCGCAAAGGATGGCGGCAATCCCCGGATGGACTGGCCGGTTGGTTATCGCGAATCGGTGAATGAATGTCTGATGGGAAGGTTTCCACGAATTCTCCCGCTTCCGCTGTGCCCTCTTTGCGTTTCTCCGCGACCTTTGCGTCTTTGCGTTAAAACGCCTGCTCGGTTTTCACGCCGCGACCTTCTTCCGCTGTCGCTTCACGGCTTCTGGCCGTGTCTTCCAGCGGCGGTGAACCCAGAAATACTGCTCGGGCGAGCGCCGCACCGCTCGTTCCAGCGCTGCGGTGTACCGCTCGGTCACGACGTCCAGGTCGTTGTCGAGTTCGAGCGGGTCGATGATCTCCTCGCAGCCGACCTCATACCGCACCCAGCGGTAGCGGTCCCAGTCATCGGGAAGACGCCGCGCGAAGCCGACGCAGATCACCGCCCGATACTCGATCGCCAGCAGGGCAATTGATTTGAACGTCGACGCGGGCCGGCCGAAGAAGGGGACGAACAGCCCGCGGTTCCCCGCATCCTGATCCCCCAGCAGCCCGACAATTCCGCGGTGCGAGAGCATGTCGACGATGGCATCGCCGCCTCCCTTCTTCGAGATCAGTCGGTGCTTGCCGGCCTTGCGATAGCGGCGGAACCAGGCGTCGAGGTACGGGTTGTCGAGGTCGCGGGCGACGACCGCCAGCGGGAAGCCGAACATTCCGAAGGTGAAGTTGGCGATCTCCCAATTGCCGAAGTGCCCGCCGAGCATCATCACCGGCCGCCCCGTGCACAACGCCCGCACCGAAACATCACGATTGCGGAACTGACACACCTCGGCGCAATTGTAGAGCCGCAGTTTCCGCGGCAGCTGCACCATCTCGACCACCATGCGGAAGAGATGGACCCACATCCGGTAGATGATGTCGTCGATCTCCGCGCTCGTCAGCGTGTCGCCGTAGGCGTGCTCGAGATTTTCGCGAGCGACCTTGTACCGCGTCATCCGCTTCGGAAGGACATGCACCAGCATCCAGGCCGCCGTTTCGGCGAGCCATACGGCGGTGCGGATGGGGAGCGCGTCGGCGATGCAGGTGACGACGCGAAATGCGAAGTATTCGGCCAGGTGCCGCAGGCGGAGCCAGTTCATGGGCGATCCTCCCTGATCGCGAGAGAGCGGGGCAGGGGAGTCTCTCTGGAACGTCCCCCGAGGTCAAGCGGCGTTTTCGGGCGATATCACCTGACTCCGGCGAGAGATGCGGTGACGAAGGCTTCCATTCTCGTCGCGCTCTGCGGTGTTCGAGGAGATGTCGGATGCGGCAGGCCGTCGACTCATGTACCATGTCCAATGCGTTGCCAACTGTCACCGCAAAGATCGCCGTTCGATCCAGAGAGAGACCCGGCATGCAGAACGTCACTCACCTGGCGTCGCCGTTGCGGTTCAGTCGTCGGACTGTCCTTCAGGCTGGTGCGCTGAGCACACTGGGGCTCGGTCTTCCCGGGTTGATGGCCGGAGAGCAGAGATCCGACGGCAGGCGGACCGGAACGGGTGCGACCGGTGAGAAGTCCTGCATCTTCATCGTGCAGTACGGCGGGGCTCCGCAGCACGACACCTGGGACATGAAACCCGAGGCGCCCGAGGAAATCCGCGGAGCCTTCCGGCCCATCGACACCGTCGTTCCCGGAATGCAGATCTGCGAGTTGTTCCCGCGGCTGGCTCAACAGGCGAACCGCTACTCGCTCATCCGCTCGATGGTGACGAACAACGGCGGGCACGACGGCGCGATGCACGTCGGGATGACGGGTTATCCGAACCCGACTGACCAGACGCCCTACTTCGGTTCGGTCGTGTCGAAACTTGCTCCGTCAACGCAGGCCGTTCCGTCGTATGTGTGGGTCCAGAACCTCGCGGGGGACGTCCGGCCGTGGTATCTCACCGGCGGGTCGCTGGGAATGGGGCACAGTCCGCTCCGCGTCGGAACCGACCTCGACAACCCGTCGAACCCCAAGTTCCGCTTCACCGCCTTCGACCCGCCGGCCGAAGTGACGGCCGATCGACTGAGTCATCGGCAGAACCTTCTCGCCACCGTCAATCGCGAGTCGACGCTGAGCCGCGTTGTCCCCGCCAGTCCGGCAACGCCGGCTCACGATGCCGGCGCGACGTTCCAGCACCTTCAGGAGCGAGCGCACGATCTCATCACCGGAAGTGCGGCGCGGCGGGCCTTCGATCTCTCGCATGAGCAGGATCCGGTTCGCCAACGCTACGGACAACATCCTCTCGGGCAGAACCTGCTGATGGCCCGGCGACTCATCGAAGCAGGGGTCCGGCTCGTCACTGTCGTTGCGTGGACCGGCACGCCCCCCGGCGAAGCCTTCCGCAACGTGCAGACCTGGGACATGCACGGCGTCCTCTACAAACCGGGCGACAGCCTCTTCGGGTCCTCGGCTTACGGCCTGAACTGGGCGTTGCCGCGCGTCGATGAAGGAGTCTCCGCGGTGCTTGAGGACCTCGCCGATCGCGGCATGCTCGATTCGACGACCGTCTGCATGGTGGGAGAATTCGGACGCACGCCGAAGGTCAACGACCGCGGCCGCGACCACTGGCCGCAGTGCTACTCGGCCATGCTGGCGG
>JADZEF010000356.1 GCA_020850695.1 Planctomycetaceae bacterium | reverse complement strand
GCAAGTGCTCTGTACGCCGAAGGCGTTCCATCGGATAGCCCAGCGTCGCGAACGGAGTGAGCGCACGCTGGGAATGGCCGGAAGGTTCTCAGGTACCCCAACGGGGTTCCATCCGCACGGGCCAGACGCTCGTTATGGAACCCCGTTGGGGTACCTGTTGAAATCGATGCCCCCACCCAGCGTGCGCTCGCCAGGCCTCGCGACGCTGGGCTATCGGATGAAACGCCTTCGGCGTAGTGATGCTCGCCGCATCTCTCAAGTCCACCACGACAGGCAATGCAGAAATCCGCTCCTACGCCCGGACCTCAGACACCGGACGAAGCGCCGACCGGGCGACGACAAACTGTTATGATAGAGCGCCCGCGACCGCTCTTCATTCGGTCGGCTACCTGCTCCCGCGCTCCGGAGTTTGTCCCCTATGTCGCTGCGTGCTGCCTTCCGAGTTGTCCCTGCCATCGCACTGCTGTGCTTCGTGGGATGTGACGTTCACGACGTCGTGAAACCGGGCACTCCGACCGCTCCCGGCGCTTCCACAACGAAGAAGCTGCGGATCGCCGTCATTCCGAAGGGGACGACGCACGATTTCTGGAAGTCGGTCCATGCGGGGGCCGAGGATGCCGCGAAGGAGATCGGAAACATCGAGATCGTGTGGCAGGGTCCGGCCGACGAGAAGGACAAGGAAGCCCAGATCAAAATCATCGATTCGTTCGTGGGGGAACAGATCGACGGCATCTGCATGGCGCCCATCGATCGCGACGCCTTGATTCCCGCAGTGAAGCGGGCGAAGGCCGCCGGGGTGCCGACGGTCATTTTCGACAGCGGCCTGAGCGACGACTCGGACGTCGTCAGCACCGTCTCGACCGACAACCGCAACGGCGGCCGGATCGCCGGCGAGCGACTGGCTGAAGTCATGGGAGGCAAGGGAGGCGTCATCCTGCTGCGGTATCAGGCAGGAAGCGAAAGCACCGAAAACCGCGAAGAGGGTTTCCTGGAGGTCATCGCGAAGCATCCGGATATCAAGGTGCTGTCGGCCGAGCAGCGCGTCGATTCCGATGCCCAGGGGGCGCTCAAGATCGCCGAATCTCTGCTCCGCGAGCATCACGATTCCGTCAACGGCGTCTTCACCGTCTGCGAACCCAACAACAAGGGGATGCTGCAGGCCCTCGAGAATGAGAAGCTGGCGGGGAAGGTGAAGTTCGTCGCGTTCGATTCCGACCCGCGAATGGTCGAAGGGCTGTCCCGTGAAACGGTGCACGGAGTCGTGTTACAGGATCCCGTGCGCATGGGCTACCTCGCCGTGAAAACGATGGCCGCCCACCTGAAGGGAGAGACGCCGGAGAAGAAGATCTCGACCGGCGAAAAGCTGGCCACCCCGGAGAACCGGGAGCAGCCGGAGATGAAGGCATTGCTGGCGCCGAAGCAGTATGAATGAGCACCGAGGCGACGGGACCAGTGGCGTAGCGACGCTGGCGAATCGGTCGAACTCCGGACGCTGCTGTGCGAATCGATGACAGGAACCGAGCCACATGGGCGTGCTGTTCACGGATCGAATGTTTATCGGCCATGAGACCGGCGCGGGGCATCCGGAGTCACCGCGCCGGTTGCACTCGATTCTGCAGATGCTGGAACTGACACAACTCGATCAACGGTTCGAACGGGGGACGATTCGCCCCGCGACCTTCGAAGAAATCGCGCTCGTCCATGACCGGACGTATGTCGGAAATCTGCGGAGCTTCGCGAGTGCGGGGGGTGGACATCTCGAGTCGGACACGGTGTGCGGGGCGGCGTCCTTCGAGATTGCGCGGCATGCGGCGGGAGCGGCGCTGGCGGCGGTCGATGCCGTGATGACGGGGGAGCATCGCCGTGCGTCGGTGCTGGCGCGGCCACCGGGGCACCATGCGCTCCCTGCCCGGGCGATGGGTTTCTGCCTGTTCGCCAACATCGCGATTGCGGCGCGATACGCGCAGCAGGCGCACGGCGTGACGCGCGTCCTGATTGTTGACTGGGACGTGCATCACGGAAATGGGACGCAGGACATCTTCTACGATGACCCCGACGTGACCTTCTTTTCGGCCCATCGCTTCCCGTTCTATCCCGGGTCGGGCGATTGTGATGAGACGGGGGTCGCCGCCGGCATTGGAACGACGTTCAATCTTCCGCTGTGTTTCGGGATCAGCCGCCGGGAGTACCGCGAGCGGTTCCATACGATGCTCGCCGATGCCGCCGCGCGATCGAAGCCGGAGCTTGTCCTGGTCAGCGCCGGCTACGACGCACATGCTGCCGATCCCATCGGTTCACTCGGACTGGAATCGGAAGATTTCGGCGATCTGACGGAGCTGGTGGTCGACGTCGCCAACCAGCATTGCGGGGGAAAACTTGTCAGCCTGCTGGAAGGGGGGTATGACGTTTCGGCCCTGGCCGAGAGCGTTGAGTGTCATTTGACGACGCTCTTGAAGGCGGACGCGGCCGATGCGTCGTGAGGCTGCGATCGAGTCGGCCGCGTGGAAGATTCGAGGACTTGAGACAACCCTGGTGAATCGAGACTGGATTCCTGCCTCATGACCCGCCGCACTGCGATTTTGACCGATTCGAGTTCAAACGATTTCATCGAGAACCTGGAATGGAAGGCCCGCGAGGATCTTCGGCTCGCCGGATCGGAGGGTTGGTCCATCTCCAAGCGGCGCATGCGAGGCGGCGTTTCGGACGGGGTCGATGTCGTCACGCTCAACAATGGCGCCCTTGCCGTCGATGCGCTGCCGACGCGCGGCATGGGGCTGTGGCGCGGGACATACCGTGGTCGAAATCTCGGTTGGAAGTCGCCGGTCAAGCGCCCCGTGCATCCCTCACTGGTCGATCAGAATGACCGGAACGGCCTGGGTTGGCTGTCGGGCTTCAACGAATGGCTGTGCCGTTGCGGGCTATCGGCGTTTGGACCGCCGGGCGTCGACCGGGTGAAGGACGCGAATGGGAAGGTCGTTGCCGAATGGCCGCTGACGCTGCACGGAAAGATTGCGAATCGCCCCGCTCACAAAGTGACTATTGAAGTCGACAGCGCGGGCGCCGGGATGCTGCGAGTGATCGGCGAGGTGGACGAGACGACGATGTTTGGCCCCTGTCTGCGGTTGAAGTCAACCGTCGAGACCGAAGCGGGTTCGAACTGGCTGCGAATCACGGACGAAGTGAGCAACCTCGCGGGGACGCCAGGCGAGATGATGCTGCTCTATCACATCAACGTCGGCGGGCCGTTTCTCGAGGGCGGGTCGAAGCTGGTTCATCCTGTCCGGATGCTGGCGCCGCGCGACGACCATGCGGCCCGCGATCTGGCGACGTGGGACACCTACCTTCCGCCTACCGTGGGATACCGCGAGCAGTGCTATTTCATCGAGCCGGCCGCGAATGACGACGGATGGAGCCTGGCATTGCTCAAGAATGCCAACGGCAACCTCGGCATGACCGTCCGGTACGACACCCGAACGCTTCCCTGGTTCACGGTCTGGAAGAACACGATCGGCGAGCGGGACGGCTATTGCACGGGGATCGAGCCGGGGACTGGATTTCCCAACTTGAGGACCTACGAGCGGGAGCAGGGGCGGGTTGTGGTACTTTCTCCGGGCCAGACCCGCACGATGCGGCTGGAACTCGGAGTGCACGACTCGGCTGAAGCGGTTGCCGCCGTGGAGACGGAGATTGACGCACTGCAATCGAAGACGCCCCGTGCGGTCCTCGAATCGCCGAATCCCCGCTGGACGGCTCCGTAATTCGCGACCGCAGGTCGCCGGGCGCCCGTCCGCCCGGATTTCCCGAATCGGTGCTGTCGCCGCGTCGGTTCCGCGATCTAGAATAGGGGACTGCCGCGAGACGGCGAAGAGCCGCCGTTCTCGCCGCACGCGCCGCACATTGCTCCGCCGACCTCTTGAGTTTTTCCTCCATGTCCACGCCGACTCGCACTGCGGGTGGGGACGCCCCCCGCAGCACGGCACTCCAGGATCGCATCCAGTCGTTGCGGCTACCGTCGGCGGAGACCGCCCCGCAATCGTCCAATGTCGTTCCCTGGACCCTCTGCCTGATTCTCCTCGGCACGACTTCGGCTCTGGGCTACGTGGTCGTTTCGAACGACCTGCTTGGCTCAAAGCCGGCGATCATTGCCACGCAGGAGAGCGCCTCACAGGACTCGGCGTCCGCGGACGGCACGGGCACACTTCCGGCCGAAGGGGAAATTCTGCTGGAGTCGAAGGGATACATCATTCCCGCCCACCAGATCCTGGTGAGCCCGAAAGTGAGCGGAATGATTCTGCGGCTGCACTTTGACAAGCTGCGTGAGGGGCAGCGGGTGCCGATCGGAGCGCCTCTCGCCGAAATCGAGTGCATCGAGTACGAGGCCGATGCGGCTCGGGCCCAGGCCAATTGCCTTGCGGCCCGGCAACGCTATGAAGAGCTGGTGAATGGAAGCCGGCCCGAGGAGATCGAAGAGGCCTGGAACCAGTGGAAGGAAGCCGAGGATCAGTTCGAGCAGTTCCAGAAGACGTACAACCGCAATATCGAGTTGCGTGCGAAGAACGTGCTGAGCCTGCAGGAGTTCGACCAGTCGAAGGCGGATTACCTGGCGGCTCAGAAGCGCGTGCTGCGGCTGGGTGCGACGTGGAAGATGATCAAGGACGGGCCGCGCAAGGAACGGATCGAGGCGGCCCGGGCCGATTGGAACCTGGCCAAGGCGGAGTGCGCGAAGGCCGAATGGCGGCTGTCGAACTGCACGATCCGCGCTCCGATCTCCGGGACGATTCTCAAGAAGAACGCCGAGGAAGGGAATGTGGTCAACCCGGTCGCCTTCAACGGCTCGTTCAGCCTGTGCGAGATGGCCGACCTGAGCGACCTCGAGGTGGACCTGTCGATCCAGGAACGGGATGTCTCGCGGGTTTTTGTGTTGCAGAAATGCAAGATCCGGTCGGAAGCATTTCCCAACCGTCCCTACGATGGATACGTCTCGCGGCTGATGCCGATTGCCGACCGTGCGAAAGGGGCCGTTCCCGTCCGGGTGAAGATCCGGATTCCGCGCGAGGAAGAAGGGGTCTACCTGAAGCCCGAGATGGCGGCCGTCGTCACCTTCCTGAACGCCAAGTTCGAAGGCCTGGTGGCCGAAGGGGACGAAGCGGCGATTGCCGAGACGCCCGATTCCGCCCACGAATCGTCCAATCAGGCGAAATGACTCTGCCGCGAGGCTGCGGACGCCCGTGACGCGAGTCCAATTCTCGCCGCGATGCGCCATGCGAACAGGCTTCGCATGGACTCCATTTTGCGCCCGTGAAAACTCGTGCAACGATGTTATTCGATGCCTTCAATCAGCCCGAACGCGAGTTGATCCGCTTGAATGCGGCGGCCGGCTTCGGAACGGTTTGAAGGGCCAGCGCTGGTAAATCCTTCCTTAATTTCCCAGCCTCACGCATACCCGCGCGGTTCGCCAGACAATCCCTCACACCCCGTTCCACGCGTGCCGATAGTAAGGCATGTATCGGGAATGCCGGACACGCCGCGCCTGTCGGTCGCTCCGGATGTCCAGCTGGCGAGGGCCGAAGACGCATTACGCTTCGGCCGACCTGCGAGTGGAGACGGGGGCCAATGCAACGCTTCGCGCGCTCGGGAAACCGCACTGGCGGAACAGCGAGGACGAGTCGGCCCGCCTGGCGGCTGGCGGCACTTCTCATCGGTGCTCCGATCGTTGCGAGCTTGGGCGGGTGTGCGGCGGCCCGGCCGCTGGATGGCGTTCCCGCGTCGCAGACCTCGTGGGAGAATCGTGCCTGGGAGCGCTCGGGCCGTGACACAATCGACCTCGCTCTCCTGGGTCAGTCGCCCCCCGCGGAACACCTCGTCGACGTCGGCGATACCCTCGGCATTTACATCGATGGCGTGCTGGGATCCTGCCAGTGCGAGCAGGCGATTCCGATCTACCATCCCAGCGATCGCGAGCAGTCCCCCTCGGTCGGTTTTCCGATTCCCGTGCGGTCGGACGGAACGATCTCGCTGCCGATGGTCGCTCCGCTGTCCGTTCGCGGCCTGAGCCTGTTGCAGGTGGAAGACCTCATTCGCCGGACTTACACGGTCGACAAGCCGCTGCTTCAACCGGGGAAAGAGCGAGTTCTTGTCAGCCTGCAGAAGCCGCGCTCGGTGCGGGTGCTGGTAATCCGGCAGGAATCCTCGCTGGGGCACGGGGCGACGGGATCGTCCTTAGCTCCCGAGAACCAGAAGGACAAACGCGGCACGGGGAAGCTGGTGATTCTTCCCGCTTACCGCAATGACGTCCTCAACGCGATGGCCGAAACCGGCGGCCTCCCCGGCACCGACGCCCGCAACACCGTCTATATCTTCCGCCGAGGTGGACCAGGCAACTGTGCGGCGCCGGGCTACTCGCAGGGGCCGGTCCCGTTCGCGGCGCGTCCCGCGCCCGCCCATCGGACGCCGCTTGACGAGTTCGGACATTCGGAAGACGCCAATCCCGTGCAGCAGACGTCGGCGACCGACGCTCAGCCGTTCCAGGCGATGCCCTTCGACAACTCGATTCCCCCGTCCTTCGCGATGGGCGACCCGACGATCCGCAGCGCCCGCGTCACGAAGATTCCGCTGCGTCTCGGTCCCAACGAGCCCGCCTGCTTCGGCCCGGCCGACGTGCTTCTGAACGACGGGGACGTCGTGTTCATCGAATCGCGTGAGCCCGACGTCTTCTACACCGGCGGCCTCCTCGGCAGCAGCCAGTGGGAACTGCCGCGCGACTACGACGTGAACGTGCTCGACGCCATCGCCCTGGCCGAAGGCAACCGCAGCCGCAACTCGACCACCTATCCGCCCAACAAGGCGATTGGCGGGATCTCGGCCCTCAACCAGGACGTGTCCGTCGGAGCCAGCAAGGTCATCGTCCAGCGGACGCTTCCGAACGGCAGCGTGTGCAACATTGAGGTCGACCTGCACAAGGCGATGCGCGATCCGGCCGAGCGCATCCTCATCCGCCCCGGCGATCGCCTGATCCTGCAGTACACCCGCTGCGAAGCGACCGCCGCCTTCTTCGAACGCTATGTGCTCGAAGGCGTGGTGCTGGGGGCGGCATCAGGGCTGGTGTTCGGGAACTGACTGATGATCGTCTTTCGCTCCCGCTGAAGAACGATGTGCCGGGCGACAAGGTCTTTCGGACCTCTCGAAATCATCCGCGCGCCTTCAGGCTTTCCTTCGACACAGCCATGAAAATGAGTAACGGGCCCTGCCGAGCCCTGTCCGGTCCGAAAGGTCCTTCAACTTTCGCTGCCTTTCCTGTCCGGCCCACCTATTGACCAATCCGCAAATGCCGAATAGCGTGATTCTGAGGAGCGCGACACGACGATTTCGTGGGACCGTCGAAAACTGCGTCGCTTCGCTCCCCGCGCTGCAACCTCAGGAGGCGCAGCGTCGATCACTGAGGATGTAGACATCGCGCCGCTCGATGCAGCGGCCGCCATTCTCGGCCTGTAATCACCCCTCGACGTCCCCGTCCTGCGGGTTCCGGTTTGCCGCGACGCCTCTCGTGTGAGGGATGTCGCGGTCTGTTTCGACGCCTTTCGTCGCCGCCCTGCCGTCACCCCGTGCGGGCGTCGACGCGATCGCTCGTTTTCCGTTGCGCGTGCCGCCGTCCTCCCTTCGACGCGGCGGCACGTCCAGGCCCCTGTCACAACGCCTCGAATCTGGATCACGCATGTTGTCACGCGGTGAACGGACGAAGGAGCGACGGTTCGGGAAGGATCGCTGGCTATTAGGATTGCTGGTGGCTTTGAGCCTCGCGGGGGACGCCTGGGCGCAGGGACAACCTGCGACCGACGGCTCACGCTGCGTGGTCATCGAGGCGTTTGTGCGGGCGGACTCGCCCCGCAGCGCCGAAGCCCGCAAGTATCTCGATCAGCTCGTCGCGTCGCGGCGGGGGCTGCACCTTGTCTTCCGCGACGTCGACAAGAACGAGCTGGCGAACAAGCGGCTGCACGACATCGCCAAGTTCTTCAAGGTCGACGAGCCGGCCGTGCCGACCATCTACCTCTGCCGCCAGATGATCACCGGTTTTCAGGATGCGGCCACGACCGGCCGGCAGATTGAAGACCTGCTGACGATCGAGGCCTTCGTGCGGGAAGGCTGCCCGAAGTGTGCCAGTGCGAAAGCCCACCTCATGGGCATGCAGTCGCGATATCCCGGCTTCAAGGTCGTCTTCCGCGAGATCATCAACGACGCGGCGGGACGGGCGCGGTGGGAAGAAGTGTCGCGGCAGCACGGCGTCGTGACGCCGGGCATCCCGACGTTCCAAGCATGCGGGAAGGTGATCGTCGGCTGGGACGGCGAGCAGGCCACCGGTGCTCAGTGGGAACACATCATGCAAGGGGCGACGTTTCCGTGCCCGGCAGCCAAAGCGGCCGCCCATAACAATGACCGCCGCCGCTCGGGCGTGCGGCGAACGCTTCTTCGGACCAGCCAGCCGGCGGTGGCGCCGCGACGGGCCGGCGCGAAGGACGAACCACCCGCACCGGCCGCCTCGGAAGAACTCCCCGAGACGAAGGCCGCCGCCAACAGCAACGAACCGCCGGCCCCGCTGGCGGGCGACGCACCGCTTCCACTCGCGGGGGACGCACCGCCCCCCGCGGCCGGAGAGGATCTCGAGTTAGTCGGCCCGCCCGCGGAAGCGAGCGGGTCGTCGGTCTCTTCGGCGGGGGCATCGAGCAGCGATGCCCCTTCGGGCGTGACGCTGCCGGTGTTTGGACGGCTCGAACTGCGGAGCGTCGGACTGCCGGCGCTGACCTTCGCGGTCGGCATCGTCGACGGCTTTAACCCGTGTGCGATGTGGGTGCTGCTGTTCCTGCTGTCGGTGCTGGTCAACCTGAAGGACCGCTGGAAGATCCTGGCGGTTGCGGGAACGTTCGTGCTGGTGAGCGGCCTGGCCTACTTCGCCTTCATGGCGGCCTGGCTCAACGTCTTCAAGCTCGTCGGTTACCTGCGGCCGGTGCAAATCGGCCTCGGCGTCATCGGGCTGGTCGTGGGCCTCGTCCACGTGAAGGACTTCTTCGCCTTCAAGAAGGGGGTGACTTTCTCGATCCCCGAATCGGCGAAGACCGGCATCTACGACCGCGTGCGGCGGATCGTCTCGGCCGAAAACCTGTTCGCCGCCATCTCCGGGGCGATCGTTCTGGCGGTGCTGGTCAACGTGGTCGAACTCCTCTGCACCGCGGGTCGTCCCGCTCTCTATACGCAGATCCTCGCCCAACAGAAGCTGCCGACCTGGCAGTACTATGCGTACCTGGGTCTCTACAACCTCGCCTACATGTTCGACGACTCGATCATGGTCGGGATGGTGGTGTTCACGCTGAACCGTCGCCGGCTGCAGGAAAACGAAGGCCGCTGGCTGAAGTTCGTGAGCGGCGCGACGATGCTGGCGATGGGCCTCGTGATGCTCGTCAAGCCACAGTGGCTGGTGTGATGCGGTCGGTTGAGGTTGAGGGTTGAACCAAGATGGAATCACGGACCGTCGTGCGGGCTCAGCCGTGCGACGGTCTTTTGTGCATTTATTGCAGTGGTTGCACGATTGGTGACTGCAAGCGGTTGGCACGGGAGTTATTGATCATTCGGGGCGAAAGTCACCAATCCAAAAATAACCGATGAGAAGGAACCCAGTGACTGCCGCAACAATCAAGACCATAATAGCGATCAGGACCATCAGCGCTTGATCGGTGCCGTCGTGCTAGGGTCTTTGTTCACTCATTGCTGTACCCTGGATTCTTGTGGTCACTTCCCGTTCTTCGGCACCAGCGTGACAGCCACTGAGACGCCCAAAGCTTCGGCGATGCGGTTGACGGTCGAAATCGTCGGGTTCGGCTCTGCCGCTGTCTCCAGGGTCGAGATAGCCCCGCGCCCGATTCCCGTCCTCTCCGTCATGTCGGCCAGTGACAGCCCCTGCCGGGTGCGCTCGGCCTTGAGAGCCGACATCACATCCGACAGCACCGCGGCGGCCTTCCGGTTCCGGATGCTTTCCGCTCGATACTCCCGTCCCCTTGCGAGAATGTTCTCCTTGTCGAATTCGACTTCCGCACGGGCCTTTTCGAGCCGCGACTGTTCGTCCGCAGTCAGCTTACGGCGGATCACGCGCACCGTGTTCTTCGTGCGGGTCTTCTTTGTTTCGCTCATCTCAGGATTCCTTCGTTTCGTAGGCTGATCGTAACCCTGTTCTGAAATAATGGAACAACGGAATAGCAGGCTCCTGGAATTGTTCGCAGCACCCACGCGGCGGCGGGTGGCCGGGTCTGCGGCTCTGCGAAGGCCCGGTTTGCTCGCTCCTTCCGGGCCTTCCCTTCGGTCAGACCCGGCCACCCCGCCGCCCGTAAGGAGACCGACGGGGCTTCTCTTTGTGCGGGGGGTAGAATGAGGCGCGGAGGTGAGGCGATGACGGAACCCCTGACAGAGATTCAAAAGCAATTGCTCAGGGCAGCCGCCATTGCGGGGCTTGGCTCGCAGACGGACCTGAGCCGCGCAAACACCGTTCGCGTGATTCGCCCGGTTCTGCAATGGCGGGGCTTGACTGAAGAGCAGATTGCCGACGGCTGGGAATGCGAATCAGCGGTCGTTCATAACGAAGTCTATAAGATCCTCATCGATATGGTTCACGACGCGATCTTTTTCGAGGGCAGTGGGACCTGGGGCGATCCACGTGACTCCACTCGAAAGGCGTGTTGGCCGCAGTACAACTCGTGTCGACTCACCGAGACGGGCGACGCGCTGGCGCGCGAACTCCTCGACAGCCAATCTCCTCCTGGCCCTGAATCGTCGCCATTTTGACAACTCTCTTGCCGTTCCCTTCGGAGCGGGGTTCTCAAAAGCCGTCATATCCCTGTGTTCCCGGGGCGCAGCTGCGTTCTTGTTCGCAGAGAAATTTTGGTATCTTGCGGATCTATAGTCTGTTGGGTTTCCCCTGCGCTCTTGCGTCGGCCAAAAACCGGCGAAACGCTCCGAGTCCCTCATGGCGTTGATTGAATTCCAGTGGAACCCCTCGTCGCGTGACCTGCGGATCTTCGCGGTCGGGCAGGTAGTGTTCTTCGGTTTCGTGGCCGCCTGGATCCATCGGCGATTCGGGTCGTTCCCGACTGCGGCGGCCGTAGTGGGGGTGTCGCTCGTCGGGTTGGCCGTTGGCCTCGCGAAGCCGCAGGCGCTGCGCCTCGTCTACGTTGGCTGGATGGCGGCCGTCTATCCGATCGGGTGGGTGGTCTCGCACGTCCTGATGGCGGCCGTCTATTATGGAGTAGTGACGCCGGTGGGACTCCTGATGCGTCTGGCGGGCCGCGATCCGATGCAGCGACGCTTCAACCGATCGGCCGCCACCTACTGGACTCCGCGGAACACCGACATCCCCACGTCCCGCTACTTCCGCCAATCCTGAGCGACCGCACGCCGAGACTCTCATGTCGTCCCCGCCCCCGGATCAGCCCGCGTCTCCCCCGGAGCCGGCCAAGCCCGCCTCGGACTTCGCAAGCCAGGCCGAAGACAAGCAGCCGGGATTGATCGCGGAACTGGTCGACTTCCTCTGGTACTACAAGCTCTGGTGGGTCACGCCGATCGTCCTCGTGCTGACCCTCGTCGGCGTGCTGATCTTCCTCAGCGGAACGGCCGCCGCGCCGTTCATTTATCCGCTGTTCTGAGCGTCATGCCTGCGGGGCGATCAGCCGCACGGCTTCTCGATTGTCACATCCCAGGCCCATCGTTTCCGCAGCGTCGATTGACGTCGAAGCCCTCTCTTGACGCCGAAGGCGTAAAGAGCACTCAGCAAAGGTTGTGCGCTCCCATTGTGGTCGGTCGTTGAGGTCGTCTCCTCGCACCGCCCGAGCCGGGACCTTACCATTTCAGGAACTGCTGATAGGCGTTGGCCACCTTCCCCTGCTCGGTGTCGCCCGTGTGAAGGTAGATGCCGTAACGGAGCGAGAACTTCGCCCCCGGCTTCAGTTCGAACGGAAACTCGGGTTCCTTGCCGTTCGTGTACGATTTGTCGCCGAAGGGGCTGATCGTGAAAAGCCCATAGTCGCGGACGTGATATCGCGACTTCCGGAAGTTCTTCGGGTCATCCATCACCGTCACGCCGACCGTCTTGCCGTCAACTTCGCCGTAATAGTCGACCCACGCCGAGTGCTTCCCCCAGCACTCTTTCGTTCCCTTCAGCCCTTCCGCGTTCTGAACCTTCCCGGTCTCTTTCTCGCGGAGCGAGTTGACGAGCCGGATGCCGAACATCCCTTCCTTCGTGTCACCGAACTTCACCGGCATTTCGCCGGCGGTGAACTTCATGTCGTACGAGAGGAGCCGGTTGGCATGGATGCTGATCGTCGTGGTTTCGATCAGCACGGGCTTGCCATCCGTCCCCAGCCAATGGTTGACGACCGCCAGCTTCGCCGGGTTCCCCTCGGCGACTTCGGCCTTCACCGAGACGTTCTCGATTTTCCCTTTCTCAGCCCAGAACTTGATGTCGTTGACTTCGTCGATCGAGCACCAGATTCCCTTGTGGTGCGGGTGATCCTCGGGCTTGTCGAGCGACCGCGTGACGGTCACGCCCCCCGGGGCCTTCACCGGCAGCAGGAATGGCTTCGGCAGCGTCTTGGCGAAATGGTACGTCGCGAACTCCTCACCGCCGATCGTGATGTCGACCGTCTCCGCCTTCACCGTCAGTTTCACGGCAGCGGTGCCTGCTGTGGCGAGGGCAGGGGCCATTCCGGTTGCGGCCATCGCCGCACAGGTCAGAATCCGCATCAAGCCGCCGAACGACGAACGAAATGCACCAGGCATGGAGTCGCTCCAGGTGTGTAATGAGCCAGCATGACGCCGCGCCGGTTCTCGCTCCGGAGGACGGCGAGCAACGGAGCCATTCAACAGCCCCGCCACGTCGGATCGGAATTCGCTTGCGGGACATTGTGATCCTCGAATGAGTTGCCGTCGAGGGACCGGAGAGATAAAAGCGAAGGCGAATCGAGACGAACATCCGCATGGTTGGCCGTCGTCTTCACTCGAACGGCGGAGACGCTAGCCTCCTTTTGTCCCCCCCTCTCCCCCTCGCCCCATCCTCCTCTCGAATGTCCGACGAGCCCGCTCGCCTCAAGCCGTATCCCTCGGTCGCCATTCCCAACCGCAGTCGAAGCGACCGCGATCGCGAACGCGATCAGCCTTGGGAAATCGCCATTTTCGGGGACCTGACCGAAAAGCAGAGCGAGCTGATGGAGCACCTGATCCAGGTGCCGCGGAACAGTCGCGGAACGATCTTCTTCGATTCCGGGGGAGGCAGTATCTACACCGGCCTCGCCCTCGCGACTCTCGTCCGGATGCGGGGGCTCGACCCTGATGGTGTTGTCGTCGGGGAATGCTCGTCGGCGGCGCTCATGCCGCTGGCCGCCTGCCAGCGGCGCTGGGTCACCCCGCACTCCACACTCCTGTTTCACCCGGTCCGCTGGCAGAGCGACGAGGATCTGCGGTTTGAAGAGGCGGAGGAGTGGGCGCGGCACTTCAAGTTCGTTGAGGCCGACATGGACCAGCTCCTGTCGCGGATGTTCAACATCGCCCCCGACAAGCTCCTCGCCTGGACCCGCCCCGGGAAGTTCGTCACCGGTCCCGAAATGGTCGAAGCGGGCCTCGCCCGCATGATCGACCTGTTCGCCGGCGACGTCTGGTCGCAGATTGCGAAGCTCGGAGAGAGTCCGTCGCCTTAAAAGTGGCACGAGACTCCGTCTCGTG
>JADZEF010000355.1 GCA_020850695.1 Planctomycetaceae bacterium | reverse complement strand
CTGTCGCTTCTGAAGCAGCATCGGGGGAAGCAGAGCCTGGTGATGAAGCGACGCCTTTGCGGGTGGAGCGACGACTTCCTGATGCAAGTCCTCGTCGGGAGCAGGAGTTAGTGTGCGCTGGCCCTGAATGGCCGAGGGGACACGATTCCGATCTCCATCCGGCCTTGATCTTGATTCGACAGCCGCAGGACTTCTCGCGGCAGATCCAGTTGACGCCATCGCAGGACGCACAGCGGGTGCAGGCCGCCAGCCGGGCCTGATACGTCTCGTCGTCGACCTTTTGGAAACCGTCCACCGCGTGCCGCATTATCGCCTGCCCGAAGTGGACGATCTGTCGGACTCGGCCGGGAGGCGGCTCGGCTCCGTGCTGGGCAAGACAGCTCCAATCGACCTTGGCGACGAGCTCTGAGGATCCCAGGCGTCGGTAAAACGCGATATCGAAGTCCTCGGCGTCTTTGTACCGCGAAAAGACATGGCCGGAGATCGCCGAACGTCTGAGAATCACGCAACCGAAACCGTTGCCGCCAACCACTTCGATCCCGTTTCTCGGAGCGACGGCTTCAACGCCGTGCTGGTCCCAGACGAGGTATACGTCGTGGTAACGGGACTGATAAGGAGCGGCCACCGAGGCGGTGCGGGAGTCGAAGCCGCGGAGCAAGCGTTCGCAGACGTCGTCAGGAGGAAGGACGTCGTCCTCGAGGACCCAGACGTACTCGGTCTCGGCGACCTGGGGCAAGAGACCATAGATCCGCCACATGGCGCGGACGACGCGGCGGCGGATCTCGGAATCACGACGGTCCGCATCCGCCAGTCCCGGATCATCGACTGGATGAATCAGGTGACGCACGTCGAAGTAATCAGATTGGCTCAGCCATTTTCGGACGGTCGCATGAAACGCGTTATCGCGACTTGTATCGACGAGGACCAGTCGTGTTTGTCGATGGGGCCAGCTCTGTCGAGACAAGAACTTGGAGAGCTGCGGCCATTGGCCGCTCCGCCCGGACAAGGGGACGAACCGCGTCACTATTTCATGGGCGAGACCGGCATAGTCGAAGTACCGCTTCGGCGAGTCGACTCGCCTCATCTCGTGCATCCAGTTGGACTGATGCTGGCGATAGAAGTAGGTTCCCGCCTGTTTGCGAGCCGTCCAGTTCCCTTGAAGGACTCGCCGCCAAAGGAACCAGTCTCCCTGGACCTGCAAGGGGTTGATTTCGATGTCAAAAGGACGCGTCGCTTCGAGGGCTTCACGGCGAACCAGGCTCCCGGCGTGGATGAAATTGTCCTGGTGCAAGGCACCGGCATCGAAATCGCGATAGAACGACCGCCCGGTCGCGTTACCAAAGAGCTCGACGTCGGAATAAACGACGGCGACCGAGGGATCGACGAACTGTGACAGCCCCTGGGCAAGGTAGTCGGACCCCAGCTTGTCGTCCGCGTCGAGAAAGCAGATTGCGTCCGCCGCTGTGTTCTCGAATCCCGCCCGACGGGCCTGATGGACGTTCCGCACATCGACCCGCACATACCGCACACCGCGATCATCGTATCGGCGCGCGACTTCGGCGGAGTCATCGGTGGACGCATCGTCTACGACGAGGATCTCGTCCGCCCGACGCGTTTGCGTCAGAATACTCTCCAACGCTTCCTCCAGAAAGCGGCCGTAATTGTGGCAGATGACCGCGACAGCGACTCGTTCTGGAGCGGATGGGGAGAGCCGGGCGTGGCCCGAAACCGTCTGACCCGGACCGGTTCCTTCTTCCCACATACGGAAATAGCTGGGCCTGTTCCGACAAAGTTGTACCCAATGGGCGGTCTTGCGCACCTGATGCCGGTCGCACCATCCTGCACCCAGACATCGACATTCGGTGAGAGGCGTTGACATTCCTTGGTCTCCAACCGTCCTGGTCATTCGGTGATGATCACGTTGATGAGATAGAGGTTTGGCATCGTCATGTCATTGCAGCAAATCGGATTGAGCATGAACGGACCGTTGTAGGTCAGATTCAGGCTCTGCGTTGGTCCGCATCCTCCGCTGTTTTGTGACGGAACCGATCCAGAGATGCCGTTACAATTTCCTCCGGAGATGTTCCAGAGAAGCGCGAAGACGGCATGATTGCCTGTGCAGGCAAGCGTCAAGGCGATTGTCGAGCCACACGTTCCCAGCGGTCCAGAGCCGCTCCATGTCGTGTCAGTCGCCGTTTGGCTGATCAGAACTAAGTCGATCGTCGCACCGTCGACGCAGGGGCAGGTCGAGCCAGTCGCGACTTGCAACGTCGCTTTCAGTCGATCTTGGATCGTGCCCCCGTTGCAGCAAGCGGGAACGCCTCCGCAGGGAGTTGGATTGGCCTGTATTCCCATAATGCCGTTCCTGAAATAAAGCCGATCAAACAAGAAGCAATCCGTCATTATTCTGGGACGCTTCAGCGCATCCGAAGGGGAATAATGGGCTTGGCAACCAGAGAGCTGTTCCGCAATTCAGCACAGAGGTGGAATTGCGGACGACGGCTCGAGACGTCGATGCGTTCTCTCCGGTGGCAGGTCGATGTTTGGGAAGAAATGCCGTCCAGACCTTTCGATCCGTCGTTTTGCCGGGCACTTCCGGCATTAGGCATTCGAAAACCGACGTGAAACCAACATGAGCCAGAAGTCGAAGAAGCGACTGGGGAGTCAGCCAGAAGCTCTCCGGATTGTTCAATGACGACCACGGACCCCGGAGACGCTGCTCCAGCGTGGAATCCGGCGGATGCTCAGTGTGCGTGCGGCCTGAATAGACCTCACCTTCAAAGACTTCTCGGCGTTCCTTCGTGAGGCTGACATGCGTGTCGAACACGGCAAAGCCGCGGCAGACTTCCGCGACGCGGCGCATGAAAACAAATAGGTCCGGGGCGTCGAGGTGATAAAGGATCCCCAGGCAGAGCACGGCGTCGAACGTTCCGTGCTGATCTGGATGAAGGTTTCGGACATCGTCTTCGAGAACGGTGAGTCGCGTCAGACCCCAGGCATCCCGCGCCAGGAGCGTCTTGGCGACATGTGCGGCGCGACCTTCGATCGCCAGGACCGTCGCCCCTCGGCGGGCGAACTCCACCGCATACTGTCCTTCGAGGCAGGCCAAGTCGAGCACTCGGAGCGTCGGCAGGCGTTGCGGAGCGAGATCGGCCACGATCTGAACTATTCTTCGCAGTTTCCGATCGTCGTATACAGGCTCGGTACCGAGAGTCCGGATGCCGTGTCCGAGTGGCACATTGTGCGCTGTCCATGGACCATGCTCCTCAACGGTTTGCTGGAACCGCCGCCACGTCTCCTCTTCGTTCCAGCTCGGATGGACATGGAGATATTCGGCGACCGCAGGGTCGGCCAACGCTTCGGCTGGATTCTGCGGAGACAGGAGACGTTCCTCGTGCGGACGCTCTTCGCAAACTGATGCTTGTCCTGCCGTCATGCGCTCGTCCCTCCCAGGGTTTGCAGAGCCTGACGCACTTCGGTGTGGCGTGGGTGATCTGGACCGAGGCGGACCGCTTCCTTCCATGTGGCGGCTGCAGCGGACGTGTCGCCGCTCTCCAAGAGCGCGTGACCGAGTTCAATGAGCGTGGGAACCGATGCCGGGCGGACTTGCAGCGAAGCCTGGTAAGCCGCGATGGCGAGCGTGTCGCGTCCCTGCGTCCGATAGACCGTCGCCAGATTGTGAAGCGTCGCACCGTCGGTCGCGTCGCGAGCGGCGAGCTGCTTCAAGGCGTCCTCGGCCTCCGGCCAGCGCTGCGCCTCGAAGAGGATGCGGCAACGCAAACGGAGCGGCTCCAATTCCGCGGGGGAATCGCGCTCTGCGCGGTCGATCCAGCCCAAGGCCTCCTCCAGGCGGTCCGCTTGGGACACGACCTGGGCTTTCAGAAGCCACGCCTCTCCTCGGCATTTCGGCTCGGTTTCCCACTCCGCGATCCAAGCTGACAGTTGATCGTGCCACCCTGCCCGCAACAACAAGTTGCCGAGGGCACGAACGACCGCCCTGCGGTGAGGATGGTCATCGAGGAGGGCTTTCCAGTCCTCAACGGCTGCGGTGATGTCTCCCATTTCTTCGTGGACCAGGGCGAGGTTGTGGCGCGCTTTCCAGCCGCCGATCGCAACGTCTCGGCTTTGGAATGTGCGGCTGGCGGGAATCGCTCCCCCCAGCAGCTTGAGGTAGGTTTGCTCGGCGGCCCTGAGATCTCCGCGTTCATGGTGAAGCAGGGCCTGCCGGAACAAGAGTTCGGGATCGTCGGCGAAATGCTCCAGTCCTTCTTTGCATCGGCGATCGGCTGCGGAAAAGTCGGAGACATGTGCGAGCGAGGCGACGAGGAGCGTGTAAGCTTTCCGGAGATGCGATTCGCCCGGCGTTGAGACGGCGAGGCATTGCTCGAGAGCGGCAATGGCTTCGTCGTGCCGTCCGGCGTCGGCGTAGGTCATGCCGAGGTTGAACAGCACGAAGGGGTGATCTGGGCGTTCATCCGCATCGAGCTTCAGCAGGCGGAAGTCGCGGTCGAGCTTACGGGCACGGCCTTCGGACGTGTGATCGGAGCCGGAGTGGATGACATGGATGTCAGTAAATTCCACCTCGCCGCCAGCTCTTCGGATGGCGGGGAGGATCTGCTCGTGGATGCGGTGCTCGAAGCGGAGGTCGGAGCGGTTGCGGAAGAGCTTGACGTGGTCGACGACGGTGACGTCGTGGGTTCCTTCGGAATTCGGGGCGGGACAGTGGACTTGCATGACATAGCCTAAGACGTGATCGGAGTGCTCGCCGTCGGCCAGGGCTCGGAGTTGACGGCCGCAGGCTTCCGGGATCGTGTCGTCGGAGTCCATCCAGAAGATCCACTCGCCCCCGGCATAAGAGAGCGAGCGGTTGCGCGCGGCGGAGAAATCGTCACACCATGGGAAGTGGAAGACTCTCGCTCCAAGCTCACGACAGATTTCGGGCGTGCGGTCCGTTGAGCCGGTGTCGACAACGATCATCTCGTCGACCCACGGCCGGATACTCTCGAGGCACGGACGGATCGTCCGCTCGTTGTCACGGACGATCATGCAGAGCGAGAGGCGGGGGCGATGAGGTTGCGGAAGCGTCGCTGCACTTCCCATGTCGGCGGAAGAGCGTCGAGAGGCCACAGGCGTTCGATCCGCGGACCACTTCTCTTCGTAGAGCCGTTGGTTTTGTGCCATGAGGCCATTGAAGTCGATGCCAGAGGCGGCGAACGTGCGGCCGCCGAAGTGATGGACGAAGGAGTCGAGGGCGACAATGGTGCGAAAGCCGGCCTTGCGGGCGCGGCGGCAGTAGTCGTCATCTTCAAAATTGCCGATGCCGAACCGTTCGTCGAGCCCGCCGATCGCATCAATCACTTTGCGGTCGATCAGCAGGCAGAAGCCGACGAGGCGGTCGAGGTCGGAGATCTGCCGGTGGTGCGAACGGCCCCAGTCCCAGGCGAAGCCGTCGAGATCGTGGAGTTGGGTGTAAGCCACGGGAATCTGCTGCGGGCCGCTGACGCTGTTGGAGACCGGTCCGACGAGGCCTACTTGCTCATCGGAGCGGAGACCGTCGAGCATCCGCCGGAGCCACCCGGTCGTGACGACGGTGTCATTGTTGAGGAGGAGGATCTGTGCGCCGCAAGCGACGGCGAGTCCCTGGTTGACCGCGGCCGGGAAGCCGCGGGTGTCGGCGTTCTCGATCAGTCGGATATCGGAAGAGCCGCGGAGAAAGCCGGGTGTCCCGTCGGTTGAGCCATTGTCGACGACGATAAGCTCATACGGCTCGTCGGTGAACCGGCGGATGCTGTCGAGACAGTGCCGCGTGTAGTCGAGCTGGTTGTGAGTCACGAGGATGATCGACGTCAGGCCATCGTTTCTCGCGGGCGCGGGACGGGCGGTGACGAGGTACTGGTACGTGAAGAACTCACGGGCTCGATCGGGATCGACGCCTGTCATGTGCAGGCTGCCAATGCGGACTTCCGGTGTCGGGGACTGCCACCAGTCCCCGTCGCAGGGGCCGGGAATACTCTGGAGCAGTGTGGACTCGAAACCGGCGCGATACAAAAGCTTCTCGATTTCGCGGCGGGTGAAGAACCGCAGGTGTGTGGCATCCAGCAGGCCCGCAGTTTCGTACGTGAAGTTGCCCGCGAGGAGCGACGTCACGACCGAGTGATGCTGCACATTGGGGAGACTCGCGACGAGCATCCCGTCCGGCGTCAGCCAGCGACGAATGCGGGCGAGGAGCTGACCTGGCTCGCGAAGATGTTCGAGGAAGTCGGCGCACACGACGCAGTCAAACGTACCGTCCGGGAATTCGAGATCGGGATCCTCCGCGTTCCGGCAGAGGACATCGTCGAGGCGGTCCTTCGCAACGGCGGCGGCACGGGGATCGAGTTCAATGCCCGTGACGCGGGCCGGTTGCCGGGCCTTGAGCGAAGAGCCCAACCGCCCCGCCCCGCAGCCGATCTCCAGGACGTTTCGCGCTGACTCGGGAATCAGGGCCAGCACCTCTGGCCGGGCGAACTCGAAGTAGCTGGTGTCTTTCGACGATGGCGACGCAGGGAATGGGACCGCTGTCCGTTGCCCGCGTTCGACCGTTTCCAGGATCGTCTCGACGCGGTGGCGGTAGGTATGACGTTCCAGAGCCCGCGCGCGACCCGCGGCAGCGATCCGTTCGCGGTCCCGCTCGTGTGACAGTGCCCAGTCGATCCGTTCCCACAGCTCTCCGGCGTCGCGGTAGGTCAGACAATGTCTTCCGTGTTCCAAGAGTTCCTCTTGGCCGTTGCCTGCGAGGTCATTTGTCACTAGGAGCGAACCCGAAGAGGCGGCCTCGAACACCCGCATGTTGACGTCGTCGCGGACGCTACGGTTGAAGACGACTCGTGCGGCGGAGAAGGCTTCAGCCATCGCGTGGCCGTACCGGCGGCCGATGAAGGTATAGGGATAGCGCCGCTCGACCTGCTCTAAGAGTTCCGTCCGCGATCCCGGAAGTAAGTTGCCCACGAAAGCGACGTCGAATTGTTTCGAGACGGGGTGTGGGCGGTGGAACTCGGGATCGCACGCGAGAGGCAGCCACGCGGCGGAGTCGATTCCTTCGTGACGCAGCCTTTCCGCTCCGTTCCGCTGGGCGGCGAAGACGAATCGCGACTGTCGGGCTTTCGCCAGGATCCGCTCGAAACCGACGTGCGTGTCGATCGCCCAGAAGGCGAGCGGCGCTGACGTTGACGGCAAGTCGTAATCGAGCCCGTCGTCGATGGCCAACAGCAGGTCGAACGGGCCATGTTCGCCCCGCGCGAGCTGATCGAACTCCGACGGGACGAAGTGTTCGACATTCGCGACCTGTCCGAGCGCCCGGCGGACGTAGAAGCCGGTCGTCTCGGGACGCGGGGTATTGTCGAACAGGAGGGCGACGCGCGTCATGAGGAAAGCCGTCCGGAGTTGGTAATGGGGAAGAGATGGGTGCGGCTCGCCGAACTGGCCGCAAGGACTGGCCTCACCCCTCCGTGCCGGGTTGCGCGGGCGAATGTGAGTGCCCGGGCGTAGCGGTCGCGGGTGGCCGGGTCATGCCGCCACAACCGGGCATACCAGCAGTGAATCAGGAGTGCCTGGCCATCCGGCCCCTTGAGGAGCGTGGAGATCCCGTCATCCCAGGTCTCGGCGTCGAGGTACAGGATCCGCTCGCCCGCGCTGAGGAGCGAGAAGAACGCGGGATAGTACGGCTCGAAGCGATCGAACTCGAAGGGGGTGCGGCGAGCGAAGGGGGCCATTCGCGCCTCACCGGCTCGTGGCGAGTCGGTCTGGAGCACCTGCGGCCAGTCTTTCCACAATGCGCGGATGCAGCGGGCATCGAAGACATTGAAGAATGTGTTGCAGGCGAGCGGGTGATGGCGGCGGATCGGTACAACCCCTCCGTCGGGCATGCCGCAGGCGGCGTAGCCATCGCGACGCATCGTGTCGACCAAGGCAAGGATTCCGTCCGGATCGAGCACGAAGGCGTCTTCATCGAGGTTCACGATCCAGTCGGCATCGATCTGTGCCATCTCGCGGAGATAGCCGGCGGCGTCGGTTCCCTCCAGGCGATGTCGCATCGTGGGCCGAAGTTCGGACGGTTCCGCGCGGCTGAAGTCGAGAAACTCATGCGATATACGGTAGAGCGCTTCATCGAGCGACCGAGTGGCGATCACGACGCGCGAGGGAGAGCCGGTCTCGGAAGCGGGTTCTGTCTGCACCGGCTCGGTTGCCGAGATCTCCTCCGGCGTTAGCCGTCCGCCATTCCGAACGATCTGCCTCTGGGACTTCGTGCCTTGGTAATAGTCGTGGTTGCGGCGCGACTGGTCCGAATCAACGGTTCGCGGATGCCACTGGTGAATGAGCAGGGCCGACGTGTCACGATGGACGCCGATCGACGCCTCGGCGCGAAGCCGCAGGTCCGAGTCCTCATAGCCCCAGCCGGAAAAGGCGAGATCGAAGCCGCCGATCTTCTCAAACCACGCTCTCGGATAGGCATGAATGCCTTCGCCGTCCATCGGGACCGGTGGGGGATCGGCAGCGAGCAGCACAGAGACATCGTCGGCCGCGTCGAAGCGCTCCGGGAGCGGCGTCGATTCCTGCGTCGTCCGGCAGGCGAAGAGGCAGAGTGAGTCACCTCCGTGACGGGCGGCCGCTTCCAATACGCCCTTCCCCAGCAGGACATCGACGTCTCCCTTGAAGACAACATCGATATCGGGAGCCAACCGACTCACGGCCATGTTGTAGGCGGCACTCAGGCTCCAGGGGCGGCTTGTGGGACCAACTCGATGCAGGCGCCAGCCATAGCGGTCGGCGAGCCGTTGATACTCGTCCGCGAGGTCCGGCCGGCTGCCGAAGTCGACGAGGACCTTGTCGGCGGGGGGCGGCGATTGAAAGGCGTAGGTCTGGAGCGTCCGTTCCAGGACGTCCGCCGGCCGGTCATGCACGGCAAGCACGCAGCCGAGACGGGGAGCATTGGCCCATGAGGGGACTGGGTCCAGAGTCACCGAGACCGGGCGGGAGACCGGTCCGAGGATCCGGGCGTAGTGCCGGCTGAGGATCGCGTCCCAGGTGTATTCCGCTTCGAACCGCGCTCGCCCCGCGGCTCCGAGACGTTCCCGAAGGGCTGCGTCGTCCATCAGGTGCGACAACGTCTCCGCCAGTACATCCACGTTTCCCGGCTCGAATAGGAGCCCATTCTCGCCGTCCCTCACAGTAAAGGGGAGGCCGCCGATGCGGCTCGCCACGACCGGACGACCGCAAGCCATCGCTTCGACGGCGCTCCGCCCGAGCGCCTCCTCGGCCAGGGTCGGGAAGACGAGGATGTCGGCGGCTCGAATGTGACGCGGCAGCTCGTCCTGGGACAGCCAGCCGATGAAGCGGCTGTAGGGACGAGCCTGCTCGGGGGGATCGGCGGTGGCGACGAGTTCGAAGTCCTGCCGCGATTGCCAGAGGACCTCGCAGGCCGCTTCCAGGATGTGAAATCCCTTCATGTACTCCTGCGTGAGGCCGGCAAAGAACAGCGTCGACTTGCCGGCAGACTTCGGCGGCGGATTTGCATCGAGTCGGGAGAGATCGAACCGCTGGGGATCGAAACCGCTCGGGACGACGTGGACTGCCTTCGCGAACGGCCGGACGAGGTCGGCAATCGCCGGGTTGACCGCGAGGATCCCGGCCGCTCGCGCAAAGGCGTCGTGCAGCCGCCGGGGGTAGTCGGCCTCATTGAATCCGGCCAGCGCCCGCTCGGCCTGATGCAGGCCCCCGGACAGGCAGGCGTTCGAGGCGACGCACTGGCGGCAAATCCCGGGGGATGCGAGCTGGTGCCGCGGACACGCGGTCGCCCGTCCCTCCGCATCGGCCAGCAGTCGGACGTTATTGAGCGGGCAGAGGCATTCCTGCGCGGCGAGTCGCAGATAGGTGGGATACCCGATCGCCGCCTCGGCCAGAAGCGGCTTCGTGTTCCAACTGTCGGTGACGATGACGGCGTCCGGCTGGAAGTCGTCGAGTGCTGCGCGGAACCGCGTCCGAATCGTGTCGGGGTTCCAATCGTGATCGTCGAATCGCAACTCGACCGACGGAGCGGCCAACGGTTCGGTCACCTGTCCCAAGCGCCAGCCGTCCTGCCGTGCGTAGATGTGCTGCACGTCATACCCGGCGCGGGAGAGGAATTTCGCCGCTTCGAAGGTGTGGATGGTCCCGCCGCCGGTCGATGGCCAGTTGAAGAGAAGACTGAGAAGCGCGACCCGCATGGGTCGGCGTGCCGGACCGGCCGAGGACGCGCGAGAATGACGCGGCTCACTGTCGGTTCTTGGGGATGGTACGGCCGCGGAAAGACAGGGCCTGTTCCGACGGCGTTCCAAGACGGACTCTATCAGCGTCGCCCACGACTCGGCGACCAACTCCCGCGTGAGGTGCTCGCGGAGCACCCGTCCGAGTTGCGCCGTCTCCTCGAAATAGGTTCGCGAAAGCCAACGGTCGACATCGACCGGTGAGGTGGGCGTGAACCCGAGGCCGGAAAGGTGGTCGGCGGGACTGCTCCAGGAATTGGTGGCGAACGGGACGCCCGAGGCGATGAAGTCGAACGCCTTGACCGGCGGCTTGTGCCGGGCGCGAAAGTCGCTTCCCTTGATGTCGATTGCCCCTCGGGCCAAGGCGGTCCATTCGCAGTGGCGCTCCGCAGTCCAGCGTTCGACGCGGACGCGCGAGGCGTTACGAAAGCCCAGGACGGAGGGGTCGAGGCTCTCTCGTTCCGAGAGATTGGTCAGCACCCACAGCTCTTCGGGCAACCGGTTCCGGTTGACCCATTCGACGAGCGGCGGCAGGTTCGAGTGGACGCCGGCCCAAAGGATCGGTCCACGCTGGATCAGCGACTTGCGGAGCGGCGCGACGAACCGGAGATGATGATCCCGATACTCCGTCGGCGCGTACGACGCGAAATACTTCCGCAGCCGGTGGCAGTGCACGACGATCTGGTCGCACCGCGTCAGGAACCGCTCGTCGGCGTCGATCGCGTCAGCGCTCCCGTAGCTGTCGACCGGGCAGTAGATCACGGCCGATCGTTCCGCCACGTGCCGGACGACATCCGCCTCGGGACGGAACTTGACGAACACGACCACGTCGGCCTCGGGAATCGCTTTCTCGAATGTGACGGTCTCGAACCGCGTCCGCAGCGCTTCGGCCATCTCCTCTCCGATCCAGCGCCACGATCCGAAGTCGGGTCTCTCGGGACCGAAGGCGATCCGCGGACGGGAAGCGTCCGGCAGCACGACTTTGCCGGGATGGAATGGCCTATCCGCCATGAACGACTCCGCCGCGGCCGGCGCGAGCGCGCACCGGAAGCGCAGAAAAACGGAAGGGGACGTCGAAACAGAACGCCAAACGATGGCACGTCGGCATCCGACGTGCGCTGCAACAATGGATCAGAGGGAGCCGACGAAGGACTCGCGATCAATGGCCCGAAAGGGGGGACGATGGAATGGCCCGATGTCGTCCCCGGATCGCCCGAAACTCTAAACAGAAGAGGTCTCTCCCTCCAAAGACAATTTCCGTTCTTCATCAAAGATTCGGGAAAATCGTCGCGGGTCGCAGCTCAAATATTTGTCCAGTATGCCAAGATTGCCCCCTGTGAAATGAACGTTACTTAATTCGAACGCATTCACACCATAAATGATTAGTGGTATTCCTAGTATTTCTAGTGTCAATAGGGCCCTGTCAGAGCAAGAACTCAGATAAGCCAAAGTGTTCTCTCCGATGAGCCGCCACTGGGAAAGGACGGGGATTGCATGAACGAGCACGCGGTGAAGGCCGAATATCAGACGCTCATTCACTTTGCCCGGAAGTATCTCGGTTCGTGGGACCGGGCGCGAAGGAGTTCTCGACGCGGACGATGCAGCGTCTGTTGCTGGTTCCTTTTGGAAGTCGATGTCGGCTCCCGTCGACAACGGGCTTGCTTCATCGGCGAGCCGTGCCTCCGACCAGAAGATTGCAATGCGCCGCGTCGACTTGACCGATCAGGGTCTCAATGATGCCGCCGGAACGCATGACGTAGTTGGCCACCTCCATTCGGAGTACAACACGTCGTATCGGGACAAGCGGACCTGCGACTCTGACCAAGAGATTCTCGAATCTCAGCAGCTCCCTTGTCGCCAGCGTCCATCCATTACCGGGGACTGAAATGTCCGCTCCCGCTTCCACCCTGATCGAAAAACTGACGTCGCTCGGGCTGATGTCACGCAATGATCTGGAAGCCCTTGTCACCGGTACCGGAGTGCCTTTCCCCGCAACCGCCCTGGAGCTTGCAGAACTGCTGCGTGCGAGCGGACAAATCACGGAGTATCAGGCCGATGTCCTCGTGACCGGTCGCAAAGCGCCTCTCGTCCTCCACGAGTATCACATTCTTGACGAGATTGGCCGTGGAGGGATGGGAACGGTCTACCGGGCCCGTCATCGAACGATGGAACGGATTGTCGCCGTGAAGCTCCTGCGGCGGGCACCCGATGGAGAACACGCAGTCGAGCGGTTCCAACGAGAAATCAAAGCCCTGGCAGCCCTCTCTCATCCGCGGATCGTGACCGCCCATGACGCCGGAATGTCGAATGGAACATGGTATCTCGTCATGGAGTTTATCCCGGGAACGAATGCCAGCGACTTGGTGCGTCATTCCCCACTCTCAGCACCGCACGCCGTTGCCATTGTTCTGCAGGCTGCGGAAGCCTTGGCCTATGCACACGAGCGGAGCGTGATCCACCGAGATGTGAAGCCATCGAACCTCATGATCCATCCTTCCCGCGGCGTCATTATTCTGGATTTGGGATTGGCACGAATCGAATCCGCCGGATCGAACCGTATGCAATCGGATTTCGGACTCACGGATCCCGCGATTGCCATGGGTACCGTGGACTTCATGTCTCCTGAACAGGGGGAAGACACTCGAACCGCCGACCGTCGTTCGGACATCTACAGCCTCGGGTGCACCCTGTATTTTCTGCTGACACGGCGGGTCATGTATCCGCGCGAATCATTGTCATCCAAGTTGGGCGCTCATCGCGTCCTTCCAGTTCCGGACTTGCGGTCGGACCGGTCGGACATCCCGTCGAAGTTGGCGCATGCCTTCGCGACAATGGTCGCCAAAGATCCCGAGGAGCGATTTCAGACCATGGATGAGGTGATTGAGGCACTTCGCCCTTTCTCCACGGATCTTCCCGCGACTGTCCACATCGATAAGTCTCCCGACACATCGCAGACGGCCGCACTAATTTCAGCTGGCCGCGCGAAAGTTTCCCGCTCCGTTCGAGCCCGGGGTTGGATCGCGGTGACGCTCGCTGCGTTTGCGCTGGGGAGTGGACTTGCCGTCTGGCACGGGATTGGCTCCGGTCCTCTGGACATCCAGCCTCACCCCAATAGTGATTCTCCTATTGAAGCTTCGGCTCGGGTGGGCTCCGGCGAACCACAAGGCCACAAGGAGTCTCATCCGCCAGATTTATCCGACGGAGAGGAATGGGAATCGGACCACTCGGTCGATTGGAAAGCGTCACATGGTAAGGCGGAAGTTGTCGTTCTGCTGACACCAGACGGACAAGAGGTCGTTTCCGGTGGTTTTGATGGGACGCTCCGGCGGTGGAACATTCAAACCGGAAGGCCATGGGGAGCTGCCGATCTGGGAAATCGAATCCGGTTGTTGGCGTCGTCCTCCGATAGTCGCCAACTGATCGTTTCCATCGGAGCTGGCGAACCGGGTCGAGGTCAGCTCAAACTTCTCAAAACGACTGGACTCGAGGAAGCTCGTCTTTTTCGAGGACACGAGCATGATGTGACGGCGGCGGCGTTCTTCGACAACGACCGCTCGCTGGTGACCGGAAGTCTGGACACCACGATGCGAGTCTGGAATGTCATGTCCGGCGCTGAATCGGGTCGAATCGGTCGTTCCAGGAAGGCATCGCTTGTGGCCGGCGACATCTCACTCCAGGTTAATAGTCTGGCGGTTGACCGGGCTGGCAAAATCGTCGCCTGTGGACGACGAAGCGGGACGGTCGAAAGGGTGAGCCTCCGGACTGGCGAGGTCATCGCTTCCTGGCAGGCCCATGAGGGACCGGTCGCTTACGTGGCCGTTTCCCCCCAAGGAAATCTGATACTGTCGATTGGCGACGGTGATCATGCCGCCCGCCTCTGGAACACGGAGGGAGTGAGACTTCAGGAGTTCGAGACGGGGACGGAGCCAACGTCCGGTTGCTTGTTTGTATCGGACGCGACCGCACTCTTGGCAGATCGGTCGGGAACGATCACTCTTCTCGATCTCGTCCAAGAGGAGTCGACCACGTTGCTGAGCCGCTTGGGAGACATTGTTTCGATCGATGTGTCTCGTGACGGTCGAAACCTGGTCCTGGGAGATTCGGCGGGAACGGTGCAGGTTCGCCATCGTCTCGATCACTTGATCGACGCCCGACGGTCCGAACATTGAACGCTCAGAGGAGCGGAACGACGGACTCCAACTCGCCATTTCCGGCGGAATGTGACTGTCCGTCGGGCGGAGCATGATGCGGAAACTCGATCGGCCCAGGAACTCGCCCGGAATACTTGAGAAGGTCGGCCTTTACGTAGGGGATGAGATGCGTCTCATGCCAGGGGGTCGGGAAGTAGTTCTTGATCCGGACGAGTTGGAATTTGACCGGGGTCCCGATGAATCGCGCCTGCTCGGCCCGCGTGTAGTACCAGAATGAATTGCTGTTCCAGTAGGAGACGTGGGTCGGATCCTGGAAGGCGCCGCGCCCATCGGTCGAGGGAGTGAGCGTCAGGAGCCATCCGTTCGGGGCGAGGCAGCGGAAGGCTTCCCTCATGGTGAACAGCGGCGAATGGAGATGCTCCAGCGCGTCGTGGGCTCGAAACAGGCCGACTTCCTCGTCGTCAAAAGGCCAGCGCCGATTGAGGTCGGCGGTGATGTGCGCCCGTTGGAGATCAATAGATTCGTAGCCGGCTGCGGAATTCAAACCTCCGCATAGGTCGATCTTCCGCAGCCCGTTCAGATCACACCATCGCTCAACCAGTCCATAGATGTAGCGGTCGTGAAGACGGAGCGTCTCTTCCTGAATGAAGGCGTTCACCGGCCCCTTGCACGTATTGCCGGGATGAACGTGGTAGATATACAGGCAACGGTCGACCTTGCGGACGCGCCCTCGCAAATAAGAACGGCAGATCAGATCTTGATCGTCCAGGACTGCGAGGGTCGGATCGTGGCCGCCGACCGCCTCATAGAAGGATCGCTTCCAGGCCCGAACGTGATTCGGTGCGTACCAGATCCTTGAAAAAGAGGCAGGGCACGGGTCAAACGAAACGCACTCCTGAAGATCGGTCCCATTCCAGCGGAAAGGTCGATACTCCCAGCCGAATTCGCTGCTGTACATCCAAGGTTGGCCATCCTGCACTTCGCAGCAGTTCGAATAGACGAAGTCAGGATGGGGATCGACGTCAAAAGCGTCCGCAATGTGCTGCAAGGCGTCCGGCGTGAGTTCGTCGTCGTGGTCGACTTCCACGAGGATCTCGCCATGGGACTGCGCGCCGCAAAACCGCTTGATCTCGCCAATATTCTGAGTTGCCCCACGGTAAGGCACGACTCGAATTTGCGGAAGTCTCAGCGAAATGTCGTCGGCCCGGACAGTCCCATTCGGGACAATCACCCATTCGAACGACTGCACGCTCTGGCGTCGAAGGCTTTCCGCCAACCGGCCAAGATGTTGCGGGTCGTGCGTTGGCGTGAACACTGTCAGGAGCATCGCGCCTGGTTCCAGAACCGCTCGTTGGCCAGCATTTGTTCCGGTGTGTGGCGAGGAAACCGGACACCCTGTCGTCCCTTTCGAACTCCGCTCAGCTTCACGACGACGTATGGCGGCAACTCGCCGTCAATACGAATGCGGAGCGATTCTCCGACAACCTCCACGCCCACGAGCGTGGGTGCGGGCGAACTGACGCCAACGGCGTCAATCGTTCCTGCTTCACACACTTCGAGAAACAAAGGATCCAGTGCCCACGTGGTTTGGACGTTCGTGATCGGGATCCGTCGAACGTCCTCGAATCGAACGTCGGGGGCTTCGAGGCAATACAATCCGACAAATTCCCCCAAGGCGGCGACGATCGCTTGCTTGTCGCCCGGCATCCCTTGGTGTCCCTGGCTTCCCTGAGGGCCTGGGGGACCAAGTGCTCCCATTGCGCCCTGTACTCCGGGAGTTCCACTCGGGCCAATGGGTCCGGGAGGGCCCTCATTTCCGGTCGCACCGGCGACGCCTTGGTAGCCCTGGTATCCGCGGGGGCCCTGCTCTCCAACGGGTCCCGCAGCTCCACCGGCTCCCTGGGATCCCTGGTAGCCCTGATACCCGCGAGGGCCTTGATCGCCCGGCGGACCCGCGTTCCCCGCCGCTCCCTGGGCTCCTTGGTACCCTTGGTAGCCGCGCGCCCCTTGATCACCAGGTATGCCTTGTGGTCCCTGTGCCCCTTGTGGTCCCTGTGCCCCTTGCGGTCCCTGTGCCCCTTGCGGTCCCTGTGGTCCCTCATCCGGCATGGTACT
>JADZEF010000354.1 GCA_020850695.1 Planctomycetaceae bacterium | reverse complement strand
CCGCGAACGGCTCGGTGGGCTGCTGAAGTACTACCACCGTGAAGCGGCATAGCTCGGCGCCTCTTCTTCCTCATTGGCCGGCGCTTCTGCGGTCAAACCCCGCAATGGGGCGCGGCGACGCGTCTCAAGTCGCCTACTTTTCGGTCGAATCAGCGTTCCACTCCGACGACTTCGACCGAGATCGTCGACTCGAAACGCTCTCAACCTCCAAGATCTCAGCACTTTCACCGTCATTCGAATATTTTGACCACACGGGAGAAAGAACTGGCTCTTCATCGGCAGCGTGGAGGCGGGCTACCGGGCGTCGATCCTGATGACGATCGTCAGCACGGCGCACCGCCACCATCTCGACGTGTGGCTCTACCTGAAGGACGTGCTCGACCGCCTTCTCCAGGGAGAGCGCGATCTGGACGCGTTGCGAGCCGACCGCTGGGCTCAGGCGCATCCCGAAGCGCTCCGCCCCCACCGCATCGAAGAAGCCCGCTACCGCGCCGACGCGAAAGCCGACCGCCGAGCGCACCGCCGAGCGATCGAGCAGCAACGCACCTCAGACCAGTAACCCGCTCTCCGCCCAGATCGCGACCGGCAGCGCACCTGTCTCTGGTGGGCGCTTACCGCAAAGCGACAATCCGCCGCTACCATGCCCTCGGAATCCGCGTGTCACGAGTCAAACGCTGCTACTGGCCGAAGCCCTGAGTTGGCGTTGTAGTACTAGGCCAGCGCAGGAGTTGCTGGGTCTTGAAGGACGCATCGCCACATCTCAAACGGCTCGCTTGAAGCAAGTGCGTTATTCTGCTGCAACCGCAAGAAACACGCCATTGACCGCTTCGACGTTGCCGGCGTCGGCCACGTCTGGAGCAAAAATATAAACGTACGTCAACCGTGAGGTCCACCTGGATCAGTATTCCTGGACGTAAGGTATCGGCTGGTGGCGGGCGGCGCGCGAGAAAGACCTGTCCCCGAGTTTGCGACGATGTCCAAATCGAAGGCGCTACTGGCCACTGGTCAAATTACTCGTGCGCCACACTTTGATTTCGCCGTCGGCATCGCACGTCGCCAGTTGATCGCCGTCTTTCGAGAAGCCAATCGCGGTGATCGACTTTTCGTGCGCTTGCACGCGCCCGCGTTCCGCCCCGGTCGTGAAGTCGCGCAGCAGCAGGACGCCGTTCGAGTCGCCAGTCGCGAAGAGCGGTCCCACCGGGGCAAAAGCGCTCACGGTGACATTTCCCGCATGGCCCAACCTCAGCTCCAGGGTGTGCCGCAACGCGCCGGCCTGAACGTCGTACAGAGTGGCCAGTTCGTCCGACAACCCCCCGGGAATAGTCATCAACAGGCGACCACTATCGATGAGGTTCAGAGAGCGAACGGGTGCATCCGCCGACGTCGGCAACTCTCGGCCGGTCTCCCATTCCCACACCTTGATCGCCTTTCGGCCGCTTGAGGTTCCCGGTCCACCGTTCACCTGGGCGGCCAGTTTTCGGCTGTCGGCCGAGAACGACAGGGTCGAAAAAGCATCCAGATCGGCCGCGTTAAACGTACCCAGCGTTTTTTTCAGCCGGGCCGATTGATCCAGGATCACCAGCTGCGGGCTGTTCTCCGGCGTGGTGCCCGGTTTCCCACGCTCGTGCTGCCAGGCTACGGCGAATCGGCCGTCGGGAGACGACTTCAGTCCCTTGCAGTCCGGCTCATTGAAATCGTACCGTAGTTTCTGATCCTGCAAATCGTAATGCCAGTAACTGTGCGTGCCATAGCGGGAAGCGACGGTCAGCGTCCGGCCGTCACCGTGATACAGCCAACCGTTGTCGGTGATCCCGTAGCCGAAACCCACCTTTGGCAAACGAAAACCATCCTGCGGGGGCTGATTTCTCACCTCCGCCCGTTCGTCAATCAGGAGCGTGGATTGGCGGCGGCCGGGAAGATCCCAGACGGTCGTCACCCGGGCGCCGGTGATCAGCCATTTCCCATCCGGGGAGAACCCGACGCGAACGGGCGGTTCATTGAACACCTTCTCGTCCTTTTTCTCCGGCGGGGGCGAGAACTTGAGCGTCGCAACGGGCAACACAGACCGACTCTTCTGAGCCGCGCTGCGCATGACGATGGAGTCGCCCGTGCCAAGCGCGATGCGCCCGCCGTCCGCATTGAGGGCCACGGCGGAGACTTGTCCCATGCCCGAGTTGACGGTAATGAGCGACGCGCCGGTGACGGAGTCGAGAAGCTCCACGCTGTCGGCGTCCGCCTTCCAACCGGCGACAACGCGACCATCGCCCGAAAGGGCCACATGTTTTCTCTCACGCCCCCGAAGTCGGCCCGTAACGCCGTCGTCGCCGAGCGCGATGCGCTTCACCAGGGCCGGCCGCTCGGGATTCGACACGTCCCACGCCTGGTTTTCGTTGCCGCGTGAGCGCAGCATTAGCTGCCGTCCGTTCGACGAGAAAGTCATCTCCGGCCCAGCGTCGACCATGATTGGCGCCAATTCGTTTTTCGCGCCGAGCTTAAACAACCGGATTTTACCCCTGTCACCGATGGCCAGCAGCTTGCCGCCGGGCGAGAGGGCGATCGGCTTGCCATCTTCGACGGCTGGGGTGCGGAAGACCTCCTGGCCGTTCGCCGCATTGCGCACGGACAGCGTTGGTGCAGAGCGTCCCTCCGGACCGGGAGTGAGCACGGCGACGTGCGTAGCGCCGGGATTGACGATGAGCGGCCCCTGTTTGAACTCGGCGCCAGTCTCCCAGCGAATCTTGCCCGAGGGGAGATCGATCACGCCGAGTTTCCAAGTGGTCCCCACAACGAGCGTCTTGCCGTCGTTCGAAAATGCCACGTGCCGATTTTCGAGATAGGGGCTGTTTCCCGCGGCTTCCGGTCCTTCGTTCATGGGCGACACATCGCGGCCGCGAGCCGTGGCAACGTCCCACAACGTCGCTATGCCGTAGCCGTCGAATGCGGCAACCAACCGCCCGTCGGGCGACCAGGCGACGTCGAGAATGCTACCGGAGTCCTTTCGATGCAGCACTCCGGCGGGACCGCTGCTGTCGAACGTGATCTTGGCCGGGGTGGGCGCCTCGGGCGCGTTCCCGGTCGGCTCAGGGGCAATTTCCTCAGCCGGCTTGGCGGGGCGTTTTGATTCATTGGCGGCGACGACTGGCCCGGGCGGTTCCGCGGCTGGCGTCACCGGCGCCTGCTCGGCCGGCAGCTCGACTTTCGTAAACGTGATCACCAGCTTGAGCTGGCCGTCGTTGTCCCCTTCCTGAAATTCGAAGTCGTTCGTCTGCACTCGGAGCGTAATTTTCTGCCCCTTGAGCTCGCGCAGCCGCGCCGCCTCCGCGTCGTTCAGGCCCGACCAAATCGGGTTTTCGCCCCAGTACTCGATGTAGTAGGGAACCTCACCAAGACGAAAGTCTCCACCCCACACACCATCTGCCAGCGAGGCCGGCCCATCCTTTGACGGGTCGATGGTGACGCTGAGATTTGAGGCGTGCTTACCATCAGGCTGATCGAGGATCTGCACATCCGTGACCACAAACTGAACATCGATAGGCTTGCCGGCGGCATTGGTCTTTAACCAGGCATTGGCCGCCTCGCGGGCAGCTTGTCCCTGCGGTCCCGGCTTGGGCCGCTTGTCCTCCGGCAAGCCCGTGATCCGCTGCTCATGGGTCGTCCGTGGCGGGCCGTGCGGATCAGCTGCAACATTGTCAGCGACCCCCGGCGTTTCCGCGGAATCACGGCCGGACGGATGACCGGGCCGCGCGACATACCAGACCACGCCCGCCATGACGGCCAATGTCGCGACGCCGACGACGATGAACAGCGACCACTTGCTGTGCCGCGGGGCTTCCATCGCCTGCGCGGCTAGCACGGCTCGCGGCAGTGGAGGCGGCACTGGAGAAGGCGTTGCCGGCGCCGGTCGGGCGGTCGGCGGCGCGGCTGGCATCCCCGTCGCCAGTACCTCGGCCAGCGTAAACGGCTGCGAACACTTTGGACACTTTAGCCGCTTGCCGGCTCGCAGTCCTTCTGTCTTAAACGCGGCGCCGCACCTGGGGCAGTTCGCTCGTTCGGAGACAGCCATCAGACAATCTCCTTGTTAGTGTCAGATGTATGAGTCGCGGAGTCCGCAACCGGGCGGTTGCTCGGCATAGCGGCGTCTGGCCAGCAAGGCATGAGCCATTTTCTCGCATTGAATTCGCACGCATACGTGGGTGTCAAGGCAAAGTCTAGAGCGTCTAGTCCTGAACCAAGCGAGGACATTAGGCGGCAGTTTGGTCGATTGATAGAGAAACTCGAAATCTCTCTGCGTTTTTGTGGGGTTTGGTGAGTTGGAAACTCACACACCAGACCCGCGACACGGAGGGATTTCGAGTGCAACGGAGGATGTGGCAACGATTGCAGCGACGCAAGCGTTCGATCGAGAAGCGGCTGGCGCGGCGGAGGAAACACAACGCGAAGAGAACCGGCTTCCTCCGGCCCGTCATGGACACTGGCGGACTCAAGTACGCGCTGTCCGACCGCAGCCGCGGCATCGCTTACGGCGGCGTTCCGCTGATGCTCAGGATCGCCCATCGCGCCGGACTGGTCGAGGCCGTCGACCGGCACGTCCGTCTGCTCAACGTCCACTTGCCGTATCACGAGTCGGACCACGTCCTCAACTTCGCCGTCAACGCGCTGTGAGAAGGAACCTGTCTGGAGGACATCGAACTGCGGCGCAACGACGAAGCGTTCCTCGACGCCGTCGGTGCGGAGACCATTCCCGACCCCACCACCGCGGGCGATTTCTGCCGCCGCTTCCGCAGCGAGGAGCATGTCCGCTGCCTGCTCGACGCGATCGACGAGGCGCGGCTCAACGTCTGGAAGAGGCAGTCCGCCTCGTTCTTCGAGAGGGCCGTGATCGACATGGACGGCACGTTCGCCGTCACCACGGGCGAGTGCAAGGAGGGGATGGACATCTCCTACAAGAAGGAGTGGGGCCGCCGCGGGCGGATGGATTGCGGCACGGATTCTCTGGTGGATGGCTGCTGTCCGGAGCATCCCGCGGCAGACAATGCGGCCGTGCCGCCATCCGCTGATCGACTCTCTGGCCAACACGAGGGAAGTGCTGTCGATCGTCAACCGGCCGGGCAGCCGCCCCAGTCACGAAGGGGCGGCCGCCGAGGCGGACCGCGCCGCCGCGCTGTGCCGCAAGGCGGGCTTCCAGAGGATCGTGTTCCGCGGCGACACCGACTTCAGCCAGACCATGCACCTCGACCGCTGGAACGCCCAGGGGATCACGTTCTACTTCGGGTACGACCGGCATCCCAACCTGGCCGCCATCGCCGACGGACTGCCTGAATCCCGCTGGAAACGGCTGGTCCGTCCGCCGAAATACGCGAAGGCCGGAACGCCGCGACGCCGACCCGCGAACGTCAAGCGGCAGGTCATCCGCCGCCGCGATTACGAGCAACTGGAGTTGAAGAGCGAGGAAGTGGCCGTGTTCAAGTACCGGCCAGTCGCCTGCCAGCAGACGTACCGCATGATCGTCGTGCGGAAGAACATCTCGAAGGAAAAGGGAGAGCGGCGGCTGTTCGACGAGATCCGCTACTTCTTCTACATCACCAACGACCCCGACATCACGCCGGCCGAGGTGGTCTTCGAGTGCAACGGCCGCTGCGACCAGGAGAACCTGATCGCGCAGCTTGCGGGGGGCGTGAGGGCCATCGCCGCGCCGGTCGACAACCTCGTCAGCAACTGGGCTTATATGGCGATGACCAGCCTGGCCTGGACGCTGAAGGCGTGGGCCGCGCTGCTCGTGCCGGTGCATCCGCGCTGGAAGGAGCGGCATGAGTCCCAGCGCCACGGTCTGCTGAAGATGGAGTTCAAGACGTTCGTGAATGTGATGGTGAAGCTGCCGTGCCAGGTTGTCGAGCAGGCGCGGCGAACGACGCTGCGGGTGCTGAACTGGACGCCGTGGCTTCCCGTGTTCTTCCGGCTGTGCGACGAACTGCGCTGTTGACGCCCTGCCGGGCAGTCCGGGAAACCGGCTGCCGGAAGAGCCGCGGTGCCGGGCCGCAGCAACCCGCTCCTTCACCCTGCAACTCGCCTCGAACGGCGGCATGGAGACAGGCAGAAAGAACACGACGATCCAAACGGCACTCAACCGTCCCCGAGGAACGGCACGCTGGGGAACCGTAGCGCCGAATGACACCACAAGGGTATGGTTCGTCGCTTGTTTCAGGACTAGTGGCGACCGGAATACTATGTGTAGAGTTTTTGGGCAGGGTGCGACAAGTCGAATCCATGACACGACCGTGGCAGTCGGTTCGTCTCACTTCTCGAGGATCAGACGATCGACCTTCCAGGCACCGTTTTCCCGCCCGAGAATCAACCGGGCTTTCGGACCTTTCGGGGATCGGTAGACGTACTCACTTCGCGGTTGCTCGTTCATGTTGACGGTCTGAGTCGAGACGAAGTCAATCGACTCCTTGAGCCACGCGAGTCCTTTGACTTCCCGGGTGAAGGACTCTTTCCCCTGGCCGCTTTTGAACTCGGCGGTCGTCGACTCCCAGGCGACGTCCGGTTTTCCCATGCGAATGGCTCCGAGGAATTCCTCGGCGACCGTCTTGCCCGCGTCGACGTCGGGCAACGCCGGCGAACGGCCAAACAGCCACATGGCAGGAAGCGAGGCTGCCACGAGCACAGAGACCAGAATGATGAGGCGGGTGCGGCCGGAACGGGGGGCGAAAGCGTTGTTCATGGATCGAAGTCTCGAGGGAAGTGGAAGAGATCTGGAAGCGAGGGCCTCGGCCCGGGTGGCGAAGGAACTCTTCGCCACCCGGGAGCGAAGCGGTGGGGAGCCAACGTGAGGCGGCGGCAACAGACGTTGCTAGTCGAGCGACGCGTTTTCGCTTCCGGCGCGGGTTCCTACCGCACGCCAGATGCCCTGATCGATGTTGTTGCTGATCGACCGGGACGCACCGTCCATCAGCAGCACGTTGACCAGGCCGGTGTGATAGCTGCGGGACGTGATGGCCGCGTAGGTCGGGGCCGTCGTCGATTCGCCGTCGCGCATCGAGGTGATGTCGACGTCATACGTGATGCCGCTGCTGGTGTAGGGCACGACCATGTTCGGTGTGAACGTCGTCGTGAAACCGCTTTCGTGGACGTCCCCTTCCACCCACTCCGTATGTCCGTTCGAGTCGAACGTTCCGCCGAAGTACGTCGCGGCGGCGGCCGGATTCGCGGGGGGAGCGACGCCGAGCATCGAGGGATTGTTGGTATCCCAGAGGTTCGGCTGGTAGGCCTTCACCTCGGACGCCGCCAGCGTGTTGCTCATCCCATCCGGGAAATCGGCCGGACGGAAGGCGCGGTTCGGGTGGAAAGCTCCGTCGCCGGCCGCCTGGGAAACCGGGTCGAAGACGAACCACGTTCCTTCATTGAAGCCATAGTTCAGCGGGTAGTGCGTCAGCGTGGGAGTGAGTCGGGCGCGATCGTTGATCTCGCTGGGGCACATGTACATGGCGATGCGTCGCATGGCGGCCGCAGGAGCCGACGTGAACTGGGCCGTCGAGCCCCAGTCGATCCGGTTCGAAAGGTTAGCCTGCTCGATGTAGGGGAGCAGGCGGGCGTGCCCGGAGAAGGGTTCGAAGGTACTGCCGAAAGGAAGAACGGAGACGGGAGCGAATCGACTGTGGGCATCGAGGTAGTTGTGAAGCGCCAGGCCGATCTGCTTGAGGTTGTTGCGGCACTGCGTTCGCCGGGCGGCTTCGCGCGCCTGCTGCACCGCGGGAAGCAGCAGCGCGATGAGGATGCCGATGATGGCGATCACGACCAGCAACTCGATGAGCGTGAACCCTCTGGAACGGCGGTGGCGGGGACGGATTGGAGGCGTTGGTTGAGTCATCATGGAGGTTCCTTTGCGAAAGACTGGAAAGGCCGCGACACGGCGTCGACCGCGTTTTCATTGACGAGGGGGACCGTAAGGCAGGTCTTTCATCCGTCAATCGCAAAGAGGGCTTTGAGCGTCGCGGGGCACCGCGAAGGAACGATGTCGCAGGGACCTGACGGCATCGATAACGCGGTTGCAAACACGGAGTTTCGGTGGCGGCAAGACGCACGCGGCCATCAGCAAAAACTTCCGCAAAGCCCCCAGAATGAAAGGATTTTCATTTCCGATGCGCCGCTGAATGAAAGCTTTTTCATCCGCAGATCACCTGCCATCGCAGCGAGTGATGGAGATAATGAACTCACCCGGAATCGACGTCCCATGACATCCTTAGTGCGACATCCATGGCCCGCGTTCTGATCGTTGAAGATGAAAAGCGTCTCCTCAGGAACCTGCGCGATGGGCTCGCCGAGGAGGGCTTTGAGCCTGTCACCTCAACGAACGGCGAGGCCGCGTTGCTGATTGCCGAGACGCAACCGGTTGACCTGGTCATCCTCGATCTGATGCTGCCCGGACTGCACGGCTTCGAGGTGCTGCGGCGGATGCGGTTGAGCGGCATGTCGCGGCCCGTGTTGATCCTCACAGCGAGCGAGGGGGTGGACGATCGAGTCCGCGGACTCAACGGAGGGGCCGACGACTATCTCGTCAAACCGTTCTCTTATGCGGAACTGCTTGCTCGCGTGAAGGCGTTGTTGCGACGCGGTCCGCCGCGGGACCAGATGGAGTTGTCGGCCGGCAGTCTCAAGCTCGACCTGGTGCAGCGTCTGGTCTTTCGTGAGGACGAGGAAATTCCGCTCAGCCGTCGCGAATTCGACTTGTTGGCGTTTCTTGTGCGGCACCAGGGGGAAACCGTGACGCGCGAGATGCTGGCTCGCGAAATCTGGCGCGATTCGCAGACGTTGCTGACCAACGTCATCGACGTCTTCGTGAACCGGTTGCGCCGCCGGATTGATCGGGAAGGGGAGGAATCCATCATTCGGACCGTTCGCGGGACCGGATATCTCGTTCCGGGAGCGCGTTCATGAATCTCCGCATCCAGACCCGGCTCACGTTGTGGTATGCCGGCAGTCTCACGCTTCTGATCCTCGTGTTCGGGCTGCTGATCGATGGCCTCATGCAGCGCCGCCTGATCGCTCGGACCGATTTCGAGATCGATGAGGAGCTTCAGGAACTCGAGCTCGAAGTGCGGGTGGCCCGCGACCGCACCGATCTCATGAAGCAGCTGGAGCTGCGTTTCGGCAACCACGAGAGCTTTGAGTTCGTGGTGCAGTCTCCGGCCGGCGAGCCGCTGTTCGTCAGCCGACGAATCTCTGACCGCGCTCAGGCCCAGCCCCTCACGCTGGCCGGAAAGGTCACGCCGTATCAGTCCGTTCGGCTGGTCAACCTGGGCGAATGCCGGATTGGATCGCAGATCGCGGAAAGCCCCGTCGGGCCGTTGAGCATTGCCGTCGTGTTGCCGCTGGGGCGCTCGCTTGCGGAGCTGAAGGATCTGCGTCTGTTGCTGGCTATCGTGAGCCCGATCGTCGTGGTCATCGCGATCGGGGGTGGTTACTGGATGTCGGCTAGAGCCCTTCGGCCGATCGACCGGATGATCGCTACGGTTTCCGACATCTCCGCACACCAGACCGATCGACGCCTCGAAGTCATTCACGACGACGAACTGGGACGGCTGGCGATGACCCTGAACGCCATGCTCGACCGGCTGCGGAATGCGCTCAAGGAGATGCGGCAGTTCACGGAGGATGCCGCCCACGAGCTTCGGACTCCTCTCGCCGTCATTCGCAGCACGGCCGAGGTGGCTCTGCGGCATTCACGCCCCGCGATGTACTACGAGGAATCGCTTCAGGCGATTGTGGAAGAAGCCAATCGGCTCACCGACTTGTCCAACCAGCTCCTCATCCTGACACGCGAGGAAGGGGGGCTGCATGTCGTCGACACGAACGAGAACGTGGACCTCGGCGAGATCGTCCAGAATGTCGTGTTGGATTTCGAAGCCCTCGCAGAATCCCGTCACGTGCGGCTGAATTCGCAGGTTGTTCCGCCGCTTCAGGTGGCGGGAAACGCCGATCGACTTCGACGGGTCTTTCTCAACCTCGTGGACAACGCGGTGAAATACACGCCCGCGAGAGGCAGCATTCAGCTCGATGTGGAATGCTGGCTGCACACCCTCGAGGTGGTGATCCGAGATACCGGTATCGGGATCGCTCCCGAGCATATTCCCCATCTCTTCGACAGGTTCTATCGCGTCGACACCTCCCATAACCGTGAGACGGGGGGAGCAGGCCTAGGGCTGGCCATCTGCCGCGCCATCGTCACGAGTCACGGAGGACAACTCACGCTACGAAGCGAGGTCGGCGTCGGGACTGAAGTCAGGGTTTGTCTTCCCCGACCGGCTCGCGCTGCGAATTCCAACGATTCGGCTTCGATGCGGATCTACAAACTCGAAGAAGCCGAAGCCCGCAGCCTGTAGTCTCGGCAGGCTCTGAAAATCAGCTCGCCTTCGAAAGCGCCGAAGGCCGTGCCTGCGATTGGGACCCTTCACCGACCACGGGCACGCGATTCTGCAGCACCAGGTAGCACATTGGAGACAATCCCCAGAGCACAGACAACTTCGCGACGACGTCCATTCCGGCGTTCCCCACATCCCGACGCATGGTCGACAGAGAGATGGGAATGCGGTCGGTGGCCACCTTGCCACGAATCCAGTGCTTCATGCGAACTCTGAACGCGTCGAGCGCAAAGGAATTGAAGAAGGACACGAGAATCGGGCCGCGGCAGATCCGGCCAAACTCTTTCAGGACCGCCGTTCGAGTCTCCGGCTCCCGGAAATGATGAAAGAGACGATTGCAGACGATGGCATCGAATGCCCCCTTGGGGTATCCGGTGTTGAGCGCTTCGCGGACTTCGAAGACGGGATTGGCGGAATGGGCACTCACGCCGTCACCATGGGCATGCTGCTGCTCCCGTGCCGCGTTGACCATCCACTCGGAGCCGTCAGCTCCGACGACCTGTAGCCCGCGACTCAGAAGGAGCGGAGTGAGTCGGCCTGTTCCACACGGTAGGTCAAGGATCCGACTGTTCGGCGCGAGGGATTCGACGAATCGGCGGATGCATCCGAGTTCGCGTCGGTCGCGAAGTGACTGCCCGTACTTTGAGGGGTAATCGGAGGCTGCATGCGGTGTCGTCCAGCGATCGAGGCTCTCGCTGTACGAGGTCGGAGCGGGGCGAAAGGGCGTGGCTTCCTTGCTCATTCTGGACCTGCGGGTCGAGGGGAACGACAAGAACGAGGATGGTCAACACAGACCGGCGAATCGTCCTGAAGAGACCTTTCGGACGAAATTACGACGTTTGTAGTATTTTCCTTCAAGACCGACAAGACGGGTTGCTGCGGGGCGCACGGACTGACCATGTCGTGTTCGTCTTTCGGACTCGCATAAGACGTGGGGGACTGCCCAAGAAGGAAAAAGTGAAGCGAAATCCGGAGACCGTCGATTGACATGTTCCTACAGTCATAGTATTTCGCAGGCCGTCCACTGAAGGCCCGATTTTCGTCAAGGATGTCTCGCATGTTTCTCTCCGGATCGTCTGCGACCACCGGTATCAGTTCGGCTCCCCTTTCCGCTTCCGAGTCGGTCTCGCTGAAGAAATCCTTCGCCTATCAATGGCGAATCGCCCTCTCGGTGGTCTCTTTGGGATCGAGCGTTGCTTTCGCATGCTGGCTTGATCCTCTTCGAATCTTCCCTCTGACAGATCACATCGCTTCGTGGGGAACGGGACTGCTTCTGCTGGCGGCAGGCATCGCCGTGCGACTGTGGGCAGCGTCCTGCCTGGGAGGCCTCAAGTCGACCTCTGTGGTTCGCGTCGGGCCCTACTCGCTTTGCCGCAACCCGCTGTATGTCGGCACGCTGCTGATCGCCGTGTCCCAGCCGTTCTTTTTCGAGAGCGCGTGGATTCTGGCCGGGCTCGTCTTGCCCGTGCTGATCTATGCCTTCGGCGTCGTGCCGGCCGAGGAGCAGAAACTGCGTGTTCGATTGGGAGAACCCTACGTTCAATATTGCCGCGAAATCCCTCGGTGGTGGCCTCGGTTGACGCACTTCGCCGCAGACCGATCGCTCTGGGGCTTACACTCGGAGTGCTTCAAACTCGAACTGCAGCGGTCCGTCTGCTGGCTCTGCCTTCCGCTGATTCCCGCGACACTGACCGTCCTTCCTTTGCTCCCCTTCTGACGGTGGCAACACATCGAGCCGTGATTCGCTCGGATGCGTGCCATTATGCTCATGTTTGGCTCCCGTCCGCCCGCCGCCGCGTCGTCTGAGCGACTCTCGATCGCTTCCCTCTCCGCTTGCCGACGCCGCCCCCTGCCGAACGCCTGCATTTCCGCGGTTCGGCTCAACCGGCCAACTCCCCTCGACTTAAAACTATCTCCATAGTACAACCGCGCGAGCATATCGCGTCGCGGGATCTCACGCCGCCCAGGGATGGGAGAACATGCAAAGCGACGACACGGCACCGGCTGAGGCGGCACTGGCTCCTGCCAGTCTCACCCATGCGGATCGATGGGCTCTCGGGGCATACCGAATCGCCTTCGAACTGGCGGCACTGATGCTGTCGGCCAGCTTCGCATTGCGGATCGTTCTGCTCGTGGACTCGGGACAACTCCGTTCGGTGTCGTGGATGGATGTGGCCCGTATTCTGGCCACTGGCCTGCGGTTCGACCTGCTGGTCACCCTGTTCTCGCTCATCCCGCTGGTGCTGTACCTCTCCTGCTGGCGGAATCCGGGACAGAAGCGTTTTCAACGCCTGATCCTCGAAGCGACCTGGAGCACCCTGTTCTTTCTGCTCCCTTTTCTGTGTGTGCTCGAGTTCCTGTTCTTCCAGGAGTTCGACTCGCGACTGAACTACATCGTCTTCGAGTATGTCGTCTATCCGACGGAAGTGTGCTGCAACATTCAGCAGTCGTACCCGATCGGCTCCTTGCTGATCGGCGTGGGGCTGGTGGGAACCGGATTGTGTCTCTCGATGCGTCCGCGATTCCTGCGGTCCCTGCAATCGCCGGCTTCGCCGTCGATCCTCTGCGCATTCCCCGTCGGTGCCATCGCACTCGCAGCGGTCCTTTGGGCCACCACTTCGGCTTCGGACGCCGACGTCACCTCCAACCGCGTCGCCAACGAGTGTGCGGCGAACGGCGTCTTCAGCTTCGTCGATCACGCCTGGACGTGCCGGTTCGAGTTCGACCGACTCTATCTGACTCTGGAACCGGAGGAAGCCAATACCCGCGTCCGCAAGCGGGTCGAGTTGCCGGGAGACCAATTCGTCGCGAACGCAGTCAACCCGCTCGACCGCACTGTGGAAACAAAGGAGCCCCAGCAGGATCACAATGTGGTCGTGATCCTCGAAGAAAGCCTCGGTTCGGATCACGTCGGCGCTCTCGGCGGATCGCCGCTCACACCGTGTTTTGACGCCCTCTGCCGCGAGGGGCTCCTGTTCGACAACTTCTATGCGACGGGCAATCGAACCGCCCGGGCCCTCGAAGCCGTACTCACCTCGCTTCCGCCGATTCCCACCGAATCGATCCTCAAGCGGGACCATTCCTCGCACGTCTATACCCTGGCGAACGTCCTCGCCGAGCGCGGCTACGAGCGGCTCTTCATGACCGGGGGGCGCGGGCTGTTCGACGGCGTCCGGACATTCATGACGTCGAACGGTTTCAATCATTTCCGCGAGCAAAGCGACTTTGACAATCCGACGTTCACGAACGCCTGGGGGGTCTCGGACGAAGATCTGTTCCGCGGCGCTCTGCGAGAGCTTGATCAACTTGCGGGCGGGAAGAAACCGTTCTTTGCGACGCTCTTGACCGTCTCCAATCATCGCCCCTTCACGTTCCCGTCCGACCGTGTTCCCGACGAGACCCAGACGGGCAGCCGTGAAAGTGCAGTCCGCTATGCCGACTGGGGTCTGGGAGAATTCTTCCGCGAAGCCAGACAGAAACCCTGGTATCGAAACACGATCTTCGTCGTCATGGGAGATCACGGCGCCCGCGTCTATGGAAAGCAACTCTTCCCGCTGCGTTCCTATCGTGTCCCGGTGCTCTTGATCCGTCCCGACCAGGCACAAGCCGGCAAGCGGTGCCATACGCTGGGATGCTCCATCGACATCGCCCCCACCATCATGGGGCGGCTGGGCGGAAAATATGCTTCTGTCTTCTTCGGCCGCGATCTGGCCACCGTCGGCCCGGGTTCCGGGTACGCGGTGATGCAGCACAATCACAGCGTCGCCCTGCTCGATGCGCAGAACATGCTAACCGTCCTCGATTCCGGGAAGAGGATTTCGCTGTTCGAGGTGGAATCGGCATCGTTTCAGCTCCGGCCGCTGAACGTGATGACCAGAGCCGACTGGGACGTCGCGGCCGTCTTTCAAACCGCTTACTCACTTTACTACTCCGAGCAATGCCATCCGATTCCTCGAGACTCGGAAGTTGACCGGCGCGCAAGGCTGGGCGTGGCAATGCCGCCGCCATTGAAAACGAAGCAGCTTTAGCGCCGCCCGAATGAGTCATCTACGGTTCCGATCGCTTTCGTCCTGCTCCTCGCCTCTCTCACTCTTCAGGGCCAAGAAGTGCCTGGCTCCGACGAACAGATCGCCGCACAGGCCAGCGATTCGTCCGCCAGGAGGTGTGACGGCCCACATCGGTCGCGCCGGTCGCGGTCGCGATCGATTCCAAAGACACGACGATCCCTGCCTCGTTTCTCTCTGAACCATCAAGCGATGCTTTGTCTGGCGATGTTGTGCTTGCTCGTTTCGAGTCCTGCAGCCCGGAGTGTCGCTGCGGATCGGCCGGAGTGGCTCGACGAGCAGACGGAACGTCTTGCGGACTCGTTCGAGCAGAGAATCACAAGGCTGTCCGATCCCGAGCAGATATTTTCAGACGAAGAATCCGTTGAACAGAAAGCGGAACGAGTCGTGAGACAGCGGGAGAACATCGGTCCCCGCCACGCCGGAGAAAGCTGGGATTGGGAGTTTCTTCCCCAGGGCCTGCTCTATCACTCCTATCTCGCGGGTGAGAAGGAACCGCGCTTCGCACAGCAGGTCTTGCACCAGGGGGATCGGGGATGGATCTGGGAGGTCACGCTGGGAGCACGAGTCGGACTGGTTCGGTACGGAACTCCCGGTGCCGTGGACGGCGAGGGTTGGCAACTCGATCTGGAGGGCGCCGCGATGCCACGGCTCGATCTTCAACAGCAGGAAGACGTCGATGCGGTTGATTTCCGTTTTGGCGTTCCGCTGACGTATCGACAAGGCCCCGTCTCGTGGAAGTTCGGGTACTACCACATCAGTTCCCATCTGGGAGACGAACTGATGCTGAAGCGTCCGGACATCGAGCGGATCAACTACGTCCGCGAAAGCCTCGTCCTGGGCGTGTCCTATGAATGGACGGAATGGTCTCGTTTGTACGGCGAATTGGGGTACGCCTTCTCGCGCAGCGGCGGCGCTCGACCGCTGGAACTTCAGACGGGGCTCGAATGGGGAGCATTGAGGACATGGAACGGGCGAAACGATTCGCCGTTCGCCGCCGTCAATCTCCATTCCCGCCAGGACAACGGAATGAACCCCGGAGTGAACGCCATGGCCGGCTGGCAATGGAGAGGTGTCGAATCGAACCATCTCTTCCGTGTCGGAGGCCAGTTCTATCGCGGCCCGTCGCTTCAATACGAATTTCTGCGCCAGCGAGAGCAGCTCGTCGGATTCGGAACATGGTTGGATTTCTGAGTTCAGATCGCGCCGATCGGCGCATGTCAGCCGCCGGCAGGAGGTGCCCGTTGTCGATTCTCGAAACGCCAGAAGAAGAAGCTGCCGTGCTTCAAGAAACGCTCGATTCGTGGCGGCTCACCCACCACGAACTGGAGATCATGGGCGTCATCTGGATGCTGGGAGAGGCGACCGTCCGGCAGGTGTGGGTTGAGCTGGGACGACCGGTGGCCTACACGACGGTCATGACGACCGTCCGGATTCTTGAGCACAAGAAACAGGTTCTGGAACGCACCAAGAAAGGACGGGCTTTCGTTTACCGGGCGCGGGTGTCGCGCGAATCGACGTCGCGAGCCATTATCCGCGACCTCTGCGAAGTTCTCTTCGGGGGATCTGTCCCGGCCCTGGTGAGCACGATTCTCGTTCCCAATGAGGTCTCTTCGTCCGAAGTCGCAGCCATCCTCAACGCGATCGACGAACTGGAGACGGACAAGTGAGCGTGTTCCGCCTGGTCGAATCGCTGCTTTCATTTTCACTGCAGGTGACGATTACTATTGCGATCACCGCGGTGGCCGCGCGTCGTCTGCAGAGGAATCAGGATCGAGACTGTCTCTGGAATCTGTGCTTCCTGACTCTGTTGGTTGTCCCCCTTGATCGGATTCACTTTCCCGCACCTGCGCCTGATCAACACATCCGCAACCCTGCGGCTTCCGGAGCAGACACCCGCTGGCTCAATGCTGTCGTCATTCGCCGCCGGACTCGTAGCCCTCTGGGGGGCGGGGACTGCTCTCTTGATCGGTCTTCTCGCTCGCGATGCCTTCATTCTCATTTCTTTGCTTTGCCGGAGTGTTCCACTCCCCGCGGAATTCGACTATGCGCTGCGGGTTCGCGTTTCCGGTTCGGGGCTGAGTGAACGGGATGCGGGGACGCGGAATCTCGGCAGAAAGCCGATACGGATTCTCCTCTCTGACCGAGTCCGCACCGCCTGTTGTTTCCAGCTCCAGACTCCGACGATCCTCATCCCCCGCGCTCTGCTCAGCATGCCGTGCGACGATCTCGTCTATGTCATTCGTCACGAAGTGGCACATCTGCGGTTCGGACATCCTCTCCGGTTCTTCGTGCAGCGTTGTGCGGAGAGCATTTTCTGGTTTCACCCGGCGGTGTGGTGGGCCTCCCGCCAGGCCGTCCTCACGCGAGAATTTGTCTGCGACGAAGCCGCGGTCAGTTCAAAGGCGGAGGCCGCTCGCTACCTCAGAGCGCTGCTCCAGCTCATCATCTCGCCAGCCGCGAAGGGCCCGTCGGGCGCTTTGGGAATTGGCAACCATCGTGGTCTCCTCGCGGACCGCGCGGAAAGCCTGTCCCGCCATCAGTGGAGCCGGCAAAACAATCCTCTCCAGCGGAATGCGTGGATTGCTGTGGCTGGAAGCGTCGCGATGGTCGCCGTTCTGACGCTCTGGATCCCGATCGGAAATTCCATGTCGTTTCGCTCCCTCTGGTCACCCTGGCCCGCCGCCACGGCCGTATTCCTGCACGCGGCGGGAATCCCCGCGAGAGACTACGAGGTCGACGGGCATCGATTTCGTCCACAGGAGCTGACGCCGTACGAATCCAGAAACAGGAGGAGCAGTCCGACTCCCGATTGATGCGTCTGTCGGCTCCCTCGGACAGGGATGCATCTGGTGGGATCGCGTCCGTACCGGGGATCGATGTTCGCTGATGAGGAGGAGAACCTCGTCGGGGATTCGAGGACCAACAATGCCGCAATGGGTGATCTTCTCTCTGCTGTCGGCCGGCTTTGAAGTCTGACCTCGGTGATCGTCAAGAAAGACATGAGCGGGTTCTCGAGTGACCTGGCACCAACGATTCGAACAACGTTCGTCTTCCTCCTGGTCGTTGCGGTGTCATTTCTCACGGTTCGAGGCACCGACTGGAATCGTCTG
>JADZEF010000353.1 GCA_020850695.1 Planctomycetaceae bacterium | reverse complement strand
TGGCATACACCACGTTCGCCTGCATGCCGCGCGGTGAACCGCTGACTCGCACCAGCGCTCCCCCTGTTCCATAGCCGGTGGAACTGAAGACGACATCCTGCACGGCGATCGCCGACGAGCAGTTCGCCGTCCCGTTCGCCGAGGTTCGGTCGCCCCACAGCACGCGCCCCGTCGCCGCTTCGATCCCCACCAATCCCGTATGGACAAAATTCACATACTGCCGCACGCCACCAATCGTCGCCGCGATGGCCGACGAATAGGCCGCCTGCGGATCGCCGGGAACCTGTGCCTTCCAGACGAGCTTTCCCGACGACTTGTCCAGCGCGACCACCGTCCCGCCCCGGCCTCCCGGAGTACAAACGAGCTGGTTTCCATCGATGAGGGGCGTTTCGCTGATTCCCCAGACGATGTTATCGCCGCCGAATTCCTTCAGGATGTTCCCTTGCCAGACCGGTTTGCCGCTGTCGGCTTCGGCACAGATCAGGTCGCCATTCGCTCCCAGCGCGTACACACGGGTTCCATCGACCACCGGAGTCCCGCGAGGGCCGTTCCCCTGTCCTTCGCGGTAAGCATCTCCGCTCCGCGTTGCCCAGACTTCATCGCCCGATTCCAGGTCGTAGGCAAGCAGGTACTCGTCGTTGCCGCGGTTCCCCATCGTGTAGAGGCGTTTACCGACAATCGCGACGCTTGAATAGGCTTCGCCGAGTCCTTCAATGGTCATCGCCAGTTGCGGCCCGCCGTCTGGCCACGACTTGAGCAGTCCGGTCTCAGCCGACTTGTTGTCGCGCCGCGGTCCGCGATACTGCGGCCACTCGCCGGGCAGAGATCCCCCCGTCTCACCCGCGTCGTCGCCGCCACGGGCCTGCGTTCGCGCGGGTGCCGATCCGCCGCGAATTACGATGCGCGTGGCCTCGTTCTTGGAGTTGGTCGTGACGGTTACCGTCTGCCCCGGCCCCAACTGATCGGCCGACGACTTCTTCGTCCCTTCCAGCACAACAGCCGTTTCCGTCAGCACGAAGGTCCGGCTCGCATTGCCGCGCGTGACATCCATCGTCAGTTCGCGAGAATCGGCCGAGTAAGCCGTCACCGTCCCCTGATAGACGGCTGCCTCCCCAAACCGGGGCACGACCGCAACCGCAACCCACATAGCCGCCACCAGACCGGAGCGAATCGTCACGTTGAAGTCTCCCCACGAGAAAACGCGGAACCGCGCACACTGCCGAAAAAAACGGCTGAAGAGGCCAGTATTCTACGAAACGCCGCCTTTCCCGTCCCCATGAAAAGCCGTCGCCGCTGGCGGCGGTCTTCCTCTTAACTCCCCCGAGTCTCCCTTCCCCACGTCCCCCCATCCTCTTCCGCCCCCTCACTCCTCCGGCCACTCCGCCCCCTGGTCGATCCACGCCCGCAAGAGACCAATCTGCTCGCCGGTCAGCTTCTCTCCGTCCGGCGGCATGATTACGTCGGGATCGACGCCGGCCACCAGGTGAATGAGCAGGCTGTCGGCGCTCTCGCCCGCCATCCAGGCTGGACCGGCGTCGCCGCCGTCCAGGGCAGCCGACCGCTCATCGAGCCGCAAACCATTCTCGGCGGTTTCGGCTCCGTGGCATTTGACGCACCGCTTCTGAAACAGCGGACGGATGTCCTTGGCGAAATCGACCTTGCGCTTTGCGGGCGGCGGCAGATCGGCGGCTCCCGCGCTTAAGGCGAGCCCAGCGATCGCCAGCAAAATCGTCCACCCGCGTTGCATCGACATGCTGTCGCCTCCTTCCCGGACCATCCCTCCCATCAGTCAAAGTCGAACGCGGGGCGATGTCAATTCGCCGGTCGGCTGCTCGACAGAAATCCACGCGCTTGACGGCGTTCCGCGACGCTGCCAAACTGCTCGATCCCCAGCCGAAGTGGCGGAATGGCAGACGCACCGGATTCAAAATCCGGCGAGGTTCACCCCTCGTGTGGGGTCGAGTCCCACCTTCGGCAGTTCTCTCTTCCTGAAAAGGCGTCGACGCCGTCGACAGTCTTCTCTTCAATCCGCATGCCCGTAGACGCTGGTTCGCGTATACTCCCATCGAATCCGGATGGTCAGTCCCCTCGGGCCCCGCCGCGTATGTCTTTGACCAGAGTGGAACCCTGATCGACTGGACGAAAGACTCGGGAGACGATGAGACTTTCGCCGCGCGCTGGCCGTTCGATGCACCGATGTCATCGCTCGAAGAACTACGCTCGCTCGAATGATGATTCCGGGGCGACGCCCCTACCACTTCACCCCCGTTGCTCGCAACGAGAAGCATTCCCCTATCGCTCCCGCCTCAAGCCTCACTCCTCAAGCCTCTCCGTCACCCCAGCGTCCGCCCATCCGGCGCTGAGTCATCGTCCACGCGCGGCCACGACAGTGTGAATCGTGAGCCTTCGCCCAGGCGCGATTCGACCGCGATCTCGCCGCCGTGTTCGCGGATGATCTTCTGGCTGACCGACAGTCCCAGACCCGTGCCGCGCGCTCCCTTGGTCGATTCGAAGACGTTGAAGATCCGCTCGATCTGCTCTTCGGGAATCCCCGGCCCGTTGTCGGCGATCGCGACCCACAGGCTGTCCGACTCGACGTCGTAGCCGGTCTCGACCTGGACCACCGCGTGATCGGCTCCTTCGACGGCGTCCATCGCATTCAGGATGATGTTGAGCGCCGCCCGCTGTATCCCTTCGGGATCGAACGTGCAATC
>JADZEF010000352.1 GCA_020850695.1 Planctomycetaceae bacterium | reverse complement strand
CCAGCACCGCCATGAGGAGGATGACCAGCACGCTCTCCAGCGGATGCCGCCGATTGATCTCCGACCGCGGATCCTCCAGTTCGGAGAAATGCGCCAACACCTCATCCAGCCGCACATGAACGCTGTTCGCCATCGCCATCGCTCCGCGTGATGCCACTGTGTTCGGCCACACGGAACTTCTCTATCGCATCAACACCGCTCGCGCAAGCCTTCGCCAATCCGCCTACTCGACCCAAAGTGCGCGCTAGCCCTGAACCGCTGTACGACGCAGTACTAATCGATGAGGCACAGGACCTGCCGTGGCCATTTTTTCGTCTCATCTACAAATTTGCTTCTGACCCGAGGCGCATCGTTTGGGCATACGACGAGTTGCAGAATCTATCTAACACTGAGATGCCGTCGACTGAAAAACTGTTCGGCATGGACGACGACGGCAACGCACTCGTCAAGCTAATCAATTCATCCGGGCAAGCTAGGCAGGATATCGTGTTGCCGGTGTGCTACCGAAATACGCCTTGGGCACTTACGCTTGCCCACGCCCTCGGCTTTGGGGTCTACCGAAAAGATGGATTGGTCCAGCATTTTGATGATCCGACACTCTGGCATGAAGTCGGATACGACATTGTTAATGGCGAACTCACTCTCGGGAAGGAAGTAGAGTTGAAGCGTCGTCCGACATCCTATCCACCTTACTTTGTCGATCGAATTGACCCGAAAGATGCTGTTCAGTGCCGCAAATTTGATGACGATATCGAACAGGCAGAATGGGTAGCTGCTCAGGTCGAGCAAAACCTCGGAAAAGATGAGCTTGAACCAGACGATATTCTCATAATCTTCCCGGACTCGCTCACTGCAAAGCGTCTTTCGAAGGCTTTTGCGGATGCGCTCGGCAGACGTAAGATACGATCCCATCTAGTTGGAGTAACAACTAGCCAAGATGAGGTCTTCTCTTCGCACTCTGTTGCGATGTCACACATTTATCGGGCTAAGGGCAACGAGGCTCCGATGGTTTATGTTGTGAATTGTCAGCAATGTGGCGGAGGGTACGAACTGATAAAGATTCGCAACATCTTGTTTACCGCCATCACGCGATCACGCGCATGGGTTCGCCTCTGCGGTTATGGTAAGGGTATGACGGAAATCAAGCGAGAGTTCGATGAAGTTGTGGCTCGAGGTTTCCAATTGAAATTTCGGATCCCAACTCAGAGCGAAAGCCAGCATATGCGTAATATACCTCGAGAGCGTTCGGCGGGTGAGAGGGCGGAGATCCGGAAGGCAGAGAAGGGACTAAAGCAGTTCCTCGAGGCTGTTGAGAAGGGCGAACTTGCTTTTGATCTTTTACCGCAGGAAATGCAGCGCGGTCTGCGCAAAATCATGGAAAGGGACACTGGTGAAAGCGACGGCGAATGACGTACGCCAAGAAGTTGATGGATGTTTGGAATTGTTGATTGAGGCAGGAGTTGCGCTTCGGGTGAATCCGGTTGTAATTGATCGCAACGGAAGGAAGGCACGAGTCACTTGGCGTCCTCTGGGTGGTTCAGGACTGCTAGAAGCGACACACCCTTTCGCAAGTGTCGCAGAGTATTGTGCGCACGTGCGTAACGAAGCGTATTCGGCATTTCTTTATGACGGATCGCTGTTACAGATTACGTATGAGTTCTACTCAGATCGCCTTACTGGTCACCGATTGTGTCTTTATCCGTGTCCGTACGACGTGGATAGAGAGGAGTTGGAGACACAGCCATTTTTAGATGTGATAGATCTTTATCGCGCGGCTCAGGACGAATACTTGCGCCTCAGATCGCCGATTCGGTTCGACTACGACCCACGAAATGCGTCACTTGGCCATCCAGCGGTTCACGCGCACATTCTGTGGGGGCACTGTAGATGTGCTGTTAGTGCTCCTCTTAGTTTTGGACATTTCTTGCAGTTTGTGTTCTGCAATTTCTTTCCTGAAATCTGGAGTGCGCATACATTTTTGAGAGAATGGAAAAGAACCTTTCGCGAGCAAACAATCACAGATGACGAGACTTCGTTCATCCATCTTTCGACGAAGTCGAAAGACTCGCTAAAGTTGCTCACAAAACGTGCGTAGTCGCGTAGCGTGGGCCAAGCCGCGTTGGCGCTGGCCTACCTTACCTGCGGTGGCGATCCATTCGGCGGCATGGCAATGCGTGTCATACTGACGGCTCGTAGTATGCGTGACTACGCTAAAGCCGCTCCTTCGATCTAGAACCGCCATGCGTTTCACGTTCGCACTCTTGTGTCTGGTGAGTCTCGGACATTCTGCCGTCGCGGACGTGGCGGCGCCTCGCGTGCTGGCCGTCGGCACCAAAGCCGGCCAGGAGTGGGACGGAAATTCCTTGAAGATGACGTTCTGCTGGTGCCCCGAGGGATCCTTCCTGATGGGGAGTCCGGAGAGCGAGAGACTCCGCAGCGACGAGGAGGACCAGGTCGGTGTGACGCTGACCGGCTTCTGGCTGGGGAAGCATGAGGTGACTCAATCCGAGTGGAACTCGGTGATGGGGAAGACGCCGAGAGATCAAGCGGGAAACGAGTCGCTGGCGGGCGAAGGGGCTCGGTACCCGGTGTACTCCGTCAGCCCTGACGAGGCGACGGAGTTTGTGACGAACTGCACCCGGCAAGAGCGTGCGGCGGGTCGACTGCCCGGGGACTGGGAGTTCCGATTGCCGACCGATGCTCAATGGGAATACGGGTGCCGTGCGGGGACGAAAACCGCGACCGCGTTCGGGGACAAACTCGACAGCCGTGCGGCCAATTTCGACGGGAATGGTCCGTATCCCGAGGGGGAGGCGGGACCGTATCTGAAGCGCACGACCGAGGTCGGTCGCTACGCGGCCAACCCGTGGGGCCTGTGCGACATGCACGGAAATGTCTGGGAGTGGTGTCGGGACTGGTACGAGCTGACGCCCCCCGGGGGAAAGGATCCGGAGGTCTCGAAGGAGACGATCAAGCGTGTCGTGCGGGGCGGGTGCTGGCTCGACGTGGGGAAGTTTTGCCGGTCGGCGGCTCGCACGGGTTACTTCCCTGACGAACAGAAGGCGTATGTGGGGTTCCGCGTTGCGGTGGTGCGAGTCGGTCCGTGATGCCGGCGTGCCGAGAACCGACCCTTGATGACGAGCAACGGTGAGCCGTAGTTGCACCGGCATCGGCGCATCCGGAAAGCAATTTTCACCACGGAGTCGAGAATGAGGCCTTCGCCGCACTCTCAATGATGAAAACGGCATCACCTGTGCATGGCTTGGGGGCGTGACGCCTATTTTCGGAACAGACACGGAGTCAGGGAGAAAACCAGGGCAGAAATGCGAAAGGCATTTCACAGGAGCGAGCAGAGGAAGCAGAGAGAAGACAGGCATGAGAGAAGCAGAGACGGTCCTGTGCGCCGCAGCGATTGCAGTGCCCTTCGACATCTGCATTTTCTCTGCTCCCTCTG
>JADZEF010000351.1 GCA_020850695.1 Planctomycetaceae bacterium | reverse complement strand
GCGGTGCGCCCGGTACAACTTCTGCCAGATGTGCTCGATCCGCGTCGGGTTTTCGCCGTCGATCAGCTCATAGAGCGATTCGACGAGCGGCTTCGAGACGCGAGGGTCGACCCCTTTGATGTCACCCCAGCCGACGACCCCCTGGTTGGTCTCGATGCGGATGAAGACGTTCGGATTGACCCACCACGCCTTGAGCCCGGTAATGCGGATCGACGAGGCCCGGTCGACTACCTGGGCTGCCGGGTTCGACTCCTGGCCGACTACTTCCTGGAGCAGGGCATGACCGGCCGCGATGGCGGCGGCCGAGGTGAGCAGTTCGCGGCGTGTGGGCATGAGCGCATCCCGTGTGTGGTGTCCGACGCGGCCCGAAGGCCAAGGAACCACGAAATACACGGAACACACGGAAAAAGGCAATGAAGATGAAAAAAGCGTGATCGGAAGTCCTGCGACTTCCGACCACGCTTTGAATCATCCCGTTGCTGGCCGCCAGACTGTCACCGGCGGCTGATCGCCGACTACTTCTCTTCGGACTTGTCGGCCTTCGGCTCGTCCTTCTTCTCCGTCTCGGGCTTGGCGGGCTCTTCTTTCGACTCGGGCTTCTTCGCTTCCGGCTTGTCTTCGGACTTCTCCGTGGCCGGCTTGTCCGCGTCATCTTTCTTGAGCTCGTCCTTCTTCGGCTCGTCAGTGGACGGCTTCTCGGCGTCGGCGTCTTTCTTCGCCTCATCCTTCGAAGGTTCGTCGGTCGTGGCGGCCGGGGTCGACGGCTTCTCGACGTCAGCCTTGTCGGTCGCCGGAGCCTTTTCGTCCTTTTCGGGGTTCGCGGTTTCGACCGCCGGAACATCCGACTTCTCGCTGGCAAATTCCGACGAACGCTTCGTCGCGCCGGCCCGCATGGCGAAGCCGGTCGCACCGGCGAGCACCACCCAGATCACCGCGAGGACGACCGTGATCTTCGTGAAGACGTCACCCGCCCGGGTACCGAAGGCGCTCTGTCCCCCCGCACCGCCGAATGCTCCCGCCAACCCGCCGCCGCGGCCGCGCTGCAGAAGGACGATAAAAATCAGCAGGAGCCCAGTGAGGGACAACAGCGTCATCGCAAAACCAGCCATGATCGGCAATCCTTTGAATTTCCAAAAATGAGGGCCGAGTCACTCCGTGACCCGCGTCCGCCGCACCGATCCGCAGTCATGGAACTGAGTCGAGGGCGTCCTGAAGACAACAAATCCGAAGGGCGAAAATCAAAGGCCTAAGGAAAGTCAAAAACTCAAAGTGACAAAAGTCTCTTGACTCGAACCTTTTGAGTTTTGGCCTTTGTGCATTTCCTTAGGCATTTGAATTTCGAAATTCGGCCTTCCATTCCAGGCTATTTCCCCGAGGCAGTCACCGCCGCAGCGGCCTCAATGATCGGGACGAATTTCTCGGCTTCGAGACTCGCACCGCCCACCAGCCCGCCGTCGACATCCGCCTGCTCGAACAGGTTCTTCGCATCCTTCGCCGTGACGCTCCCCCCGTAGAGGATACGGAGCGCCTTGGCGACCTCCGGATTGTAACGGGCGGCCACCCATTTGCGAAGATGATCGTGAGCCTGCTGGGCCTGCTCAGGCGTGGCCGTCACCCCGGTGCCGATGGCCCACACCGGCTCATAGGCGATCGTCAGCTTTCCGAAATCCCCCGCCTCGACTCCCGCCAGCCCCGACTCCATCTGCCGGTCGAGCACCGCCTGCGTTCGCCCCGAGCTGCGCTCGTCCGGAAGCTCTCCCACGCACAGCACGGCATGCAGCCCCTTGCCGATGGCGGCCCGCACCTTGCGGTTGATCAGGTCGTCCGGCTCCCGCAGCACATGGCGGCGCTCGCTGTGGCCGATGAGAACGTGGCTGCAGCCCGCGTCAAGAAGCATGTCGGCCGAGGTTTCGCCCGTGAAGGCCCCCTTCGGCTCATGCCAGACGTTCTGAGCACCGAGCGACACCCCCGAGCCTGCCAGCGCCGCAGCGACCGGCACGAGGTACGGGAACGGCGGACAGACCAGGACGTCGACCGTCGCCAGGTGAGGCTTCGCTCCGGACGCAACGCCCGAAGCCAGCGCCTCGGCCGTCTTGCGGACGGTGTTCATCTTCCAGTTGCCGGCGACGAGCAGACGACGCATGGGGGGAATCCAAGGGGTCAGGATTCAGGAATCAGGAATCAGGGAAAGCCAAGGCAGCCATGGTCGACGTCACGGGGTCGCGAAGCCATCGGCACTCTGGACCAGCGAATCTCCGGCATGAAAGTCGAAAGTCTGACCTAACGCGACTCGACTCTCCTGCCTTTCCCTGAATCCTAATTCCTGACTCCTGACCCCTCTGCCTTCAGTCGACCGGCTCGCTGCGCGGGTACGAACCGAGCACTTCCATCCGGACGGCGCCCTTTTCCAATTCTTCCAACGTCCGCTTCACCCGGGCTTCGCTCATGTGACCTTCGAAGTCGAGGAAGAAGAGGTAACCGGTCTCGGGGCCGCGGAGGGGGAACGATTCGATCCAGGTGAGGTTGATCTTGCTCTTCTTGAAGAGCTGGAGCGCGTCGGCCAGCGAGCCCGGTTCGTGCGGGATCTGCAGCAGGACCGAGGTGCGGTCGTCGCCCGTCGACTTGCTGGTCTCGTCGCCGATGACCGCGAACCGTGTGACGTTATTCGCGTTGTCCTGGATCGCCTCGGCCACGATCTGCAGGCCGTACTCGACGGCCGCCTGCCGGCTGGCGATGGCCGCGGCCCCCGGCTTGTCGCGGGCGAGCTGGGCTGCCGTCGACGTGCTGGTCACCTCGATCTGCCGGGCCTGCGGCATGTTGCGGGCCAGCCAGTCGCGGCACTGCGAAAGGGCCTGCGGCTTGCTGTAGATCTCGGTGATCTCGCCTCGCGGGCAGCGCGACATCAGGTTCTGATGGATGGCCAGCTGCACTTCCCCGCAGATGCGGAGCGGCAGCTTCTGGAACTCGGAGAGAGTGTCGATCACCCGGCCGTCGGTGCTGTTCTCGATCGGGACGAGGCCGTAGTTGGCGTTCCCCCGGTTGACTTCCTCGAAGACGGCGGCGATGGTGCTGACAGGGATCAGGTCGACCCACGTGCCGAACCGCTCGATGGCGGCGAGGTGCGTGAAGCTGAAAGGAGGGCCAAGGTAGGCAACGCGGACCGTTTTCACCTTGCGGCGGGCGGCGCTGACCAGCTCTTTGAAGATGCCGCGGACCGAGCTTGGCGGGAGCGGGCCCTGGTTTTCGGATTCGAGCCACCGCCAGAGGTTGTCGTCGGCGTGCGGGTCGAAGAGGGCTTCCTGCGGGTTCGGCCGCGCCTCGATCAGCTTGGTGGTGGCGGCCGCACGCTTGTTGAGGAGCTTGATCAGCTCCTTATCGATCCGCTGGATCTCGGCTTCCATCCCGCTGGTGACCGCACGGGCGGGGGGCTTGGCCGGTTTGTGGTTGGCGGACGCCTGGTTCGAGCCGCGGGAGCCCGTCTTCGGCTCGGGGCGTTCGGGCTTTCGAGTCAGCGGTTTTTTCGCCATGGGAGGAGTGGTGCGGGTGGCGGAACGAGGAGTGCGTGGTGGCATGGAGACGGCGGGATGCGTGCCGCGAACAAGAGTTCGAAACATTTCCTGTGCAGGACGTTACGTCATGGCGCAGGAACTCAGTCCCGGTCGTCCTCCCCCGAACCGGCGTGCACCCGGACTGCCTTCCCGCGCGGACCATGTCTGGCCCGCAAGGGTCCCCCGGCGGTACCGAAATGCCGAAACCATCTGTACTTGTTGTTCTACAGGTCCCGGAGTGCAGTGTCAAGCAGACGGGGACTTGCCACAGCGAGCCGGACTGTTGCTGCCAAATTGGCATCCATCTAAAAGTGGCCGGACTTTCCCTTGTGTGCCAAAATGGCAGCAGTCTGGTTTGATGCTTGAGTTGCCGATCGCGGGAGGGTAAATAACTCCCTGTCGGATGACATGTTAGCGACATCTCTGGGGGAGGGCCGGATACGGCACACAATTTGTTATTCCTTCCCTCGTACTGCTGAGCAGTGCGAGTTTTCGCTCTCCGGACGGTCGCCCCGGCGGAGTTCCGAGGGAGACGAGACTCACCAGAGCCCGGGCTGAATCTCGGGTGCAACTCATGACAATCCTGCGGCGTCCAGCCGCTTGCAGACATCGGGCGGACAGACTCAGGAAACCAAAGGGGGTGTGGCCATGGCAGTGTCGGGCGAAAAAATCATTGGTATCGACCTTGGAACAACCAACTCCGTCGTCTCCATCATGGAAGGGGGCGAGGTGAAGGTCATCGAGAATCAGGAAGGGAGCCGGCTGACTCCCAGCGTCGTCGCCTACACCGACAAGGGGGACATCCTCGTCGGCGACCCGGCGAAGCGGCAGGCGGTGATGAACCCGAAGAAGACGATCTACTCGATCAAGCGGTTCATGGGCCGGCGGCACAGTGAAGTCGAGGCCGAAGAGAAGATCGTGCCGTACCAGGTGGTCGGCGGCGCGAACGACTACGTGAAGGTGCAGATCGGCGACAAGCAGTACACGCCGCCGGAAATCTCGGCGCTCGTCCTGCGCAAGCTGAAGGAAGCGGCCGAGAACTACCTCGGCCACAAGGTCAATAAGGCGGTCATCACTGTCCCGGCTTACTTCAACGACGCCCAGCGTCAGGCGACCAAGGACGCCGGCCAGATTGCCGGTCTCGAGGTCTCGCGCATCGTCAACGAGCCGACCGCCGCCGCGCTGGCCTACGGTCTCGACAAGAAAAAGGACGAGAAAATCGCCGTGTTCGACCTCGGCGGCGGCACGTTCGACGTGTCGGTGCTGGAAGTCGAAGAGGGCTCGGTCCAGGTGCTCAGCACCAACGGAGACACGCACCTCGGCGGTGACGACTTTGACGAAGCCCTCATCAACCACGTCGCCGACCAGTTCAAGCGGGAGCAGGGGATCGATCTGCGGAAAGATCCGATGGCCCTGCAGCGTCTGCGCGAGGCGTGCGAGAAGGCGAAGAAGGAGCTGTCGAGCTCGCAGAACACCGACGTCAATCTGCCGTTCATCGCGGCCGATGCGACGGGCGCCAAGCACCTCACGATGAACATCACGCGGGCGCAGTTCGAAAAGCTGATCGACCCGCTCGTCGAGCGGTGCCGCAAGCCGGTCGAGCAGGCCCTCAAGGACGCGAAGCTGAGCCCCAAGCAGATCGACGAAGTCGTTCTGGTCGGCGGCTCGACCCGCGTCCCGATGGTGCAGAAGTTCGTCAAGGACTACTTCGGCAAGGAACCTCACAAGGGGGTGAACCCGGACGAAGTCGTGTCGATCGGTGCGGCGGTCCAGGGGGCCATCATCACAGGCGACAAGAAGGACATCCTGCTCCTCGACGTCACCCCGCTCAGCCTCGGCATCGAGACCGAAGGGGGGATCATGACGGTCCTCGTCGAACGCAACACGACGATCCCCGTGACGAAGACCGAGACCTTCTCGACGGCCGCCGACAACCAGACGGCCGTGACGGTCAAGGTGTTCCAGGGCGAGCGGAAGATGGCCAATTCCAACCGTCTGCTGGCTCAGTTCAATCTCGAAGGGATCCCGCCGGCCCCGCGTGGCATGCCGCAGGTCGAGGTGACGTTCGACATCGATGTGAACGGCATTCTCAACGTGTCGGCCAAGGACAAGGGGACGGGGAAGGAGCACAAGGCGCAGGTCGAGGGCTCCAGCGGTCTCGACAAGAACGAGATCGAGAAGATGCGGCGCGATGCCGAAGCGCATGCCGATGAGGATGCGAAGGAGCGGAAGCTCGCCGAGTCGCGGAACAAGGCTCACAGCTTTGTGTACGAGACCGAGAAGACGCTCAAGCAGCACGCCGACAAGCTCGATGCGGG
>JADZEF010000440.1 GCA_020850695.1 Planctomycetaceae bacterium | reverse complement strand
CTTGAACAGCGCGATATTCTGGAAGGTGCGCGCAATGCCGAGCCTGGAGCGATCGTGGGCCGGGCGGCTCAGGAGATCGTTGCCGTCATAGACGACGCGGCCTGCGCTTGGATGGTAGAGGCCCGAGATAACATTCAGCAGGCTCGTCTTGCCGGCCCCGTTCGGACCGATCACGGCCGTGATGCGCCCGCGCTCGGCCTGCAGGGATACCTGGGAAAGTGCATTGATGCCGCCAAAATTCAGGCTGACGTCGTCGACGATCAGAAGGTGCTCGGCACTCATCCCACACTCTGTTTCCCGCTCCGTCGGCGATGCGCGCGCCCGGTCCGGCTCTCTCGCCGACGCTTCGCAAGCGACGCATCGTCGGCAAATGAAATTAAGGACGGGCGCTTGCTGCTGTCAAACGCGGGCAAAGTTGTCTGACGACGTTGCGCAGAGAAATCTCGACAGATGCCGTGCAGCGAAATGACGAACGCCGGGCTCGACGTTGCCGGACAAAATGTCGCTTATCCGACGATGCTGCGGTGCAGCTTGTTCCTGCTTGCAACTCTCGACGCCGCGCGCTTTCCTGCGCGCCCGCGGTTTCGTCATCGGTCAGCCGTCAAGGACATCGCAATGCCCGCAAGCCACAGCAAGGTTTTCTACACCGGGTTCGCCAATCAGGAGATGTACGATCTCGTCGGCGCAGCCAGGCCGGAGGGCTTCGAATTCGTGACGCTGAAATCGGATTCGAACGACGAGCGCATCGAGAAGGCGCGCGATGCCGACTATGTCATTCTCTTCAGCCTGCGGCTGCCGGACGAGACGTGGGAGAAGGCCGAGCGGCTGAAGATGATCCAGCTGATGGGCGTGGGCTATCACGACATGCTGGACCTCGATCTGCTCAAGCGGCGCAATATTCGGCTCGGCATCGCTCCGGCCGGAACCGGCATCGGGGTCAGCGAGCACGCCATCATGCTGATGCTCGCCGTGGGCAAGCGGTTGCCGTATCTCGATAGCCACCTGCGCAAGGGCGAGTGGCTCGCCAACCGCTTCCGCAACGAGTCGCAACAGCTGTTCAACTCGACCGTGGGCATCGTCGGCCTTGGCCGAATCGGCAAGGAGGTCGCTCGCAGGCTTCATGCCTTCGGCGTGACCGTTCTTTATCACGACGTGCTCGACATGGACGTGGAGGTCGAGCGCGCGCTGGACGCGCAGCGCGTCGGGTTCGAGGAATTGCTGCGGCGTTCGGATTTCGTCACGCTGCATGTGCCGCTGACCGACAGCAGCCACTATCTTATGAACGCCAAAACCATCGGCATGATGAAAAAGGGAGCAATTCTCATCAACACCG